>CALWTQ010000010.1 GCA_944384505.1 uncultured Mediterraneibacter sp.
AATTTCTGTTTCTCATCATTGTGATATACAGCAACGATCTGAGCAGGTGTTGTATCTTTGGAACCAAGTCCGTAACGTCCTGTATAGATCGGAACTGCATCGAATTTGGAGCCTTTGAGTGCTGCAACAACGTCAAGGTACAGCGGCTCGCCCATAGCTCCCGGCTCTTTTGTTCTGTCAAGAACGGAAATCTTCTTAACGGAATCCGGAATCGCATCGATCAGAGCCTGTGCGCAGAATGGTCTGTACAGACGAACTTTCACAACGCCGACTTTCTCGCCTGCCTTCATCAGGTAGTCGATGGTCTCTTCAATTGTATCGCAGACAGATCCCATAGCGATGATTACATGCTCAGCATCCTCTGCTCCGTAGTAGTTGAACAGTTTGTAGTCTGTTCCGATCTTGGCATTTACTTTGTCCATGTAGTTCTGTACGATAGCCGGCATAGCATCGTAGTACGGGTTACATGCCTCTCTTGCCTGGAAGAAGATATCCGGGTTCTGAGCGGAACCTCTCTGGCACGGATGGTTCGGGTTCAGTGCGTGTGCACGGAAAGCGTCGATTGCATCCATATTTACCAGATCTTTCAGATCATCGTAATCCCATGTCTCGATCTTCTGAATCTCGTGAGATGTACGGAATCCATCGAAGAAGTTGATGAAAGGAAGTTTTCCTTCCAGTGCAGCGCAGTGAGCAACCGGTGTCAGGTCCATAACCTCCTGAACGCTGGACTCACACAGCATAGCCGCACCAGTCTGACGACAGGCGTAAACGTCTGAGTGATCGCCAAAGATGGAAAGTGCATGGCTTGCAAGTGCACGGGCAGAAACGTTGAATACGCCCGGAAGCTGCTCGCCGGCAACTTTATATAAGTTCGGGATCATAAGCAGAAGTCCCTGAGATGCTGTGAATGTTGTTGTGAGGGCTCCCGCTGACAGAGATCCGTGTACAGCACCTGCCGCACCTGCCTCGGACTGCATTTCTACGACATTAACTGTCTGTCCGAAGATGTTCTCCCTGCCTTCTGTTGCCCACTCGTCAACATGCTCCGGCATAACGGATGACGGTGTGATCGGGTAGATCGCCGCAACTTCTGTGTAAGCATATGACACGTGAGCAGCAGCCTGGTTACCGTCCATGGTCTTCATTTTTCTTGCCATTTGTTTGTTCCTCCTTAGATTTTACATAGAAATATAAATATTCACATGTGATTTAATTATATCTCCAAAAATGACAAAAGTCCATAGAGGGCAGTCGGTTTTTTTGTATCTTTTGAGGTGCAGAGTTGCTATTTTCCATCCATATACGCGTCCAGACATCCGATACAATACAGCGGATAATTCACCATCCACTCCTGCTCTCTGTAATCTGACATAGACGTCCTCACTGCATACTTCATATAATATTCGTCTTACACAAATCTGAACTCTCCGCTTCCGCCCAGTACTTTGAACATACTGGACACTGCGGAATACGGCGTATATTTGCCTGTCACACCGCCGCCCGCCTGGCTGCTGACCACGATCTCGAAATGGATGCCGTCTCCGTCCACTGTGATAGTGTGAGCGTTTGTGCTCACAGCCGGATCTGATATGATCCTGGACTGCGTCTTATCAAAGCCCAATCCGGCCAGAGCCACTGCGGCGTGTACATTGACGTTCCTCGGATATTCCCGGCATGCCTGCCGCGTGCTGCCCTCATATACCACTGTGCGTTCTGTATCTGTGCGTCCCAGGCTCTTTGGATTCTTCGTTGTCTCGATCCGGACGCTCTTGATCACCTTCCGGCCGTCCGCGATCCCGTCAAGGCCGAGAATCGCGCCGTGAGGCAGATAAATCGTCCGTCCGTACTTTTCTGTCAGCTCTTTGGCCTGTGCGTAGAACGCCTCATCGGAAAATGCCGTCACGGAGAACACCATCAGATTGCAGTGCTTTAAAATCGCCTCCACATTTTCCTTTAATACATCTACTGTTGCGGACTCAATCACCAGATCTGTCTTCTCAAGCAGTGTCTCATCTGATTTTTCCGTCACCGGGCAGGGTTTCCCCTCCTGCCCGACAAACGGATCCTGAATAAATGTAACTTCATTTTTCCCGTCTTCAAGGAGCGCGGAAAGCATGGCCCCGCCGATCTTCCCGCATCCTAAAAATCCAACCTTCATTCTGTCTGTCCCTCTCTGTCTGTAGTACTTATCCCGGCTGCTGCCGCTGTTCACTGACAATACAATATCCTAACGATATCTCTCCACGATCTTCAGGAGTCTTACAATCGCGTCGTGAGCCTTCTTCGGATCCTGAGAAAAGTTCAGACGGAAGCAGTCTGTAAACTGCGGGCCGAACTCAGTTCCCGGCGTTACAGTCACTCCTGCCTGCAGACGCAGGATCTTTGTGAAGTCCTGAATACTCCTCTTCAGTCCCTCTACTCTCGGGAAGATATAGCTTCCTCCTTCTGTCGGCCTCACTTCAATTCCATCAGTGCTGTTAAAGAGCGCCAGCAGATCGTCACGGATCGCCTGATGAGCCGCTACACGTTCTTTCATCCATCCTTCCGGCTCATGGAACCAGGTTTTGAATACTGCCTGGTTATATCCCGCACAGCGCAGGGATACAATCGCCTGCAGCTTCTCCATACGCGCGATCACCTTCGGAGAACCGAATGCAGCTCCCAGACGGAAACCGCTTAAGGACTCCGTCTTTGACGGTCCGATGATCGTGATCAGATTGTCCGGATTCATCAGATTCTGCGCGCGCAGATGAGTGTAGGTGCGGCCGTCGAAGATCTGACGTGAATACAGCTCATCCACGATCACGGATGCCCCGTATTTTTCAGCCAGCTTCGCGATCTGGCAGATCTCGTCATGGCTGCAGATGGCGCCGACCGGATTGTTCGGGTTGGAGAATTCAAACAGCTTCACACCGTCTTTAAATACCTGTTCCAGCTGATCCAGATCAAGCCCTGCTCCATCTTTCGCCTGCATGTAATGCATCTGGACCGGCACCAGCTCTCCGTCGAAAAATTCGACAAGCTTTCTGTTCGCAAAGTAATCCGGCTCTACGATCGCAACCTTATCTCCCCGGCCAATAAGAGAACCCATCGCCAGGAACAGAGCGCCCTGGGTCCCCGGTGTGAGGATCAGTCCGTCAGAAGCGGAGACCGGAGCGCCGGTAAACGCTGCCAGATCCTCTGCAAGCTGGTCGCGGATAAAGCCTTTTCCTCTGTACTCTGTGTACGCCTGAGCCCCGCCGATCTTAAATCCTTCCTCAAACGCGTCAAAGGATCCCGGAACCGGCTCAAACGCGTCCACATCACCGTGAGAGAAATCAACAGGAGCTCCCTCGATCTTCTCCCCAACCATGTCAAGATTGTCCGTTTTCTGCCTTACTTCCTGACCGGGCGCATTGTCCACGCCCAGTTTTGCGAATTTTTCTGTAATATAGTCCGCCATTTTTACTTATCCCCCTCTTCTAGTTCTTTGATTACCTGCTCTGCCGCATAAAGGAATGCCGCTATATCCGTCTCGCATACATAGCCCATTGTACCGACGCGGAACGTTGTGTTATACAGGTCTGCCTGTCCGTTGTAGATCTGGACGCCGTACTCTTCCGCCAGCTTTGACACAAACTGCGGGCTCTTGTCATATGCGAATGTGTTCACAGATTTTGACGCATAAGAAGGATCTTTTGCAAACAAGTGGATTCCCAGCTTCTCCATACCTTCCACTACCATCTTAGACAGCTTGTCGTTGCGCTTCACTACATTGTCGATGCCTTCCTCCACAATCATCTTCACACTCTCGTTTAATCCGATGATCGAATAGATCGCCGGAGTCCAGGGATGCTGCCCCTTCTCGCCGAATTCCTTGGCCAGTTTAAGATCCAGATAGAACTTCGGCAGTGTAGAAGTTTCAACCGCCTTCCATGCCTTCTGGCTTAAGCAGATCACAGCAGTTCCCGGCGCGCCCATCAATGCCTTCTGAGAACTTGCAAAGGCCACGTCCACATGCCAGTCGTCAAAGGCAAACTCCAGTGCCCCGATACCGCTGACCGTATCAACTACAAGGAGGGCTCCCGTGTCTTTGAGCGCCTCTCCGAACGCCTGTATATCGCAGGTAACGCCCGTAGCGCTCTCGTTGTGCACGATGAATACGCCCTTTGTATTCTCTGTCACATGAGCCATCACCTCATCTACAGTCACAACTTCACCGTTGGGCTTTGTAATTCTCGTCACGTTCAGACCATATGCTTCTGCCATGGACGCCATTCTGGCGCTGAACACGCCGAGCACGGCAACAATGACTTCATCCCCTGCGGAAAAGCAGTTCTGAACTGCCGCTTCCATGGCCGCTGTTCCGGATCCGGTCAGTACCATAACCTCTTCTTTTGTCTTAAAGACTTTCTTTAAGTTCGCGTTCAGTTCCTTTGTAATGTCTTCAAACTCTTTTGAGCGGTGGAACGGCACCTGACGGTCCATTGCCTTGATCTCTCTCTCCGGTATTGCTGTCGGTCCCGCCATCAGCATGATATTTTTTTTCATACAATACACCTTCCCTTTTCTATGATTTTCTTTCCGTCGATCTCTACATCCGGATTCCGGTATACGCCGTCGATATGTACAGTGGCATTATTTACGCCGCCCTGATCCGCGTTGTGCCCGAACCCGAAGTGGCATGTGCCGTAGGCGCCTTCATCTTCCAGCATGGAGCCCTTTAACTCTGCCTTGTCATTGAGCCCGATTCCGAACTCGGCCAGCACAAGATTGTTCGGGTTTTCATTTCCCTTTAACAGCTCGCGGAACTTCTCCGCCTCAGCGCCGCCCTTAAATTCCGTGATCCTGCCGTCCTCAATGCGCAGTGTCACAGGAGACGATACTACGCCAATCTCCGGCATGGGGATGCTTCCATCAATCACCACGATTCCCTGAGTCTCGTTTTCAATGGGAGAGACATTCACCTCAATATTCGGCGGTGATCCCCATGTCCCCGGGACCCGGCACACGCCGGATACTTCGTTGCCGATCCTTCCTTTCGCGTTAAGCCAGATATCTGTCCCTGCCTCTGTAGTAACATGGATTTTTTCCGCGTCGGTCAAGATCTGCTGCATCTTTTTCACCAATTTATAGATTTCCAGAAAATCCGCGTCCAAAGCTCCGCCTTTGAGCATATCGTCTGTGTAATCCGGCATGCTGATAAAGCGGGCTCCGTTTTCATTCGCAGCAATCCTCGCGTTCGAATGGGACAGAGAAAATCTGGTCGGCGCAAAGATCACGTCCGCCCCAAGCATGGCCTTCGATATTGCGTCCGTGGGGTCCTCTCCGTGAGTGCTCCTCGGCTCCATGATGCATACGCTGTACTCAGCGCCCACGCTTTTCACCGCGTATGCCAGAGCTTTCGCTCTGTCGAGGTTCTCTGTATCGCACACGATCAGAGCCCTCTCATCCGGCTTCAAACCGGCATTAATCTGCACAAGCCTCAAAGCTCCGTGCAGCATCTGGATGTCTTTCATGACTCGCCGTCTCCTTCCATCGCATTTTCCTCCGCTTCATCCACGCCGGCCACTTTTTCGATCCTGCCGCTCTGCGCAGACTTATAGATTGCCTCTGTGATCTGCTGGACTTTATATGCGTCCTCGATACCGGGCGTCTTTTCCTCTTCGTTTATAATACCTTCCACAAAATCATATACGCTCGCGATATGATACCTCAGCCAGGAGATAGTCACACGCGGAGGCGGGAATACCGCCGCTCCCCCGTACTTCTGGGTTGTCTCGATGGCTCTAAATCCTCCGAAGCCGCCAACAGGTTCTTTCGGGTCCTCGTTGTTGAAATAGTAGATTACATTTGCATTATTGTGATCGAACTTGATAGCGCCTTTTTCTCCGTAGATCTCGAAGGTAAAGTCGATCCCCGATCCGGCCGCCACCTGGGACAGAAGCAGATTGCCCACCACATCGTCCTTACAGGTAAGCTGGGCGTTTACAATATCCTCGATCTCCACTTTCTTCATCTGAGTGGGATCTTCCTTTAATGGCCGCTCTTTAAAATGAGTTCTCTGCTGGGCAAACACTTCCTCCACGTCTCCCACAAGATAACGGATCAGGTCAATCGCATGTGTCCCAAGAGCATAGAGAACGCCGCCGCCGGAAAGTTCTTTCGTAGACTGCCAGCTGATGCACCGGGCCGGATCAAGGAACTCACAGCCGTAATATTTGAAGTTAAAGTTGATCAGCTTTCCGATATCCCCGTTCTCGATCATCTGCTTCGCGCGGATAATGGCGGGAACAAAGCGGTACTCAAAGCATACCCGGTTCACCATGTCATAGCCCAGCTTCTCCTTGCAGGCCATCACGCCCTCGGCGCCTGTCAGATCTGTCGTAAGGGGCTTCTCACAGTAGATATATTTCTTTTTCTCCATGGCCTTTTTCAGGACGTCCGCATGGAGATAATTAGGTCCGCAGATATCCGCGATATCTACGTTTTCATCGTCCAGGAGCTCCTCCCAGGAAGTGTAGTATTTCTGGAATTTCACCGGAAGTTCCTCCGGTTTTTTTGAAGTCGCAACTGCGTACAGGCACACATCCGCGTCACAGTTGTAATAATACTTCAGATTATCATAGCACATGGAATGCATCTTCCCCATGTATCCAAAGCCTATGATTCCCACATTCAGCGTTTTTTTCGTCATGCGGTTTGTCTCCTTTCCATTCCACAGAGTCAGCGAAAGCCACGGCCGGAAATAAATCCGGCCACGGCCATATATGCTTTATTTCTGTGTTTATTTATTTTAAAGCTTCCAGGATGGTCAGGGCGTACACTTTTGCCGCCTCTTCCAGCTCTGAAATCTTTACATACTCATTTGGCATGTGCGCCAGCACTCCTGTGCCAGGTCCGTACAGAACCGTCGGGATATGTCCCACATTCGTCAGGAAATCCGCATCGTCATGCTGAGGCGTGCCATAGAGCGGACAGTCCTTTCCGATTCCCTCATGAGCCTTCACGATCGCTTTTACGATGTCTGCGTCCTCATCAACGATAGACGGATTAGAATCATAGGTCAGTTCCACGTCAGCTTTAAAGTCCGGATCCTCCGCCTTAAGTTTCTCAAAGATCTCTTCGATCTGCTTTAAGAACAGCTCGCTTCCCTCACCCGGCACCGTGAATCTGGAACACTTCAGTGTACAGGTGTCCGGAACCACGCTGGAGCGGCAGCCGCCCTCGATGACTCCCGGATTGATAGAACCGCTTCCGGTATATTTATTTACGCCCGGAACGATCTTCTCTAATTCTTCAACCACCCTGCACATCATGACAATGGCGTTCTTGCCTTCCTTCGGAGTCGCCCCATGCGCTCCCACGCCATGAGTCGTGATCTTGACTTCAAGCATTCCCTCGCATGCCAGGCACACATGAAGGTCTGTGTCCTCTCCGTTTACAGCCATATCTCCTGTAAACCCGTCTTTAAGAGCAAGGTAAGTTCCCTTTCTCTGAACGTTCTGGACCTCTTCCTCCACAGGGTACATCAGGCAGATCTCCCCTGCAAAATCAGCTCCGGCCTGTTTTACAGACAGGGCTGCTGTAATCTGTGAACCGATGGCCGCCTTGCAGTCCGTGCTTCCTCTTCCCCAGATCTTATCTCCATCGATCTTTCCGGAGAACGGGTCGTCATCCCATCCTTCTCCGACTTCCACCGTATCCAGATGGCTGTTGAAGATCAGACGTTTTCCCGGCCTGTTTCCTTTAATATAGGCGAAAAAGTTTCCGTGTCTGTCAGTCTCACACTCAAATCCGAGATCTGTACAGTACTTCATCAGATACTTTGCCAGCTCCGCCTCATTTCCGCTGACGCTGGGGATCTTTACCATGTCTGACACAAGCTGGATCATCCTGTCCCGATTAGCGTCTACGCAGCTTAATACCTTTTCCTTCATATTTCTGCCTTTCTCCTTTCTTCCTGCTTTTGAACTTATTCTAATGCGCTAGCCGATCATATTCATCAATGACGGAATGACACTGTTGATAATCGTATTCAGCGCAAACAGTATTGTAAGGATTGTAACAATACCGAAGATAACATTTTTCACTGTATTGTTGACATATTCGCCCATAAATTTCTTCTTATTGCACAGTACCCAGCACAGGATGAATACCAGCGGAAGAGCTACTCCGTTCAGCGCCTGAGCTGTGATGATCAGCTCTGTCGGTGAAGAGCCAAGAGCTGCAACAATGATAACCGGAATGATAAATACAAGCAGAGTCACAATCAGGTTGTGTTTTGCTTTCGGATCATCACTTACGTCAAATGCCTTCGGAAGCAGCATTCCATGGATAGATATCTGATAAATTACAGATGAAAACGCAGCTCCAAACAGGCCCAGCGAGAAGAAGATTCCCGCGAAATTTCCAAGCAGAGGCACAAGCTGTTCCGCCATCTCGCCCGCGGATGTGATCTGGATTCCCTGCGGATGCAGAAGAGTCGCAGAACAGATAATGATAGATGCTGTGATCAGGAAAGTAACCGCCATGTTAAACCCAAGGCCGAAGTTATTCAGCTTGATCAGATTCGTTTCATCCCCGGTCTTCACGGTCGGGTATTTCTGCTTCAAAAATGACGAGTATCCAAGTACCAGATTCGGTGTTACTGTCGTTGCCAGAAGTGACAGTGCAAGTGTTGCATTCCCACCCGGGATACGGAAGGAAAATCCCTCAGAAAGCATCTCTCCCACATTCGCGTGACATGTCAGAGCTGTAATCACAAACGCGAGCACCATCAAAATAATAAGGATCTGGTTGATGTTCTCGATCACGTTATAATGCTTCATCAGAATAATCACAAGAGCGATCACAGAGATCACAACCGCCCAGAACAAATTCGTTGTACCCGGGAAAATATAAGTCAGCGCCATTCCCGCTCCGGAAAGGTTTCCTGCCTGGAATGCTATAGATCCCACAAGCACTACAATATACAGGAAAATCGCCCATCCTTTTCCAAGATTGGTCCGGATTCCTGTCATAACGTCTTCCTTACATCCCAGGGCAATCCTCGTTCCAGGCTCCTGGAAGAAGTATGCAATCACACAGGCCAGAAGAATCAGCCATAAGCTCTCATATCCGTAACTGGCGCCCTGTGTGGAAGCTGTCGTCACACTTCCAGGTCCGATGATAGCCGCAGCCATAATCGCGCCTGGTCCAAGACTTGTCAGGTAATCTTTAATTGTCAGTTTTTTCTTGTCTGCCATACCACATTCCTCCTTATAATAGAAAAAGAGAGCAGGGAACTTCTGGCCGGCACCCTTGCTCTCTCAGATGTATATATCTTACAGTTTTTTATGCTAAAATGTCAATTGGTTTATGCAATTTTCTAAGACCTGTTTTATACCACACTTATAACCAAATAGTTATAAGACTCTTGACTTCCTTATTCTCAGGACGTATATTAATCAGAGAATCCGCCGTCAGCATGCATATAAGCTTGTCGCATCACCCGCGGAAATATATCAGATTACGAAAGAGAGCTCTTATGGAAATCCGACAGTTATCCTATTTTAAAACGATCGCAGAAACAGAGAATATGTCCCTGGCGTCAAAACGGCTTCACGTCTCCCAGCCATTCTTAAGCCGCACCGTCCGAAGCCTGGAGGAAGAACTGGGAGTTGCCCTGTTTGATAGAAAAGGGCGGAAAATCTCTTTAAACGAGAACGGACAGACGCTCTATCACTATGCGGAACATATCCTCCGTCTGCACAGTCAGGCTGTCTCTGAGTTAAAGCAGCGCCAAGACGGCAGTTCCCGCCTGCTGAAAATCGCCATGCTCAACGCGACGAATATTTTCCCGGAGCTGATCACCAGATTCAGCGAGGAACACAGCGATGTCCGCTTTTCTATCCTGAGATTCTCTTCCCCTGACGAAATACCGGATAACTGCGACATCATCATACACGCCTCAGATTCGCTTGCGAACACAATGGAAAGCACAATTCTTTTCCAGGAAGAATGCCTGCTCGGCATGAGCGTTCATCATCCGCTCGCCTCCGCAGATGCCATCTATCCCGATCAGCTTGAAGAAGAAACGTTTCTTCTCCTGACCCAGGACAATTCTCTGGGAGAGCTTACCAGACGGTATTTCAAACCCCTTCACATCCGTCCGAAAGTGCCGCTGCAGTGCGACAGTCAGCAGACTCTTACCGCCTTTGTAGAGGAGGGGATGGGACTGGCCTTCTTTCCCTCCAGAACATGGAAAATCGAGAGTGACAAGATCCTGTTAAGACACATCGAAGGCCATACTCTGCAGCGCAATATCTACATATCTCTGCCAAATGAAGAGTACTCTTCCGCGGTCAGGACTTTCCGCAGTTTTGTCTTCCGCTGTGTGAATCATTCAGACCCCCACGAGATCAGCTCCTAATGACAATTCAGGCGTCTTTCCCAAAAATCTCCCCGTATGCTTTTTCCGCAGCATTCTTCATCTCCGTCTCCAGCTTTTCGTACTGCTCGAGGAGCCAAAGCCCTCTCCGGCTCAGCCGGGCGCTTCCGCCGTTTTTCCCGCCGTGGGAGCGCTCCACAACAATATATCCCAGTTCTCGCTCCACGCGGTCAAGAAGCTTCCTGCCTTTGCTGTAGGACAGTCCCATCTTTTCGCAGGCGTCCCTGACAGAGCCCTGTTCCCTGATGCAGATCAGGAGAGTCTTTACTCCCGGCCCAAAGAAAGGCTCTGTTCCCACAAGCTGAACTTTTACGCGGGGACGGATCTCTTTTTTGAGCCCGGTCTCACTTGTTGTTTCTGATTCCGTCCCGGTCTTCGGGATTCTATCTGACGGATTCACCTGCACATCCTCCTCTTATTTTGTCCCTTTCTTTTTCCTCTCATAAGGGGTATTGACCAGCGGCAGTTTCGTCTGAAACTGACCATTCCATTTGTAATATGCCCCTGCGACAGCGGGAGCCGTGGGGATGGATGTGATCTCACCGATTCCGATTGCCCCGTACCCCACGTCTACGCCCGGTTTCTCAACGATAATCGGCTCCACATCCGGCACCTTGTCCGCCTTAAAGAGCCCCAGCGTGCCATATTTTGACAGCGGCCTTCCGTCTTTGAGCTCATACTGTTCTGTCAGTGCATAGCCAAGGCTCATAACAACGCCGCCTTCAATCTGCCCCTCTACACTGACCGGGTTCACTGCTTTTCCCACATCATGGGCCGCCACAACTTTCTTGACCGTGCCGTCTTCATTCAGGATACACACCTGAGTGGCATAACCATAAGCCACATGAGATACCGGATTAGGCACATCGCTTCCCATCTTGTCTGTCTTTGCAAGATATTCTCCCGTGTAATCTCTTCCATCCAGCTCTTCCAGAGTATGTTCTTTCAGATCCTCCAGCAGTTTCTCACAAGCGCGCTTTGCCGCCTCCCCTGTGATCAGTGTCTGTCTAGAGCCGGATGTAGTTCCGGAGTCCGGAGAATTAGCCGTATTCGGCCGGCAGTACACGATTTTATCAATGCCAAATCCTGTCGTCTCTGAGACCACCTGAGTCAGCACCGTGCCAAGGCCCTGACCGATACAGGACGCCCCTGCATGGATCTCCACTTTTCCGTCCTTAACCAGCAGGCGGCAGCGCCCCCAGTCCGGAAGCCCCACGCCGACCCCTGCGTTTTTCATCGCGCACGCGATTCCCGCATAGGGTTCGCTCTCATAGACCTCTTTCACCGCTTCCAGCGTCTCCGCAACACCGGTGGACGGATCTGCGATCTGGCCGTTCGGCAGCACCTGTCCCGGGCGGATGGCGTTGCGGTAACGGATCTCCCAGGGTGAAATTCCCACCTTTTCAGCCAGCAGATCAAGATTCCTCTCCGAACCAAAGCAGGTCTGCGTCACCCCGAATCCGCGGAACGCTCCGGCCGGCGGATTATTCGTATATACTGCCTTTCCGTCAATGTCAATCACCTGGAAGTTATAAGGTCCTGCCGCATGGGTACAGGCCCTCTGGAGAACCGGTCCGCCAAGCGACGCATAGGCGCCCGTATCGGATACAACGACTGCCTTCATAGCCGTCAGGTATCCGTTCTCATCACAGGCTGTTGTGATGTCCATCCACATCGGATGACGCTTCGGATGCACCAGTATGCTCTCCTGCCTGGAAAGCTTCACTTTGACAATACGCTTTGTCAGATAGGCGATCAGCGCTGCGTGATGCTGTACAGACACGTCTTCTTTTCCTCCGAATCCGCCGCCCACCAGCTTATTCTCTACAATCACTTTCTCCGGCGGCAGCCCCAGCATGATACAGCATTCATGCTGCGTATCATAGGTACCCTGATCCGCAGAATAAATGAATACGCCGTCGTCAAAGGGCATTGCGACCGCACACTCCGGCTCCAGGAATGCATGCTCCGTCCACGGAGTCTCATAGTGCATGGTCACTTTATATTTTGACTCTGCAATTACTTTTTCCGCATCACCTCTTACAAGGTGCTCATGAGCCAGGATATTCCCGTCCCCGTGTACAAGGGGCGCTTCCTCCTTCATGGCCTCAAAGGGATCCAGCACAGGCTCCAGGACCTCATAGTCCACTTTTACTTTGGCTTTTGCCACCTCCAGAATCTCCGGCGTCTCCGCAGCCACAAGGCAGATGGCGTCCCCGAGATAATGCGTGATCTTCCCTACCGGAATCATTGTATCCCAGTCATGCTTTAAGTGCCCCACTTTCACTTCCCCAGGGATATCATCCGCTGTAAACACCCCGATAACGCCCTCCATGGCAAGCGCTTCCTCCGTATGAATGGCAAGCACCCTCGCCCTGGGATACTCAGAGCGCACCGCGCTTCCGTAGATCATGCCGTCCAGATAGATGTCATCCGGATACTCCCCTGTGCCCAGCACTTTCTCCCGGGCATCAATCCTCTGGATCGCCTGCCCCACATTCACCACGCCGCTCTCCTCATGAACCGGAAGATTCTCCCGGAAGATCTTTGCGCTTAGCAGGATTCCTTCTATAATCTTCTTATAACCTGTGCACCGGCAGATATTATTCCGTATCGCAGCTGCGGCTTCCAGGCGCGACGGATCTGGATTCTGATCGATCAGGCCCTTTGCGCACATCACCATACCGGGGATGCAGAAACCACACTGCACAGCTCCCGCCGTCGCGAACGCATAGGCGTAGACGTCCTGCTCTCTCTGGCTCAGCCCCTCCACAGTGACGATCTCTTTGCCATCCACCTTAGAGAGCATCGGAATACAGGCGCGGGTCGCTTTCCCGTCCACAAGTACAGTGCAGGTCCCGCAGGCTCCCTGGCTGCATCCGTCTTTTACAGAAGTCAGATGCAGATCGTCCCGGAGGAAACGCATCAGTTTTTTATCTTTCTCCACTTCATATGTTTTTCCATTTACCAGAACCTTAATCATACGACTTCTCCTTTTTATAGACTTTCTAAATCTTCTCTCCGGTCCACGTCAATGAGCTCCTCCGCATCCGTCTCCACCAGGCGGATCCTGTCACGGTATTTCTCCATGATCTGTCGTCCGCCCACGTCTCCTGAAAGTTCCATCAGTTCAGGAAAATATTCCCGATTCCACAGGACCGGATTGCCGGTGCGCCCCGCGCGCCCCGCGCAGACGATGGCGCCGGGGTGGCGCGCTCCTGTATTGAAGATTCTCTGCATTGTTGAAACTGAAAGTCCCGGCTGGTCACAGACGGAACAGAGAACGCCTTTTAACTGCCCCACCGCGTCAGGGAATCTGTCCTGTACAGCTGCAAGCCCCAGTTTTAAAGACCTTGCGATCCCCTGCTCCGGCTCTCTGTTCCACACCGGCATGACGCCGCATCTCTGCGCTTCACCTGCAATGATCTCACTTCCGGTCACGATAAACGCCGGAAAGGAAGAAAATGCCCGGACTTTGTCCAGCATATGCTGATACAGAGCGCGCCCCCGGACCGGCGTGCTCAATTTATCCCCGCCGAATCTGGTCCCCGCTCCCGCGGCAAGTATGACAATGGCATACCTGCCCTTGATACTCTCAAATAAACTCACAGCCTCCAGAACTCCGCCGCCAATGGCCCGCGCCTTATCAGAAATGGTACAACAGTGGGAGATCTCGGCCCTCGCGTCTATATCTCCGATTTTCAGATTCTCAGTGACCCGCACTCCCTCCTGGAGCATCCCCCTGACGATCCCGCTCATCTGTGCATAGACAGGCCTGCCGCCTGTGACTGCAACAACACTGCCCTTTTCAACAAAGTCTCCGATCTGCGCCTTTGGCTCCATTCGGCCCTCAGCAGACGCCCGGATCAGCCGCTCGATCGTATAGCCGCCCACATTGCCCGGCACCCCGGTATTGGGAATGGCGCTTCCCTTCCAGATAATATTTCCGAGCGTATGCCCCCGCTTTGTCTCCACCACACAGTGGCAGTCACATCCGGCTGTAAAGCCAGGTCCCACGCCAATGACAAGCGGAGCGTCTGTAATCTCTGTCCCCAGATTCCTCTTTGCCAGGATCGCGTCCACAACAACATCCGGCTTGTACCATTTCCGGCACTCCGCCTTCGGATCCACCATAACGGGGACATCTCCACGGGCCAGGATCTGTTCTGCCTCTTCCTGTGAATCCGCGCGGATCCCTTTCATCTCCTCCACTTGTGCGCTGCCCTCATAGACAGCTCTTGACAGAGCGACTGTCCTCCGCACGGTAAGGGGCACCCCGATCTCTGTCATCATGATCTGATGCCCCGAGCCATACAGCCTGGAGGCAATGCCTGTCGCCAGATCTCCCGCACCC
This sequence comes from uncultured Mediterraneibacter sp., assembly GCA_944384505.1. Classification (GTDB taxonomy): domain Bacteria; phylum Bacillota; class Clostridia; order Lachnospirales; family Lachnospiraceae; genus Mediterraneibacter. The sequence continues at coordinate 14,769 of CALWTQ010000010.1, forward strand.
TTGATCAGTATTTTCATAAATTTTCAGCCTTCTTTCTTCGTACAGCCTGCACAGAGGTTGCCCTGTCAGACTGCGCTTAGTCCGTCCTCCCGTCTCATACCGGCATGGGATGTGACAATCACTGTTCCCCTCATGCAGCCCTTCAGTTTTCTGCATATAGAAAGCGCCTCGTCCCGTCTCTTCTGACTGTCCGCTTTATTTAAAACAACGATATACTCCGCCCCTTCCGGGCATCCTCTCCTCCCGGATTCCCGCGAAACGGCGAGAATCGCAAGATCCTCTTCGGTAATGCGCTCTGTTCTCTCTTTGTGTAAAATCTGTTCTGCCAGCTCTGCCCGGAAACAGACTTCCTCCATTCTTTTTCCCAGCGCGTCCAGCCCATACAGGGACAATACATGGGTGGTGCGCGGATGTATCACGGGTTCATGGCCCGCGGGAACTTTCACCGGCATACGTCTGGCGCCGTCCGCTTCAATCAGCACGGGCAGATCCAGTTTCCATATCTGATCCATCATCTCCAGCGGCAGAGTCTTAAGCTTCCCTCCCGCAGCGGCCGCTCCGGTCCACACCTGGCCAAACTCCTCTGCATATCTGCGCAGTTCTTGCAGAAACAGCGCCGGATCCTCCGGCGCCCTGTAAAAATATGGAAGTTCTTCCTCCATAATATGCGTGGTCGTTGTCACCACTGCCTGCTGCCCTGCCCGAACAAATTCATCCGCCAGCCGGTGAAGCGTCGTCGTTTTCCCGCCTGCCCCCACGGCTGAAATCACAGGACGGTCACACGCTTCCAGCGCTTCCAGAAATGTGGGAACCTCACGCAGACTGTCATTCTCATAAACCCATATCATCCTACTTGGCGCCGTGACGCACATAAGTCCCGGCCTTCTCCGTAAGTATTTTCCCGTTCTCCGCCGCGAGAGTTCCTCTTAAATACACCTGCTCGGCCCTTCCGCGGATCTTTGTACCCTCCATAGGGCAATAATCACATGCGGACTGCTGGCCTTCTGCGCTCAGTGTCCACTCCGTCTCCGGATTCCACACTACGATATCCGCGTCCGCTCCGGGAATGAGCGCGCCTTTCCACGGATAGAGATGATAGAGCTTGGCCGGATTCTCTGACAGATAAATACACATCTGTTCCGCCGTAATCCGCTCTTCATTCACTCCATAGTGCCAGATCAGCGCCGGGCGTTCCTCGGCCCCCGGCATTCCGCACGGTGTTTTCGAGAAATCTTCCGCCCCGGCGTCTTTCTGCGCTTTCGTAAAGCTGCAGTGATCCGTGGCAATAGTCTGAATCCTGCCTTCCTTAAGTGCCTGCCAGAGAACTTCCTGATTCTTCTTCTTCCGAAGCGGCGGAGCGATCATATAACGCCTCGCCTCCTCGGCCGGAAGGGAATATTTCTCATCGTCCATGACAAGGTACTGAGGACAGGTCTCCACATAAACAGTCTGTCCTTCCTCCCTTGCTTTCAGTATCTCCCGATATCCCGCCGCGGTGCTTAAGTGCACTACGATCACCGGAGTATCCACGCATTTGGCAATCTTTAGCAGGCGGGCAGCCGCCTCTGCCTCTGCTTCCTTCGGTCTCGTCCACGGATAATCAGAAACGTCTCTGCGATTTCCCTTTCTCTTCTCCGTCTCTTTGAGCCTTGCCTGAATGATCCCGTTATTCTCACAGTGAACTCCCGCGATCCCTCCCAGCTCTTTTAAGCGGGCCAGAATTTCATACATGGTTTCATCATCCACCATAGTATCATATGTCATATACAGCTTAAAGGACATCGTCTCCTTCTCCACAATCTCGGCAAGTTCACGGCTGATCTCTTCGTTCCAGTCTGTCAGCGCCAGATGAAACGCATAGTCACAGGATGATTCCCCGTCCGCTTTCTTATGCCAGTTGTCAAGAGCCTGTCTTAAGCTTTCCCCGCGGTACTGAGTGGCATAGTCAATGATACATGTAGTGCCGCCGGCCAGCTCCGCCTTTGTTCCTGTGTCAAACTTATCCGCTGTGATCGTATTGCTGACCTCCAGTGCCATATGGGTATGAGCGTCAATGAAGCCCGGAAATAGGAGCTTTCCTCTCACATCCACGATCTCGGCGTCTTTAAACTCCAGATCTTCGCCCACTGCAAGGATCTTCTCCCCCTTCACAAGGAGATCCACTTTTCTCATTCCCTCACCACTGACCACTGTTCCGCCTTTGAATAGCCGTTTCATCTGCTGACCCCTTCTTTCTGTGTATACTCTAGTGTCGTAATAGTTCAGCCATCAAAGATGGCCAAACTTCTGTTTAATCTCTCAGAAGATAAGCGTAATCCCTGCACACTGCCTCCATCAGTTTTAACAGGCCTTCCGGGATTCTCGTCTCTTCTCCCTTTGTCCATACATAAGTCTCTCCGAAGAATCTTACTTTACACTTCACCGCATCTTTGTCAAGCACGGCAAAGCCCTGGTTCTTGCTGTCCTCCATATCCTTCTCATCCGCGAACAGCGTGAATTTGTCCAGATACGGAGCGCTGTCATAGGGGCAGAAGCTCCGGCAGTTTCCACACTCATTGCACATATAATCCACATGGATGATCTGATGCTTCTCCATGCCCGGAACCCGGATGGAAATATTGGCCCTGTTCGGGCAGACTTCCACGCAGTTTTCACAGATTCCTTCGCATCCGAGGCACCGTCCCGTCTCATCTTTATCTTCCCGGACGTCAGCAAGTTTTCCTCTTCTGGAATATATCACATCCTCATCTGTCAGAGAAGCCTGATCTGTCACCAGTTTTTCCCCGATCACAGCCTCAGCCGCTCTTAAGCCGTCACGGATACCTTCCACCACAGTGGAGGGACCTCCCAGGCCGTCCCCGGCCACATAGACGCCTTCTATATTCGTCTCGCCGGTCTCCTCATTGACAATAGCACGGCCTCTGTCATTTACATTAATTCCATTCGCCTGATAATAAGCGGTCGGAACCCTCTCGCCGACTGCGGCAATGACAGTGTCTGCCGGGATCTCTTTCTCTTCTCCGGTTTCTACAACGCCTCTTCTTCCTGATGCGTCATAATCCCCCAGCTTCATTACTTTGCAGAGAAGCTTTCCATTCTCTAACTTAACCGGCGAGAGCAGTTCCATGAACTCAACGCCGTCTTCTACAGCCAGTTCAAGCTCTTCCTCGTCCGCCGGCATATATCTCTTTGTCCTTCTGTATACAAGATACGCGTGCTCCACGCCCTTTGTCCGTTTTGCCGCCCTTGCCGTGTCCATGGCTGTATTTCCGCCGCCGATTACTACCACGTTTTTCCCGATATCCAGATCTCCGTCTTTCTCTTTGAACTCTGCCAGGAACTCCAGCGCATTCACCGGTTCTCCCTTCTCCAGCTTAAGCACGCCTGGTTCAGACGCACCCACAGCCAGGATCACCGCGGTATATCCTGCGTTCTTTAACATACCGATCTCTGTAATCTCAGAGTTCAGACAGATATTGACTCCCAGTTTCTCAAGGAGCGCCGCGTCCTTATCAATAGCGTCTCCCGGAATGCGGAATTCAGGAATCACGCTGCGAACTACTCCGCCAAGGGCTCCTGTCTTCTCAAAAAGAGTTACTTCCATGCCGCCCCTGCGCAGGAAATACGCCGCCGCCATGCCTGCGGGTCCGCCGCCGATCACCGCGGCTTTGCCCGGTCTTGTCACTGCCGGGGCTGTAATCTTCCCGATCAGCGCGTCATATCCGTTCTCTGCCGCGATCTTCTTCATCTCACGGATATGAACAGATTCCTCATAGAAATTGCGGGTACATTTGCCCATGCAAGGGTGAGCGCAGATCGTACCTGTAATAAACGGAAGCGGATTCTTCTCTGTGATCACCTTTAGAGCCTCTTCATATTTTTCCGCTTTCACAAGCTGCAGATATGCCGGGATATCCTGATGGATCGGACATCCTTCCTTGCACGGAGCCGCGAAGCAGTCCAGAAGCGGAACCTGCTTTTTCATCTTCCTGGATGGGAGCGGTTTTACCGCCTTGACATGGTGCGGGTCCGTTCTCACCTCGTCCGCAAGTTTAGCTGTACCCTCCACGCTGACTCCTGTGAACACATCATTTTCTTTCTCCAGAAGCGCCGCCATCTGAGGCATTCTGTCATATCCGCCCGGCTTTAAGAGCGTGGTCGCAACGGTCACAGGCCATATTCCCGCGTCCACGATGCCTTTGATATTGTGGAAATCCGCACCGCCCGAATAGGAAATGCGCAGTTTTCCTCCAAACTCTTTCGCCAGCTTTGCCGCCAGAGAAATGGACAGAGGATACAGGGACTTCCCAGACATGTACATTTCTTCGCTTGGAAGTTCATTCTGCTTCACATCCACAGGGAAGGTGTTCGTGATCTTCACACCAAACTCAAGATTCCTCTCCTCGCAGACCTTCATCAGCCTGTTCAGCATAGGAACCGCGTCCTCCCACTGCAGGTCGTCCTTAAAATGGAAATCCCCGAACGCCACGTAATCATATCCCATGTCGTCCATGATCTTTCTCGCGAACTCATAGCCAAGGAGCGTCGGATTACATTTGATAAATGTATGGAATCCTTTCTCCGTAATCAGGTACATAGCGATCCGCTCGATCTCCTGCGGCGGACATCCGTGGAGAGTGGAAATAGTCACGGAATTGCAGATATCCCCTGAAATGCTCTCAACATCCTCCTTTGTCACATGCTCAAACATATCCACATGTTCCAGAAGGTATGCCCTGCAGGACTTAAATACTTCAGAATCCTGAGCATGTTTCATCGTATTTAAGAAGTTGTCAATCTTCTCAGATTTGATTCCCGCCAGGTCATAGCCCACGCTTATATTAAACTGAAAGCCATCCATGCTGCCCAGAGCGAATTCCTTAGCGATCACTTTGCAGAGGAACCAAGCTTTAATATACTCTTCCATAGCCTCCGGCACATAAAGTTCTGTAGACCACTCGCAGTTATAACATTCGTCATCCGCCTTGATACAGGGCTTGTTCACGCATGCCGACAGCTCCGCCCCGTCCATAACCTGAACTGTTTTCAGCTCGAAGAAACGGCTGCCCGTATAGTAAGCGGCCACTATATTTTGCGCGAGCTGTGTATGCGGGCCTGCCGCCGGTCCCACCGGCGTCTCCAGAGGCCGCTCAAATATGACTCTCGCACATTTTGCATCAGCACGGTAGGGGTGATGCTCCCCAAACACCGTGCCGCTTTTTTTATGTTCTGTCAGTGTCCAGTTCAGCAGCTGGGCAAATGACATTGGTCTCATAATATCACTCATGATAATTCCTCCTGCTTTCAGAATTCTATTTTTATGATGGCCTTAAGCCTGGGCATCCGGCGCGTCCTTCGGCAGAATCAGATTAAGAAGCACTGCGAATATTGTCGCCAGAACCACAGGTGACGACGCAAACGTATTGTTGATAATAGACTGAAAACTCTCCAGGCTCATACCCATATTCAGTGCGCTGTGGATGCTCTGCGTCATCTGATTTAAGCAGCCGTCGCTCAGTGAAACTCCCATGCCGATAGCAATGGAAAGCCCTGCTACTGTTGTATTGCGGTAGGTCAGCTTCTCTGTTACCAGCAGCTTGATTCCTGTCATCGCGATAGACGCGAACACAGAGGCCACTGCCCCTCCCAGCACGCACTGCGGGATTGTCCTGAGAAGAGCCGAGAACTTCGGGATAAGCCCGGCTACCAGAAGAATTGCCGCAGCCACAGAGAATACTCTCCTGGCAATTACTTTCGTAGAGCCTACAATTCCCACATTCTGGCTGTACGTCGCGGTAGGCGGGCATCCGAAAAACGCGCCGATAATATTGCTGACGCCATAACCGATGATTCCCCCGTTCAGCTCATCATCTGTCGGAAGCCGGTCCATTCCGCCTGTTGTCGTAGCAGAGAAATCTCCCATCGCCTGGATTGAGTTCACCAGGAACAGGATGCCAAGCGGAAGCATCGCCGAGACGTCAAATTTCATGCCAAACTCCAGAGGCATGGGAACCTGGAACCATCCTGCCGTAGAAAGCGCTGTAAAATCCACCATTCCAAACAGCAGCGCCACCACATACCCACAGAGCAGGCCGATCAGAATAGACGCCAGCTTAAACAGCCCTTTCCCGTAATGATTCAAAAGAACCACAATCCCCAGCGTAATGAACGCCACCAGCCAGTTCTGCCAGGAACCGTATACAAGCGCTTCCGTCTTTCCCTGCTGTTCTACAATCACTTCATATGTATTGGAAGAATTTCCCGCCATATAATTGACCGCCGTGCTATAAAGGGAAAGGCCGATTGCCAGGATCACCGTCCCAATGACAAGCGGCGGGAAAACCCTGCGAATCTGCCGGATAAACAAACCTACCAGAATCGCCACAACACCGCCGATGATCATAGCGCCGAATATAGTGTCCACATCTTTTGCCTGAGCGGCAATCGCCGTCATTGTAGGAACATAGGAAAAGCTGACGCCGATAATCACCGGAAGCCCGCTCCCCAGACGGATCTTCTGCGCATACAGCTGCAGAAATGTTGAGAGCGCGGCAAATACCAGGGACGCCTGGATCAGCAGTCCCATATTCACATTTCCTCCGGCATTGTTTGCGGCGTTCGCCACCAGAATCGCCGGCGTCACACATCCCACGACTGCCGCAAGTACGTGCTGGGCCGCCAGCGGCAGCACCTGACCCACGGTCGGCTTTCCATCCCATTTAAAAAGTTCATCGTTACTTTTTACCGTATTATTCTTACTCATTTTTTCACCCTTAATTTTCCCCCGGCGTTTCTGCCGGGTCCCTTCCTTACATTGAGTCAGTGTGTCCTCAGCCGTTGATCCGTTCTGCCATCTCCCGTGCCGCCTGCCGGCAGTCTGCCATCACCTTCGCCTCGTCAATCTGTGTCAGCCGCCTGTCTTTCATAAGAACTTTTCCGTTTGCGACTGTGGTCACAACGTCGTGTCCTGTCACGCCAAACACAAGATGCCCGTTTATATTGTTCTCATTCATCGGAGTCAGTGGATCATAAGCCACGATGATCACATCTCCCGCCGCTCCTTCTTTGAGGACGCCCAGCTCTTGCTTGAAATATCTGCCCGCAATCTTCGCATTGTTCTCAAACAGCATCTTCGGCACCTCTGACCACGCGGCATTCGGATCGCATAGATGATGTTTGTGCAGCACGTTGGCCACCTTGAACGATTCCATCATATCATGGGTATAGCCGTCTGTACCAAGGCCGGTCAAAATCCCTCTGTGCACCAGTTCCATAGTGGGAGGACATCCGCAGGCATTGCCCATGTTGGATTCAGGGTTATGCACAACCATGGTGTCCGTCTCTTTAATCAGATCCATCTCATGGGGATTGATATAGATACAGTGGCCAAGCAGGGTCTTCTCGCCGAGAATGCCGTGATCCATCAGGCGGTCCACAATCCGCTTTCCATAATGTTTCAGGCAGTGGTGCAGATCTTCGATTCCCTCCGCCACATGGATGTGGTATCCCACTTGGTCCGGCTTGTTCTCGGCAGCCAGCTCAAAAGTTTCATCTGAAATGGTAAACTGCGCGTGCATTCCCATCATGCCGGCGATCATACCCGTATCGTCTTTCAACGCATGGCGTATAAACTCTGCATTCTCCATCACAGAAGCTCTTGCCTTATCCATGCCGTCACGATCCGAGATCTCGTAGCACAGGCAGGAACGCACGCCGGTTTCTTTCGCCGCCTTCTCAATTTCAAAAAGAGAGCCTCCTATGGACCCGAAACTTGCATGGTGGTCAAAGATCGTCGTCACTCCGTTCTTGATACAGTCCACATAAGTCGCCATAGCGCTTAAATATGTATCATGGAGCGTAAGGTTCCGGTCAATCGTCCACCACATTCCGTCCAGGATGTCAAGGAACCCTTTCGGATTGTAGCCCTTGATAGAAAGCCCTCTTGCAAACGCGCTGTAAATATGTTCATGTACATTAATAAACGCGGGCATAATCAGGCCGCCCTTCGCATCAATATACTCCGCGTCCGGATATGCCGCCCGGATCTCGTCTGTCGTTCCAACCCGGCTGATCACGCTGCCGTCGATCGCCACGGCACCGTCTTCAATAAACGGACGGGCAGCGTCTCTTGTGATCACTTTTCCGTTACCTAAAACAAGCATCTTTCTTCTCCTTTTTTATTCATTCTACACACATCAGGTTCCGCACACTTTCTCATTTTTCTGTGCATTTCGCATATAAATAATCTCCGCTGTCTATAGAATACCATCAAAAGTATATAAATGCAATACGAATCCTAAAAAAATTTTAGATCACCTAAAAAATTTTTAGAAAAACTATTGACTCTCTTTTTTTTTATGCTATGATGGGTTTAGAGACACACATCAGAAACACATTTTCCCGCTGGCTCATAATAAAGGCAGGTGAATCAATGGTTCAAAAACTTGAATTTCTAAAACAGCTTGCTCACGGGCTCACGGCACAGTTCGGCAGCTCCTGCGAAGTGGTCATTCACGATCTTACAAAAAAAGATCTCGACCAGTCCATTGTCTATATAGAAAACGGACATGTCTCCAACCGCCATACCGGCGACGGCCCATCCGGGATCGTGCTCGAGACGCTGCGCTCTGACCCCCAGAAAATCCAGGACAAACTGGCATATCTCACCCGTACGGAAGACGGCAGAATACTGAAGTCCAGCACACTGTATATACGGGATGAGAATGGAAGAATCATTTATATCTTTTCCATAAACTTTGATATTACAACTCTGCTGGCGGCCGAGAACTTAATTCACGGTCTGATACATACAGAGGATACGGATGAGTCAGAGAAAAACAGCGCTGATGCGCCTCAGAAAATCACTCACAACGTGACTGAGCTTCTTGATCTTCTGATCGAACAGGCTATCGCAAAAGTCGGAAAGCCTGTAGCCCTTATGAATAAGGATGATAAAATCGCTGTTGTGCAGTTTCTGAACAACGCAGGGGCATTTCTGATCACAAAGTCAGGCGACAAAGTCTCATCCATGCTTGGAATATCAAAATTCACACTGTACAGCTACATGGACAAAGGCTGAGCAGGATACAATTTCACTATCAATCATTATCAAGGAGGTTCCAAAATGGAAACAATCAAATGGGCAGTCAACACAATGCCAAAGACCGAAGATTCTAATCTTCCCATCATGGGGCTTGACGAGGTCCGCAAGGCCCGCACCTTTCATGAGAGCTTTCCCCAGTACAGTGTCACACCACTGGCCAAACTGGATCACATGGCGTCTTACCTGGGCCTGAAAGAAGTGTATGTAAAGGACGAATCCTATCGGTTCGGACTAAACGCTTTCAAAGTGCTCGGCGGTTCCTTTGCGATGGCTCGCTACATAGCAAAGCAGACAGGAAAGGACGTGTCGGAGCTTCCGTATAATGTGCTCACATCCGAAGAGCTGAAAAAGGAGTTCGGTCAGGCCACCTTCTTTACGGCAACTGACGGAAACCATGGCCGCGGAGTTGCTTGGGCGGCAAACAAGCTGGGACAGAAAGCCGTCGTCCTTATGCCGAAGGGAAGCACTCAGACAAGGCTGAATAACATCCTTGCGGAAGGCGCCGAGGCCACAATCGAAGAATACAACTATGATGAATGCGTGCGCATGGCAAACGCCATGGCTGAAAAAACAGAGAACGGCGTTATGGTGCAGGATACCGCATGGGACGGATATGAAGAAATCCCCTCATGGATCATGCAGGGATACGGCACCATGGCAATGGAAGCAGACGAACAGCTCCATGACTACGGCTGCGAACGTCCGACCCACGTGTTTATCCAGGCTGGCGTAGGCTCTCTCGCAGGGGCGGTTCAAGGATACTTTGCGAACCGTTATCCGGAGAACCCGCCGAAGGTCGTAGTAGTGGAAGCGGAAGCTGCCGCCTGCCTGTATAAAGGAGCATGCGCAGGCGACGGGAATATCAGGATCGTGGACGGCGATATGGTAACGATCATGGCCGGTCTTGCCTGCGGGGAACCGAACACAATCTCCTGGGATATCCTGAAAAACCACGTAGATACATTTGTCGCTTCCCCGGACTGGGTGGCCGCAAAGGGAATGCGCATGCTGGCAGCTCCTGTTAAGGGAGATCAGCCGGTAACTTCCGGCGAATCCGGCGCCGCTCCGTTCGGAACACTTGCGTGCATCATGACTATGGATGAATACAAACCGCTCCGTGATCACCTTGGACTGGATGAGAATTCAAGAGTCCTCCTTTTCTCAACCGAAGGCGACACAGATCCGGACAGGTACAAATCCATTGTCTGGGACGGGAACGACAAATAATTGTCTTTTCCTTATACTAAAATGACACATTTCAACTCTATCCGATCAGGCGGGCCAGGTTATGCCCTCCATACCCGGCCCGCCCGGTAAAGAAGCATTTTAACACCATTTCCATCAGAAAAGGAGACAACAACTATGGATTTCAACAAGATCAAAGAAGCCGCACAGAATTATCAGGCAGACATGACCGCATTCCTGCGCGCCATTGTCAGAAACCCGGGCGAGAGCTGCGATGAGAAAGCGCACATTGACACAATCGCCGCTGAGATGAAAAAACTCGATTTTGACGATGTAGTCATTGACCCCCAGGGAAATGTCATCGGCTATATGGGAACCGGCGACAAAATTATAGCCTACGATGCACATATCGACACAGTAGGCATCGGAAACATTGACAACTGGACATTCGATCCATATGAAGGTTACGAAAATGACACCGAGATCGGCGGACGCGGCGTGTCCGATCAGTGCGGCGGTATTGTATCCGCAGTTTATGGCGCAAGGATTATGAAAGATATGGACCTGATCCCCGAGGGCTGCAAGATCATGGTAGTGGGAACTGTTCAGGAAGAGGACTGCGACGGTCTGTGCTGGCAGTACATCATCAACGAGGACAAGATCCGTCCGGAATTCGTTGTTTCTACCGAGCCCACGGACGGCGGTATTTACAGAGGCCAGAGAGGACGTATGGAGATCCGCATCGATGTCAAAGGCGTTTCCTGCCACGGTTCTGCTCCGGAGCGCGGCGACAACGCGATCTACAAGATGGCTGACATCCTCCAGGATGTGCGCGCCCTCAACGAAAACGACGACGCAGACGAGACCGAGATCAAAGGTCTGGTAAAAATGTTAAATCCGAAATACAATCCGGACTGGGAAGAGGCAAGATTCTTAGGCCGCGGAACAGTAACCGTATCCCAGATCTTCTACACCTCTCCGAGCCGCTGTGCGGTTGCTGATTCCTGCGCGGTATCTCTTGACCGCCGCATGACATTCGGCGAGACATGGGAGAGCTGCCTGGATGAGATCCGCGCGCTTCCAAGCGTACAGAAGTACGGTGACGACGTTGTTGTTTCTATGTATAATTATGACCGACCGTCCTACACAGGATGCGTATACGAAATTGAGTGCTACTTCCCGACCTGGGCGATTCCGAAGGATCATAAAGTAACAAAAGCGCTTGAGAAAGCTTACACATCACTGTATGGGGACAAGAGAATCGGCGCTCCTGAAACTCTCGAGATGCGCCAGAGCCGCCCGCTTACAGATAAGTGGACCTTCTCCACAAACGGAGTGTCCATCATGGGAAGAAACGGCATCCCCTGCATCGGCTTCGGACCGGGAGCTGAGGCTCAGGCACACGCGCCAAATGAGAAAACCTGGAAACAGGATCTTGTAACATGCGCCGCTGTATATGCGGCACTGCCGAACTGCTACTGCGAGTAAGCCCGCCAGCGCGTCTTTGCGGATGGCGCAGGCTGAACTGCTGCCATTTTCAGAAAGTATTTTTATTTTATATATCAAGGAGGATAAACAAATATGAAAACTTTACAGGATTACATCGATAAGCTGAATTCCCTGAACTTCAAGGATATGTACAACGGAGACTTTTTCCTGACATGGGAGAAGACAGACGAGGAACTGGAAGCTGTATTTACAGTAGCTGACGCCCTGCGGTTCATGAGAGAGAACAACATCTCCACAAAGGTATTCGAAAGCGGTCTTGGAATCTCTCTTTTCCGTGACAACTCTACACGTACCCGCTTCTCCTTCGCTTCTGCCTGCAATCTGTTAGGACTTGAGGTGCAGGACCTGGACGAGGGCAAATCTCAGGTTGCCCACGGTGAGACCGTCCGCGAGACAGCAAACATGATCTCCTTCATGGCAGACGTAATCGGTATCCGCGACGATATGTATATCGGCAAGGGAAACGCATATATGCACGAAGTTGTTGACGCTGTAACACAGGGAAATAAGGATGGCATCCTGGAGCAGAAGCCAACCCTTGTAAACCTGCAGTGCGACATTGACCACCCGACTCAGGCTATGGCTGACATGCTTCACATCATCCATGAGTTCGGCGGCGTCGAGAACCTCAAAGGCAAGAAGATCGCTATGTCATGGGCTTACTCTCCGTCCTACGGCAAGCCGCTCTCTGTTCCGCAGGGTATCATCGGACTGATGACTCGTTTCGGAATGGACGTTGTTCTGGCTCATCCGGAAGGATATGAAGTATTCCCCGAAATCGAGGCAGTTGCCGCTGAGAACGCGAAGAAATCCGGCGGTACATTCACAAAGACAAACAATATGGCAGAAGCATTCAAGGACGCTGACATCGTCTATCCGAAGAGCTGGGCTCCGTTCGCAGCTATGGAGAAACGTACAGAGCTGTACGGAAACGGCGACTTCGAAGGGATCAAAGAACTGGAGAAAGAGCTCCTCGCTCAGAACGCGCAGCACAAAGACTGGGCATGCACAGAGGAACTGATGAAGACAACAAAAGACGGCAAAGCCCTCTATATGCACTGCCTGCCGGCTGACATCACCGGCGTAAGCTGCGAGGAAGGCGAGGTTGACGCAAGCGTATTCGACCGCTACAGAGATCCGCTGTACAAAGAGGCAAGCTACAAGCCGTACATCATCGCAGCAATGATCTTCCTCGCTAAATTCGCTGATCCGGCTGATATCCTTAAGAAGCTGGAAGAGAAAGGAACACCGAGAATCTTTAAATAAAAAGTTCAGCCATGGAACCACTCAGGAGAGAAAAATATGCTCGCATATTTTTTCGAGTGGGTGGTTTCATGAGTTGAGCGCCTGCTCATGAGGAAAACAGCGACGCAGCCGCAATTAGCACGTTAGTGCGGTTTTCCGAATGGCGCGGGCTAAACTACACAACAATCAAAAGGAGGTACTTACACTATGTTAAAATATGTTGATACAAAAAACGCACCTGCAGCAATCGGACCATACTCCCAGGGAATCATCCTGAACGGAATCGCTTTCTACTCCGGACAGATCCCGCTCTCACCGGAGACAGGAGAAGTGGTCGGCTCTGACATCAAAGAGCAGGCTGAACAGGTCATGAAGAATGTAGGCGCGCTTCTGGAAAGCCAGGGCGCATCCTTTACAGACGTTGTCAAGACCACATGCTTCCTCGCTGATATGGCTGACTTTGCGGCATTTAACGAAGTATACGCTAAATATTTCACAGGCAATCCGGCTCGTTCCTGCGTTGCTGTGAAAGATCTTCCCAAGGGAGTACTCTGTGAAGTTGAGACAATCGCCGCTGTAAAAGAGGATTAATCCCGGGAGGCAGTTTATGGAAAAGAAAAAACGTATTGTCATTGCCTTGGGCGGAAACGCCCTCGGCAACACTCTTCCCGAGCAGATGAAAGCCGTGAAAATCACGTCACGCGCTATCGTTGACCTGATCCAGGAAGGATGCGAAGTCGTGGTTGCACACGGGAACGGACCTCAGGTCGGCATGGTCAACAACGCGATGATCGCTCTGACACACGAGGATCCTCAGCAGCCCAATACCCCGCTGTCCGTCTGTGTTGCCATGAGCCAGGCGTACATCGGATATGATCTGCAGAACGCGCTCCGTGAAGAGCTGTTAAACAGAGGGATCACAGATATTCCGGTTGCGACCATGATAACACAGGTACGTGTGGATCCTGACGATCCGGCATTTGAACATCCTTCCAAACCTATCGGCCGTTTTATGACAAAAGAACAGGCTGATATGATGGCTGAGAAATATGATTACATCATGAAAGAGGACGCAGGCCGCGGCTATCGCCGTGTTGTCGCCTCCCCAAAGCCTCAGGAGATCATTGAGATCGGAACCATCCGCAATATGGTGGATTCCGGCGATGTTGTCATCGCCTGCGGAGGCGGCGGAATCCCTGTTACACGCCAGGGCAACCACCTAAAGGGCGCCAGTGCGGTAATAGATAAAGACTTCGCAAGCTGTCTGCTCGCCAAAGAACTGGGTGCTGATTTTCTCATCATCCTGACCGCTGTAGAAAAAGCGGCGATCAACTATGGAAATCCGAATGAGAAATGGCTCGGTGACATTACCGTGGACGAAGCAAAACAGTACATAGCCGAAGGGCACTTTGCACCGGGAAGCATGCTTCCGAAAGTGCAGGCCGCTGTAGAATTCGCAGAGTCCAAGCCCGGAAGGCAGGCGCTCATCACACTGCTTGAGAAGGCGAAAGACGGAATCCTGGGCAAAACCGGGACAAGAATCCATCTATAAACCACCGGATCGCTGCAAGGTCCGAAAAGTAAATAACTGTCAAAACTCCTAAAACATATAATAGCGGGATATTGCACGGTTTTGCCATGAGCCGCAGCAATATCCCGCTTCTTTTGCAGTGAGTAAATCACTGATACCCGGATTATCTCTCTTCCCTCTCCCAGACCAATTCGAGTTCTGAAACATCATCCAGGAAATGCGCCGGATCATCTTTCCTCCAGTCAAACTCACCGTAATAGATCCTTTCAACTTCATCGCTCTCCCCAATATAGAACGAGCTTTCCTCTCTCTTTTCATCTTCGGAAGTAAAAACAGGCTCCACATATTCTGACCACAATGTTGAGTAGAAGTAAAAGACCGCTGCATTCACCTGCTCTCCACCTATTTCTACGGAATTAGCGTCCACTCCTACCGCTCCGGCCATATTCCCCCTCCCCAGAACAGCATAAATGCTCCCATCCCGCTCCTCAAACCGGATTGCGCCATCGTCAAACGGAATGCATTCTTTTGTCATCGCCATATACGAATAAACCCCGGCCAGCACTGCCAGCGTTAGAATCACGGACACCGCAGACACGATGAATTTCTTTTTGAGAAATCTCTTTTTCACTCCTTTCAACACCTTCATCTCGGCAATCCGCACGGTTTTGCTGGCCGGAAGAACCACATCCCGCTTCAGCGCAGAAGCCTCTTTTCTGCACGATTCGCATGTTTGCAGGTGCTCCTCGACCATCTGTCTTGTATCCTCACTTACCACTCCGTCCAGATAAAGTGGAAGCACGTCTTTTATAATATTACAGCTTACCTTCTTCATGCCCTGTCACCTCCATATACTCTATGATCTGCTTCTTTGCCCGGTAGTACGTCACCCTGGCCCATCCCGGACTCTTGCCGAATATCTGCCCGATCTTTTCAAACGGAAGTTCCCCGAAAACTCTCAGGCTGAACACTTCTTTATAGGGCTCCGCCATATCGTGCAGGAAGCGGTGAATGCGGAAGGCACTTTCTTCGTCCACAAACTGTTCTGTAAAGTCATACTGCGCGCCGCCTTCATTTTCAGACAGTTCTTCGTCTGCATAGATCTTCTGCCGCCGGCAGTATGTGTAGTATGTGTTCCTTGCGATTGTAAACAGCCATGCCCTGATATCCCTGGAACCATCGAAAGAATCAATCGCCTTCAACGCCCTCACAAAGGTCTCCTGGGTGATTTCCTCAGCTATATCCGTCCCGGCGGACAGTCCCCGCAAATACAGGAATACGTCCTTGAAATACAGTCTGTATATCTCCTCGAAGTTCATGCCTCTCGCCCCCTTTCACTTTATTAACTCATAAGATATAGAAATGTTACAGCTATTTAGTGCACTAACATATCCTGTGACTCACGTCCGGAAGCGGAGCGGATGTTTGAAACGTATTCTTGGAGAGGGGACGTGTGTGTACTGCTCCGTTCCGGAATCCGGGAAGAATCTAAGAAGCCGGAGAGCTGTTTAAATACAAAGCGGCGCTCCGGGCAACTCGCTCCGCTCAGACAATCCCTGCGCACCGCTTAACAACAGCTCTCCGACTTCTAATATCTTCCATCAGATTCCTCCAAAGTCACAGTCCCCACACGTCCCCTCTCCAAGAACTTACGCTTCAAACATCCCCTCCACTTCCTGCGCATCTCCTGTCGGAAGTGCCATTGCCCAAATAGGCTGAAACGCGAAGTTGGCGCGGCTTGAAGTCTTTCCATTACGAAAGTCTTCCGGCCGCGCCTGCTGCTTGTAGCAGCTATATATTCATTAGCTCCCGGCCTGAAAAGCCCAGAAAACAGCCCAATACCGAATATTGAAAAGACACCCTTGACAAGTATATGTCTTGGATGTCTTCAAAGATATCATTGTAAAATCAGATTTGCAGTAGGTTTTTTATCAAAAACCGGGTTATCAACAAATTTGCTTGAATTATAAAAAGTTATCTCCAGCCTGTTCACAATTTCGCGCATCACATATCGGCACAAGTGTATCCGATTACCTGCTTTTTTTACTCAGCCGTCTGTCCTGCCGCAGCTTCTTTTTCAGAAAGCCGTTTTTTCATGGTCTTCTCTACCGCATTCAGAATATTCTCATACCCCGTGCACCGGCACAGATGCCCGGACAGCAGCTTTCTGAGTTCGTCTCTTGTGTACTCTTTCCCGCTCTCCAGGATCTCCACAGCGCTCATGATCACGCCCGGCGTGCAGAATCCGCACTGTACCGCCGCCTCGTCGATGAATGCCTGCTGGATATCTGAGAGCTCTCCGTTCGGCCCCATCAGGCCTTCGAGAGTCCGGATATCCTTTCCATCTGCCCAGACGGCAAGATATATACAGGAATTGTAACATTCTCCGTCTATGATTACATTGCAGGCGCCGCACTCTCCGACTTCGCATCCCTTCTTTACGCTGCTCAGGGAATAGTCGTTCCGCAGCATATCCGTAAGCGAGGCCCGCACATCCACCATAGTTTCCCGCTCCACTCCGTTGATCCGGCAGCGCACCAGCTTATACTGTTTCCCGCTGCCCGGGTCTGTCATGACTGCATGCTTCATTACAGGATTCTTCTTTTCTTCCATCACACAGCACCTCCCGCTCTTAGGACTGCCTCTCTTAAGGCTCTCTTGCAGAGTACTTTTGAGATATGCTCACGGAATGCCTTGCTCGCCCGCCAGCTGTCCCTGGGCGTTACGTCCTCGAGAACCGTATCGCCGATCTTCTCGATGTTCCCGTCAGTAACCTCAAGCCCCCGGCCGGCTTCTTCTGCGTGAACCGCGCGCATCGGCACCGGGCCTGCCACACCGTAGGCAATACGGACGTCCTCAAATACCTTTTTATCTGCTGAGAGCTTTACATTGACAGAGCATCCCAGCGTTGCGATGTCCATAGCGTTTCGCATGGCATACTTGATATAGTGCCCCGCGTACCCTTCGTATGATTCTTTCCGGATCAGAATCCCTGTCTGGATCTCTGCCGGCCGCAGATCTACCTTTCCCGCCTTAATGTAAAAATCTTTGATCGGGGTCAGCCGGACCCCTTGCGGTCCTGTCAATTCAATGACTGCATCCCATGCGTGCAGAGTGGACGCCGAGTCCGCCGAGGTGACGCCATTGCATGTATTCCCTCCGATGGTTCCGATATTCCGGATCTGAGGTCCGCCCACCATATCTACGGCCTCGCCTAAAACATTGATGTATTTCTGGATGAGCGGATCTTTTGTAATGTGCGAGAAACTGGTCAGAGAGCCGATACGCAGCGTCCCGTCCTCCTCCAGCTTTACTCCTCTGAGTTCATCCAGACCATATATGCTTACCAGCTCCACGCCAGCCCTTTTCCCCTCTCTCATCTGCACAAGCACGTCGCTCCCACCTGCTATGATCTGGGCTTCAGGGTGTTCCTCCAGAAGCCGCACCGCATCCTGTACACTTTCCGCCTCATATAGTGCTTTCATATCATACATATCTTTCCACCTCTTTTCAGATCAGCTCTGCCTTCTTGAATTCATCAAACAGAAGATGCGGCCTCATCGGTATCTCATTTAACGCCACGCCTGTGGCCTGCAGGATCGCATTGCGGATCGCCGGAGCAGGAGAACAGGTCGGCGGCTCTCCCAGTGCCTTTGTGCCATATGCGCTGGTCGGCTCATAATTCTCAATAAATGATGCCTGCAGATCCGGATGATCCATAAATGTGGACAGCTTATAGTCCAGCAGATTATTATTCAGCGGCCGCCCGGTTCTCTCATCGTAGAGGAGCTTTTCAGAGAGCGCATAGCCGATTCCCATGCTCATGCCGCCGTGCACCTGGGCTTCTGCCAGCGCCGGATTAATCAGCTGACCGCAGTCGTGCACGTTTAAGATATCTGTCACCTGCGCACGGCATCCTGGTATGTCAACCTCTACTTCCACAAAGGTACACCCGAATGAATACGCGTTATTCTTGATCTGGTAACTGCTCTCCGCGGTCAGATGGCCGTTGTTCGTCAGGCTGTACAGCTTTTCCGTTGCAAGCTCTCCTAAGGACATCAGGATGTCTCCATCTGTCGTGCGGACAATATTACCGTCCACAACATCCAGGTTTTCCTTCATCTGGCGGGTCAGCTCGCAGGCGGTTTCAATGATCTTCGCTTTTAAGAGCTCTCCGGTCTGGCGGATGGAAAACCCTGCCATATAGGTCTGTCTGGATGCATACGCTCCGGTTCCGAACGGAGTTATGTCTGTATCCTGGGTGGAAACGACATGAACCATCTCAAAAGGAATTCCCACTGTGTCCGCCGCCATCTGGGCAAACGCAGTATCCGCTCCCTGCCCGATCTCCGTCTCTCCTACCTGGACCTGGATGCTGCCATCCTGATTGAGCACCATACGGCAGGCTGATGTTTCAAGAGAGATGGGCCATACGCCTGTGTTATACCAGAACACAGCCATTCCGACGCCGCGCCGGATCTCGCCTGTCTGATGGGCGTATTTCTCCAGTCTTTTATCATAACCGAATTCTTTTCTTCCTTTTTCCATACATTCACGGAATGTATCGTAATAATTCACGTTTTTCGAGAATCCGTCGGTAAAACCTTTTGGCATGACATTCTTCATACGGAATTCATACGGGCTTACTCCAAGCGCCCGTGCCACATCGTCCGTATGGCTCTCCATGGCAAACATAGCCTGTGGAATCCCATATCCCCTCATAGCGCCTGACGCTGCCTTATTTGTAAATACAGTATAAGTATCCGCCTCAATATTAGGACAGGGATAAAGCTGCGGGAAACATCCCATCCCTTTCGCCGCGATGCTGTGTCCATGGGATGCGTACGCTCCCTGATCCGAAAAGCTCTCAAACTTCCGGGCAGCATATGTGCCGTCCTCTCTCACATAAGAAACGATATGAAAATGAATTGCATGCCGTACTCTTGTAGACGAAAATGTCTCCTCCCGGGGGATTTCCAGTTTCACGGTCCTCCCGCCCACCACAGTGCTCAGATACGCACAGAGAGGTTCATAGAGCACATCCTGCTTATTACCGAAACCGCCACCAATATAAGGTTTGATGATCCTTACCTGTCCCCAGGGAATCCCAAGAGCCTGTCCCACCACACGCCGGCAGATATGCGGGATCTGAGTGGAGGACACAACAACCACTCTCCCCTGTTCCATATAGGCATAACAGACCGGATTCTCTATGTGGCAGTGCTGAACCGTAGGCGTCTGGTACCACCCCTCCACTTTCTTAAGCCCCGGCTCTTTGATAGCGTTTTCGTAATCGCCGTTTCGGATAGAAGTGTGCGCCAGGATATTGTTCGGATATTTCTCATGAAGCTGGGGAGCCCCGTCTTCCATCGCCTTATGTACATCCAGGACAAAAGGAAGCTCTTCATACTCCACTTTCAGCGCCCGCACCGCCTGAGCGGCAGCAACTTCATTCTCCGCCACAACAGCAGCCACATCGTCCCCGTAATACCTGACATGATCAGTCAGCAGCAGCCGGTCCGCCACATCCTGGTGGGCCGGCTCCGTGGACCATGGATGCCCTGCCGTCGGGAAATAATTCTTCGGCACATCAAAACATGTGACAATGCGTACCACTCCCGGGATCTTCTCCGCCTCAGCAGTATCGATCGACTTTACATACCCGTGGGCAATCGTTGAGTGGAGCACTTTCGCCACATATGCATTGCGGTCACACAAATCATCCGTATACTTTGCGCGCCCGGTCACTTTTTCAAAGGCATCCACTCGTTTTACACTTTTTCCGATTACACCATTTTTCTCTTTCATACCTTCACCTCCGGTCAGGAAAGATCAATTTCTCCCCCGTTTACATATTTTGCGCGGATCTCGCGCTCATCCGCCAGATAGATCAGGCGCTCCAGCCTGCTTCTGATATCCAGTGGCTGAGGATGCGCAAGCCTGACATCATCAAGCACCACCGCGTCAAACTCATATCCCTCTTCAAAGCTTCCTGCCTTCCCAAAGAATGCGCCGCCTCCTTTGGTCGCCATATAGAAAACTTCCTCTGCAGTCAGAGCCTCCAGCCTTTCATCCTGGATCCGCCACCGCAGCTTAGAAGCCTGGATTGCATGAGCCATGCAGCGGAACATGTTTTCCGTCGTACCGCCCGCCACATCACTTCCGAGACCCACATTCAGCCCCTCTTCGAGATATTTTCTCACAGGAGCGATCCCTGACGCCAGATTCATATTTGACTCCGGGCAGTGCGCGATAAATACGCCGTTTTCCTTCATGCGGGCGATCTCTTTGTCACCGCTGTACACACAGTGGGCCATAATCGTCGGACAGTCCGCGCCGAACAGACCAAACCTGTCATATGCGTCCCCGTAGAACTCTGACCACGGGCATAACTCTTTCACCCATTCAATCTCACTCTGATTCTCTGAAAGATGCGACTGAAGCGGCAGCTCATACCGCATTTGGATCTTCTTGAGTTCCTCCATCAGCTCATCCGTACAGCTGGGAGTAAACCTCGGCGTCAGTATCGGGCGGGTGCTGGCGTACTTCCGATGATTTACATCTTTGATCCACTCCAATGTCTCCTCAGCAGATTCAGATGTTTCCTCGCACAGATACTCCGGACAATTCCGGTCCATATTCACCTTGCCCACCATTGTGGCAAGTCCGGCCTTCTCGAGCATATCCATAAGAAGCAGTGTTGCCGGGCGATGCACGGTAGCGAAGATACAGGCCCTTGCAGTGGCGCTCCTTCTCAGATTGTCCGCGAATATCTTATAAGACTTCTCCGCATAGTCTATATCCTCAAACTTTGCCTCCTCCGGAAATGTATTCGTCTCAAGCCACTCCAGAAGCTCCATATCCATTCCCAGACCTCTGAATGAGTACTGCGGCGCATGCACATGCAGGTCAACAAGTCCCGGGATAATCAGGCAGTCCCCGTAATCACGGATCGGGGTTCCGCCCAGTCGGAAGGGAAGAGTCTGATATACTCCCTCCACTTTTCCTTCCCTGCACACCAGGTATCCATGCTCACATATCGCAAGCTCTGTCTGGCTTTTACTGTACACAATATTTCCCTTCAAAATAAAAATAGATTCATTCATCGTCTGACGTCTCCTTTCATAACTACAGCTACGCGGCACATCCTTTGTGCCCACACACTTATAGTCAACCGTTTACGGCGGCTGGTAGAGACGTTCAACCGATTATGAACCTATATAAGTACACATATTTTCTTTCTTGTTATGGTAACACCATAGGGAGAACCTGTCAACCATTATTTACATTCTTTCCAGCATTACTTCCACAACGCCGCCGCAGACCATTCCCTCATCCTCTGCGGCCTCCATTGTCATATCCACTTTACAGATCTGGAAATCCGGACTTCCCGTCCGCATCATCAGAAGTGCCTTTTGAATAATCTCACTCTCCACGCATCCGCCGCCGATAGTGTCAACCGTACTTCCATCCTCCCGGATCAGCATTTTCGTCCCAACACCGCGGGGAGCGGACCCTTTCCTGGAGATAATTGTGGAGAGCACTTTCGCTCCCGAATCGTCTAAAATAGCGGCAAGCAGTTCTTTCGAATATCCGCTGCCTTTCTCTCTTCCATTCTTTACCTGGATGATCTCCGCCATGACAGATACCGCGATCTCCTCTGGCGTCTGAGCGCCGATCTTCAATCCGATGGGCGTGTGGACTCCTTCAAGGATCTCCCTGCTGATCCCCGTTTTCTCAATCTGGTCTTTCACAATAGCCACGCGCCGCCTGCTGCCCATCATCCCCACATATGCATAGGGCTTATGGAGGATGTTTTCAAGGCAGATCGTATCATACCTGTGTCCTCTGGTCACAATGACAAACCAGGAATCCAAGTCGCCGCTGATCTGCGAAAGCCCTTTTTCAAAAGTCTCACAGATCACCTGATCCGCCCCCGCCGCTCTTGCGTTGTCAGCAAATTTCGGGCGGTCCTCCAATACTGTCACCTCAAACCCCAGCATTTTCCCAATGCGGATGATCGGCATGGAAACATGTCCTCCTCCACAGATAACAAGCTTCGCCGGGCGGCTGATCCGCTCACAGAATACATGTCCCCCCGTTTCCTGTCCTGAATGCGGCGCGGCTGTTAAAAGTCTTTTTTCTCCCGCATGCTCTCCTTCCAGCACAGTCTCTGACC
Organism: uncultured Mediterraneibacter sp.; assembly: GCA_944384505.1. Lineage (GTDB taxonomy): Bacteria > Bacillota > Clostridia > Lachnospirales > Lachnospiraceae > Mediterraneibacter. The sequence continues at coordinate 37,521 of CALWTQ010000010.1, forward strand.
AGATATCTCCATCTGTATTTTTCATTGCTTCTTCCAGCCGTCTGTAAAATGAATTCATCTCTCCGCCTCCAATCCAGCTTCACTGCGCAAGTCTGGCCAGCACGTCTTTGAGCAGCATATAAAACCGTTCAAAAGAATCCAGCGGCATATTTTCATCCGGTGTATGCACATTGTTCAAGGTGGGCCCCACCGCGATCGCGTCCAGCCCCGGCAGCGCGTCCGCAAATAATCCGCACTCGAGTCCCGCATGAAGCGCTTCCAGCTCCAATTCTTTTCCAAAAAGTTCCCTGTAGCTGTCACTAAATACTTCCCGAATCCGGGATTCCTCTTTGAAGTCCCACCCCGGGTATTCTCCCCTGTAAGAGATCGCAAAACCAAACGTCTTCGCAAGCAGCGCAAATCTCTCTTTCATATCCTCTTTAAGCGACGACACACAAGAGCGCGGAGCCGCAACAATGAGTATCTCTTCGTTATCGGCTTTCACGATGCCCAGGTTTGAGGAGGCTTCAACAAATCCATCCATTTTCATGCTTCTTCTGCCCACTCCGTTTGGCGCAAGACGGATCACTCCCAGAAGAGCCTCCGCATCTTCTGCTTTCAGGGCCGGCACACTTCTCCCCTCTTCGACTGACACCTCACACGCAAAGTCCGGTTCTGACGACGCATTCTCTGCGGCGATAATCTCCGCCAGAGCACAGGCAGTCTCCTCCGCATTCTCCGCCTGTTCCCTGTCCTCATAAATCAGGGATGCCTCGCATTCTCTCGGAATCGCATTGTCCTTCGTTCCTCCTGAAAAGGTCACAAGCTTCCCGCCTGTCTGACACATCATCCGCTCCACTATGCGTGCCATGAGGAGGTCTGCATTCTGTCTTTCCTTATCAATATCTGTCCCGGAATGTCCTCCCAGCAGCCCTTCTATCTTAATCTGCACTAGAGTCCCTTCTGCCTCCACTCTTTCCACAGGCTTAGTCAGCCGTACACGAACTCCCCCTGCGCAGCTGACTGCGGCGATCCCCTCTTCTTCTGAATCCAGATTAATCATCGTCCGCGCCGTAATCTTTGATTTATCAAGGGTTCGGGCGCCATTGAGCCCCACTTCCTCCTCCGTTGTAAACACACATTCCACCGGCGGATGTATAATCTCCTCATCGTCCAGCACCATCATCATCAATGCCACAGCGGCGCCGTCATCCGCTCCGAGAGTTGTCCCGTCAGCGGAAATCACACCGTCTTTGAAGATCAGATGGATCCCTTCCTTCTCAAAATCGTGCTCTACTCCCGCCAGCTTGTCGCACACCATATCAATGTGGCCCTGCAGCATAACAGGCGGTTTATCCTCCGCGCCTTTGCTTCCCTGCTTTTTTATAATCACATTGTACGCTTCATCCTGATAAACTGTAAGTCCGCGGTCCTCTGCAAATTTCACAAGGAAATCGCTGATCCCCTTCTCATTGCCTGATCCCCTCGGGATTGCGCAGATATCTTCAAAATAATGAAATAATTTTTCCGGCTGAAATCCTAAAATCTTATACTCCATTTTATCTCTCTCCTTTCTCACTTCTGATATTCCTTTCATAGTCCCAGAAATGCGCAGCTCACGGCAATCACAATCGCCGGCAGCATATTCGCCACTTTCAGCTTCTTCTCCCAGAGAAGGTTCACTCCCACACAGAAAATAAGCATCCCTTCCCCATAGAAGCCGTCATCACACAGATAATAATCATATCCAGCACTGCTTTCAGCGTCAGCGTAGAAGGATCCCCCGATATCCCGTCCTGTATAGCGCCCACAACTGCCATAGCTCCGATACATACAGTAAGCGACGCTGATACAAAAGCGTCCACAAACTTCTTCTCTCTGCTGTTCCCGGTTTTCACCTTCAGCTTAGAAGTATACGCCTATTTTTATTCTGTAACAAGCAGTTTTTTCTTGACATTCCCTCCCGGCAGGGCTACAATAACCACGTAATTAAACAAAATACATTATTTCGGTAGGTGAGGTTACCACAGGGATTGGGGAAAAACCCCGAAGATTGCTGCCGCGAGATTGTGGAGACACAATAAGATGGTCAGCAGGCTGTGTCGTGAAGGTGCAGCCTAATGCAATTGATATGCCCTGTGATACTAAAGCTTGAACGATGCATACTGCTCATATTATTCCTCATTATGGGATAATTCATTTCGTCATTGTTCAGGCAATGGCGTTTTTTATTATAACAGAATGGCGCGGGCTGAACTGTTACTACTGAAAGAAGGAGGTGAGGTTATGGACTCTGGTGCCAGTTGTCACTTGTGCAGCTTATTATCGTTAAAAAATTACATAAAGAGAGGTACTTATCATGAACAAAGATATTTTTGTAAAACTCCTCCAGCAGCGTCAGTTCAAAGCTGTGAGGAGCATTCTGGATGTAATGAACGAAGTGGACATAGCCTCCCTTCTCTCAGAACTGGATGATAAAGAACTGGCCCTTGCGTTCCGTCTGATTCCGAAGGATAAAGCGGCGGAAGTGTTTGCCAACATGGACAGCTCCATGCAGTCAAATCTCGTAGAAATGTTTTCTGAAACAGAGCTGCGCGAGCTTCTTGACGACTTATATATGGATGATACCGTTGACATGCTGGAAGAGCTCCCTGCAAACCTGGTAAACCGCATCCTCGATACGGTAAGCCCTTCTGACCGCGCGCTGATCAATCAGCTTCTGAACTATCCCGAAGACAGCGCCGGAAGCATTATGACAACAGAATATGTGGATATCCGGGAATCCATGACCGTGGCACAGGCAATGGCTCATATCAAAGAAACCGGGATCCACAAAGAGACGATCTATACCTGTTACGTCACTGACAAGCGCCGGCTGATCGGCATTGTCAGCGCCAAAGATCTGATGACCACAGACGATGATGTACTGATCCAGGATCTCATGGAAAAGGAGATTATATCCGTACATACCCATACAGATAAAGAGGAAGTAGCCCAGCTTTTCACAAAGTATGATTTTCTGGCAATCCCCGTACTCGATGCAGATGAAAGAATGGTCGGTATCGTAACATTTGACGATGCGATGGACGTCATGGTAGACGAGGCCACAGAAGACATCACAAAGATGGCTGCTATCAATCCCAGTGAAAAGACTTATTTTGAAACATCGGTTTTCACCCATGCGAAAAACAGGATTCCATGGCTGTTAATTCTCATGTTTACATCGATCATAACCGGTACGATTATTACAAAATACGAGGATGCGTTTGCGGCGATTCCCCTGCTCGTTTCCTTCATCCCCATGCTGATGGACACGGGCGGAAACTGCGGTTCCCAGAGTTCCACGCTGATCATCCGCGGTATTGCGCTGTCCCAGATCCGTTTTAAAGACTTTTTCCGGGTCATCTTTAAGGAATTCCGGATCTCCCTGATCGTAGGGGCTGTGCTGGCGGTCTCCAACGGAATCCGGATCATGATCCAGTATGACAATCCAAGCCTTGCCCTTGTGATTGCATTCTCCCTCGTCGGCACAGTCATCATGGCCAAGCTGATCGGCTGCATGCTTCCCCTGCTGGCAAGCAGAGTTCATCTGGATCCGGCGATTATGGCGTCGCCTTTGATTACAACATTAGTAGATATCTTTTCAATCTTGATTTATTTTAATATTGCGACAATGCTGTTTAACCTGTAAGGTGGAATTGATTCAAAAAAGGATGCGGCAGATTTTCTTTTGAACCTTGAAGATTCTCAAGAAAATCTATCGCATCCTATTTATTTACTCGATTACCTTAAGCCATCCTTCCGGAGCCTCGATGTGTCCCATCTGGATTCCTGTCAGTGTGTCATAAAGTTTCTGTGTAATCGGTCCCATCTTCTCCATGCCGCTCGGGAAGCAGATCTCTTTCCCGTGATCCACAACCTTTCCAACCGGAGAGATCACCGCTGCTGTTCCGCAAAGGCCGCACTCTGCAAAGTCTTTCACCTCGTCAAAGTACACGTCTCTCTCCTCAACTTCCAGTCCCAGGTAATGCTCTGCCACATACATGATAGATCTTCTCGTGATAGACGGAAGGATCGTGTTGGAATGCGGAGTTACAACTTTATTATCCTTTGTGATAAAGATAAAGTTTGCTCCTCCTGTCTCCTCGACTTTTGTTCTTGTCGCGGAATCCAGATACATATTTTCATCAAATCCATTCGCATGAGCCGTCACGATTGCATGCAGGCTCATCGCATAGTTCAGACCTGCCTTGATATGTCCTGTTCCGTGAGGCGCAGCGCGGTCAAAATCCGATACGCAGATCGTAATCGGTTTTGCGCCGCCTTTAAAGTATGGACCTACCGGAGTTGTAAATACGCGAAACTGATATTCATCCGCCGGCTTCACACCGATTACAGGATTGATTCCGAACATGTACGGCCTGATATAAAGAGTTGCTCCTGATCCGTAGGGCGGTACATAAGCCGCATTCGCCTTTACAGTCTGGACAACCGCGTCCACAAAACGATCCTCCGGAAATACCGGCATCTCCAGACGCTTTGCCGAATCAACCATGCGGGCCGCGTTCAGATCCGGACGGAACGTAACGATTCGGCCGTCCTCTGTCGTATATGCCTTCATTCCTTCAAACACAGTCTGCGCATACTGCAGAACACCGGCACACTCATTCATTGTGATATTCGCGTCATCAATCAGGGCACCGTCATCCCATTTCCCGTCTTTGAAATTTGACACATACCGTTTGTCAGTCTGTATATAACCAAATCCAAGGTTCTCCCAGTCAATATTCTTTTTCTCCATTTCGAATCCTCCATTCATCCGGACAAACAGCCCTTATCTTATCTGTTACTATTCAATAACTCTTGTCTGCTGACATTATAATACTGTGTTTAAGAAAAATCAAGAGTGCGCTCGGTTTTTTATCAGCGCTCCATCATACTGATCGATTCAATCCCGACGCTTCCGCCTCTTACAACCTCTATTGTCTTAAATTCTTCTTTCATCAGCTTCACTACCGCATCATTTTTCGTTGCGGTCTGTACAAATTCCACAAGCACGCTGTCTCTTCCGTAGTCAATGACCTTTGCTTTGAATGTCTCAGCGATCTGGAACACCTCTACTTTATCGGCCGCGGAGCATTTGAAGACTTTAATGTACAATATTTCCTTCATGCGGACGAAAATATCAGTGAAATCAATCACTTTGATGACCTCGACCATCCGGTTTAACTGCTTTTTGATCTGCTCAAATGTCTCGTCATCGCTGACAGTGGCAATGGTCATTCTGGATACGGTAGGATCTTCTGTCGTACCCACAGTGAGACTGTCCAGATTATAAGATTTTGCCGAAAACAGCCCGGATATTTTTGAGAGCACGCCCACCTGGTTTTCTACATAAAGGGAGATCCATCTTTTTTTCATATTATTGTCCATTCTAAACGCACTCCTTTCTAACAGTCCATAATCATATCTTCCAGGGTTCCGCCCGGCTGGATCATCGGGTAAACCAGATCTTCCGGATCGATGATAAATTCAATCAGTGTCGGCACCTTTGTGTTCTGCTTCGCCGCTTCAAACGCCGGAGCGATCTCTTCCTTCTTTGTAACTCGGATTCCTTTCGCGCCATAGCTTTCCGCCAGCTTCACGAAATCTGGAGTATATTCCGGCATCTCCTCCCCGTTGGTCCTGCGGTACAGGGCTCCTGAGCGCAGATTTGTCATACCGTATCTCTTGCCGTAGAACAGCTTCTGCCACTGGCGCACCATGCCGAGATACTCATTGTTGAACACACAGAGAATCAGCGGGAGTTCTTCCAGAACTGCTGTCGCGAACTCCTGGATATTCATCTGCATTCCGCCGTCTCCTGAAATGGCGATAACCGTTTTATCCGGATTGCCCAGTTTCGCTCCAATCGCAGCCGGGAATCCGTATCCCATAGTTCCCAGCCCGCCGGATGTGACAAGCTGCTTCTTCTCTGTAATCTCCGCATACTGGGTGACAAACATCTGATGCTGCCCCACATCCGTGGCAATAATTGCGTCATCAAACTGACGGTTCATTTCATCGATAATATCCATTGGAGTCATATGGTTATAATTTTTCATTGTCAGCGGATGCTCTTCTTTCCATTCGCGGATCTGAGCAAGCCATTTTTCCGTATCACATGATTCCACATACTCATTCATCTTTGTGACCGCCTCCAGCGCGTCAGCGACAATGGGAACGTGCACATGAATGTTCCGGGAGATAGACGCGGTATCAATATCAATATGCACAATCTCCGCGTTCGGCGCAAATGCGTGAAGTTTTCCTGTGATCCGGTCATTGAACCGTGTGCCGATAGAGAACAGCAGGTCACACTCCCCAACTGCCATATTCGCCGCATACTGTCCGTGCATCCCGAGATTCCCGATAAACAGCGGATGATTGGTCGGCACTGCGCCGCGTCCCATGATCGTTGTGACTACCGGAACATTTGTCTTATTTACCACTTCGGTAAATACTTTTCCTGCCCGGGCAATATTCACGCCGCCCCCTGCCAGGAACAAGGGTTTTTTCGCCTTTTTGAGCATCTTAAGGGCCCTCTTTAACTGTCCCATATGTACGCTCGTATTGGGCTTATATCCTCTGATATTTACTGTTTCCGGATACTCCGCGCTTCCAAGTTCTCCCATGACGTCTTTTGGAAGATCAATGAGCACCGGACCCGGACGGCCTGTTCTTGCGATATAGAACGCCTCCTTGATAATCCGGCCCAGATCCTCCCTGTTGCGGACCGTGACGCCGTATTTTGTAATGCTCCGCGTGATTCCTACGATGTCAACCTCCTGAAAGGCATCATTTCCAATCAGGTTCTTTGCTACCTGCCCGGTAAAGCACACAAGAGGAACGCTGTCATAATTTGCCGTGGCAAGTCCTGTCACCAGATTTGTCGCCCCAGGGCCGCTGGTCACAAGGCAGACCCCCACCTTTCCCGTTGTTCTTGCATAAGCGTCCGCTTCATGTACAAGCGCCTGCTCGTGGCGCGGCAGAATCACCCGGATATCATCCTGCTTATACAGTTCGTCACTGATATCAATGGTACAGGCTCCCGGATATCCGAAAATTGTATCCACGCCCTCTTCTTTCAAAGCTCTTACCAGTAATTTGTTTCCTGTGATCTGTCTCAATTTCATACCTCCTCTTTTCTTCAGACTGCCTCTCCGGCATTCTGTTTTAAAGACTGTTTTTCAAAAGACCGCTTTCAAAGATTCTTTTCCCCTATACAAGCCGTAACCGAAAAGAAAAACCCTGAGCAAAATGCTCAGGGCGAATATATCATCCGTGTTACCACCTAAATTCAGAGAAAGCTCTCTGCACTCTGCCGGTACGGGAACCTTACTGCCGCAGCTGTCGTCCAGCCAGCCCGCATATATTGTCCGATACCGCTTCCCTGTAACGTAGGAAAAACGTTGAAGCCTACTTAGCATAAATGCCGTTCAGTTCACTGCTCGAAGGCTACCTTCCACAGCGTCCTCACGGGGATTCTCACCGGCCATCCCCTCTCTTTGCATCAGAAGCTATGTACTCCTCCCTGTCACTGCATTTCGTCTATGGTTTAAAAGCTGAAATTTATATACATTATAATGTGTATAATTATCATTGTCAATCCCATTTTCTTGATCTTTTTTAATATCCGTAACAGTTCAGCCATAGGACTGTTACTAATATTCACTCTGCCATCCATATTCCTGCCGCGAACAGATACACCGCCAGATAATACAGCACCAGCACAGCCGCGCCCTTCGCCCGGCTCCGCTTTCTTCCAAGCCTGTTCTGCCCCAGAAGCACATCAGATATCACAAAGCAGACGCCCCCGGCCGCGAGAACCGCTCCGCTCATTCCGCCTTTTATGATTCCCGCTGATGCCGCGCTGGCGGCCATGGCGCTTAGGATAACAAGATAGGCAGCCGCCGGGAGAAACAGCTTCTTCGCTCTCAGATGAAATATATATCGGCGCAGGGCAAAGCAGGCTGCTCCCATATAAACGCAAAAGAAAACCACTGCAATCCAAAAGAAGCGGCCGCACTTTTCCTGAGTAAAATCTCCGATAGCCAGCCCGGACATAAATCCCGCCATCATGCAGATATGCCCTGCGGCAAATGAGACAGCGCCCCATACGAATCTGCACTCCAGCAGCACGTCTGCCGCCATATAAAAAAGGACCGCCGCCAGCGTCCAGTATCCGGCGGCGGGCAGGCCGCCGTTTTCCATCCCATAGAGCAGGAGAAGCAGTCCCGGCATAGCCGTGGCCGCTGCTTTGCAGGCAAGCGCCTTCACCCGCTCATCCCTTTTCTTCTGAAAATAGTATGTTCCAAAAAGTATCATGGCAGCCACTGCCAGCAGTGCGCGAATCACCGCCGCCGCACTCATTGTCATTTCAGACCTCCCCGGTTTTTCAACAATCCAATCACAGAATAAATGAGAAGCGCCGCAATATTTGCCATAACCACGCTTGCCCCGGCCGGAGTGGCCCACACATAAGACACGGCAATGCCCATTACCAGGCAGACTACTGAGACAACAGCCGAACTGATGATCACACCCTTAAAGGTTCTGCACACCCGCATGGAAGTAAGGGCGGGGAAAATGATCAGACTGGAGATCAAAAGCGCTCCCATCATCCTCATACCGAGCACAATCGTCACCGCAGTCAGTACCGCTATCATTGTATTGTAAAGATCTGCCCTCACTCCGGTTGCCTGGGCAAAAGTCTCGTCAAATGTAATGGCAAATATTTTATTATAGAAAAATATATACAGCACAAGTACAATCACCGCCAGAGCTACGCTCAGATATACATCTTCCGCGCTCATGGCAAGAATACTGCCGAACATATAATTATATACGTCCGTGTTCATCCCGGTTGTCATAGAGATCACCATCACGCCCACTGCCAGAGAACTGGTAGAGATCAGCGCGATTGCCGCATCGCCTTTTATCCGGCTGTTTCCCCGGATCCTGAGCAGCAGAACCGCCGCCGCGATCACCACAGGGATTGCCACGCCAAGAGGCGCCACATTCATTGCCGCCGCGATGGCAAGGGCGCCGAACCCCACATGCGACAAACCGTCCCCGATCATTGAATATCGTTTCAGCACAAGGCTGACCCCCAGAAGCGCAGAACAAAGCGCCACCAGAGATCCTACTGTAAAAGCCCGCACCATAAAGGGATAAGAGAACATCTCAAAAATCGTATCAAACATGGGTTTCACCTCCGCTCTCTTCTCCTGACGCACCGCTTAAAAATCTTCTTCCAGCCCGGCTCTTTCTGTAATCCTCCGCGGTGCCGAAGAAGAGCATTTTCTCCTGCAGGTGGAGGATATGTGTCGCGTCTTCCACGGCGCTTTCAATATCATGAGATACCATCACCACCGCAATGCCGGATTCCCGGTTGATCTTCCGGATAAGCTGATAAAACTCCGCCGTCACAATGGGATCCAGCCCGGTGACAGGCTCATCCAGAAGAAGCACTGCCTTTGTGGCGCACAGCGCCCGAGCCAGAAGCGCCCTCTGCTTTTGGCCGCCGGACAGATCCCGGAAGCACTGCTTTGCCAGATCGCGGATTCCGAGAAGTTCCATCTTTGCCACAGCCTCTCTCTTATCCGCAGCCGTATAAAACGGCTTTAATCCCCTGCTGTTCAGTCTGCCGGAAAGCACCACTTCATACACACTGGCAGGAAAGTCTTTCTGAACATCCGTCTGCTGCGGGAGATATCCGATCTCATTCTGCCTCAGGCCGTCCCCGTAGACAATCCGCCCTTTCTCAACGCTTTTAAGTCCCAGAAGGCTCTTCACAAGCGTGCTTTTCCCGGAGCCGTTCTCTCCGACAATACACAGGTAGTCCCCTTCATTGATAGAGAAATTAAGATCGCGCACTACAGTCTGTCCTTCATAACCGATAGAAACATCCTCACATCTGATCAGCGCCATCAGTTTAAAACCTCCTTTAATGTCTCCACGTTTTTCTGCATCATACTCAGATAAGTCTCTCCGCTTTCAAAATCATCCGCGGATAAATTATGACAGCTGTAGAAAACCTTCACCTCAGTCCCCGTCGCTTCCGCGATGGCATTTGCGATGTCTGAGTTTGTCAGCTCCATCTTCAATACCGCCGGCACTTTCTCCTCTTTTACCTTCTCTATCAGAAACGCCATAGTCGCCGCGCTGGGCTCTGTATCTCCCGCGCATCCCGGAAACGCGGCATAATAATCCAAGCCGTACTCATCCGCAAAATATCGGAACGGGAAACGGTCCCCAAAAATCAGAAGCCTCCGTTCTGCCTGACTTACTGTATCTCGGAATTCCTGATCCAGTTCCAGCAGTTTTTCTTCATATCTCTCAGCATTCTGTGCATACAGCTCACTGTGATCCGGATCTGCCCCGGCAAGTACTCCACAGACTGCTTCAGTGATCTGGACAGCATTTGCCGGAGAGGTCCACACATGCTCATCTATCTCATGAACAGACTCCTCATCATCCGCGTGAACGTCCCCGGTTTCAGCGTTCTCCGACATCTCTCCATCATGAGGATCTCCCGTCTCTTCATCATGAGAATGCCCGGCAGAACCTTTCATCCCTTCTACCTGTTCCTCCTCCACGGTTTCCACGCAGTCCACAAGCCTTAATGTCACCCGCTCCTCATCCGGCATTGAGCTTAAGATATCTTCCACCCACACATCATTTTCTCCCCCTGTGTAGATAAAGACATCACTGTTCTGTATAGCGATTATATCCTGCGGGGTCGGTTCATAAGAATGAGTCTCCTCGCCGGGCTTCAAAAGCATCTGCAGTTCAACAGCGTCTCCCGCGATCTCCCTCACAAAATCATAAGGCGGAAAGATCGTTGTAACCACGCGGATCCTGCCGTTTTCATTCCGTCTGTTTTCCCCGTCGCTCTCCTGACTGTCCCTCCGGCCGCTTCCTCCGGCCGCGCAGCCGTTCAGAAGTACCGCCGCGCACAAGATGGCCGGCAGAAGCACTTTCCTTACCGCAGCACCCGCCGCGCTCCTTCGCCTCATCGTTTTCTCCGTTCATATCTTGTAAAGCAGAACTCCAGGTCAAAGCATGTCTGCTCCTCTCCTTCCTCTGCCAGCTCCCAGTCGTCCATCTCGTCCAGATTCGGGAAAAAGGTATCTGCCTGGAACGCACGGTCGATCTTCGTCACATAAACGGTATCACAGTAGGGAAGCATCATCCGGTAAATACTCTCTCCTCCGATTACATACACGTCGTCTGTATTATATTTTTTCAGTTCCTTCATCAGCTCTTCTTCCGTATGGACAATCACCGCGCCCTTCGCCTGGTACTCCCGGTTTCCTGTCAGAACAATATTCGTCCGGTTTTTCAGGGGAAGCCCGTTCGGAAAACTTTCCAGTGTCTTCCTGCCCATAACGACCACTTTTCCCGTTGTAGTCTGGCGGAAATACTTCATATCTGACGGAATACTGACGAGCAGCTTGTTGTTGCATCCGATCCCCCAGTTTTTGTCAGCTGAAAGTATTGCTTTCATATCATGTTTCCTCCCGTTTATCTCATAGATTATCACAGTCAGCTTATACTGCCACCGGTATGTTTTTGATCTGCGGATGGGTTTCATAATTGTCAAGCCTTACATCATCCGGCGTAAACTCATAGAAATCCTTAATTTCCGGATTCAGCCAGAACACCGGCGCCGGAAGCGGCTCTCTCTGAATCAGCTCCTCTACAAGAGGAATATGCCTGTCATAGATGTGCGCGTCCGCGATCACGTGCACCAGCTCTCCTGCCCGCATGCCGCACACCTGCGCCAGCATATGGAGGAGCACCGCGTACTGGCATACATTCCAGTTGTTCGCTGTAAGCACATCCTGGGACCTCTGGTTTAGAATCCCGTTCAGCACCAGGACGTCGCTGTCTTTCTCCTTTGTCACGTTAAATGTCATACTGTATGCGCACGGATACAGATTCATCTCATGGAGATCCTGATGTACATACAGATTCGTCATGATCCTTCTGCTGTACGGATTATTCTTAAGATCATAGATCACCCGGTCTGTCTGATCCATCATGCCCTCTTTATACTGATGCTTCACGCCCATCTGATAGCCATATGCCTTGCCGATTGATCCTGTTTCATCCGCCCAGCTGTCCCAGATATGGCTCTTTAAATCGTGTACATTATTAGACTTTTTCTGCCATATCCAGAGCATCTCATCCACACAGCTTTTAATGGCTGTGCGCCGGAGGGTCAGAGCCGGAAATTCCTTAGAAAGGTCATACCGGTTTACCACTCCGAATTTCTTAACTGTATAGGCGGACGTGCCGTCCGCCCAGACAGGACGCACTTTCTCTCCCTCTGTGCTTGTTCCATTCTCAATAATGTCCCTGCACATATCTATAAACACTTTATCTGCGTAACTCATTTCATCCTCCTTAATTCTTCACGGATCCGCAATATTGTATAACAATTTTTCGAGATTTTTCCTGAGGGCATCTACTTCACGCTTGGTCAGTCCTCTGGTCAGCTCCCGGTCAAGCTTTCTCCGGTCCGCTTCCATTCTCCGCTGAATATCATACGCCTTCTCCGTGAGATAGATATTCTTTTTCCTCCGGTCCTTTGCATTTGGTACGCAGAGTATATACCCCTTCTCATCCAGGCGCTTTAATATTCCTGTCACCGTAGGATTCTTCAGGTTCAGATTTCGCTCAACATCGCGCTGATTCACTTCCTCTTTGCTCGTATGGAATAAATAATCCAGCACCTCACACTGAGAGGAAGTAATCCCTGTGTGCCTAAGCCTTTCATTTAGTTCCTTCTCAAATACATTATTAATCTGTTTGATCAAAAACCCCAATGGTCTGCTGCGCTGTTCCATCTTTTCTCCTGTTCCTATCCTCTGCTGTTAGTTATCATTCCGCATATTCTCTGATCACACTGCTGATCTCATAGATCCGGTCCATGGACTTCAATTCATCCAACGCTCTGTTCATATATTTCTCTTTCACCAGCTCTGTCACAATAACCAGCTCCGCGCTCTCAGGCTCCGCGTGATCCTGCACCACGCGCTCAATACTCACTTTGTGCTCTCCGAACACCTGGGCAATAGCCGCCAGAACTCCCGGCTGGTTCTTCACCTGCATCCGGATAAAAAACTTGTTCCGCACGTCTCCCCAGGATTTGATGGGGAGATCACGATAGCATGTACAATTAATACGCGCTGTGCAGTTATGCTGAATATCCCTGGCCGCGTCAATCACATCGCCTACCACCGCGCTGGCTGTCGGCATCTCCCCCGCGCCGCGTCCATAGAACATGGCGTCATCCACGGCATCACCGTGGATAAACACAGCATTGAAAGAATCTCTCACTGAGGCGAGCGGATGATCCTTGCCGATCATCATAGGATATACGCCTGCCTCAATGCCATCCTCCGTATTTTTCGCCACACCCAGCAGCTTAATCACAAGTCCAAAATCCTTTGCATAGGCGATATCTCTCGCTGTAATCTTCGTAATTCCCTGCGTATATACATCTGAGAACACCACCCTGGAATGAAATGCAATAGACGCCATAATCGCCACCTTGCGCGCCGCGTCCAGCCCTTCGATATCCGATGTGGGGTCTGCCTCCGCGTAGCCCAGCTCCTGTGCTTTCCCCAAAGCATCGCCAAACTCCATACCATCCTCAAACATCCGGGTCAGGATATAGTTTGTCGTTCCATTGACAATTCCCATCACATTGGAAATCTCATTCCCCGCAAGACATTGTTTCAAAGGTCTTATAATGGGGATTCCCCCGGCAACTGCTGCCTCAAACAGAAAATCTCTGCCATTCTCCTGAGCAGTATCCAGAAGGATCCGCCCGTCTTCCGCAATCAGATCCTTATTCGCAGAAACTACATTTTTCCCGGCTTTCAGCGCTTCCAGAATGATCGTCCTGGCAGGCTCCATACCGCCCATCACTTCCACGATAATCTGTATCTCATCATCATGAATCATCTCTTTCCAGTCATCCGTGAGAAGGGAAGAATCTACATTTTCTCTTTTCTTATTTATATTATGGACCAAAATCTTTCTGATCTCTAACTTTGCTCCAACCGTATGCTCCATATCATCCGCGCGCATGTGCAGCAGCTTATATACTCCCGTACCCACTGTTCCAAGACCCAACAGGCCTATTCCGATCTTCTTCATATTGATTCTCTCCCTTGCTTATTTTCCCATCTGTTCTCTTCCCCCGTACCTGGTTTCCCACGGCGTACAGGCCTCCGTCAATCAACAGTTACAGTATAGCATATCATACCTGGCAAGTGTAGGCAAACAAAAAAGTTGGTTTTATCTAACTATTAGTAATTAATTCAGCAGCTATTTAGTTCACTAACGTCCTTTGGCAAAACGTCCGAAAACAGAGGCAATTCTCAAAACGTATTCTGCGGGGATGGAGGATGGCTCTGGGCTTCGCTCCAGGGGATAAGGGAAACTAGGAAGCTGCGAATGCGGACTAAATACAAGGACAGCAGGTGAACAACTCGCTTTAGCTCAGACAAGTTCACCTGCTGTCCTAACGTCCACCTCCGCAGCTTCCTAGTTTCACTAATCTCCTTCCGAAGGCGCCCGTCGCCCTCCTCCATCCCCGCAGAATCTTTCTCGAAATGGGGCTGTTTTCTGGGCTTTTCAAATCGGATGTCAGTGAATATATAGCTGCCACAAGAAGCAGGCGCGGCCGGAAGGCTTTCGCAGCGAAAAGCCCTCAAGCCGCGCCAATTGCGCTTTACAGCCTGTTTAGGGCAGTAACATTTCCGACAGGAAATGCGCAGGAAGCGGAGCGGACGATTTGAGTATGCTTTCTGGGGGAAGGAGACAGCCGGGAGATGTGACTTTGGAAGAATCTGCTGAAAATCTTGAGGGCGAAGAGATGTTGTTAAGCAGTGCGGGGAGACTTGTCTGAGCGAAGCGAGTTGCTCCCCGTGCTGCTTTGTCCTTAAACAGCTCTTCGGCCTGTTAGATTTTCCAGATTCTGGAACGGAACATCGCACGGCTGTCTCCTTTTCACAGAATACGCACTGCAAAACATTCGCTCCGCTTCCGGACACATTTTGACGGAAAGTGTTAGTGAACTAAATAGCTGAACTATTGCAACTACTGAAAAAGCACTTGCATATATTTGCAAGTGCTTTTCTGTAAGAGCGACAGACGGGGCTCGAACCCGCGACCCCGACCTTGGCAAGGTCGTACTCTACCAACTGAGCCACTGTCGCATTTGTTTGTGTTCCGCTGACCGGAACAATAAATACTATACTATATCCATTTCCAAAAGTCAACAACTTTTTTAAATTTTTTTTACCAGTTCAGCCATCTGACATCAGGAATCGGATTTATGCCTGCATAAGAATCCGGTGACTGACGCTCAGATGTACTGAACACCATTCGGGAGCGCAGGTCCTTGCCATTTTCTGTTTTTTATACTATACTAACGACAGACAGCGCAGGCGGCAGTTCTTTGAATCTGGCCGCCCGTGTTTTCCAGAATTCTCATTTATATATTTGAAGGAGTGAAATTATATGAAGTTTATATATCCTGCGGTATTCCGCCCGAAAAAGGATGGCGGATTTGACGCCTTTTTCCCGGATCTTGAATGCTGCGAGGCATCCGGTGATACATTAGACGACGCTATTGACAACGCAAATGAAGCAGCCCGCAACTGGATTACAGTAGAGCTGGAGGAAGAGGAACCGCTTCTTCCGTATGTATCAGATATCAGCGATATTGAAATTCAGGAAGGAGATATCGTGAGAAATATCTCTGTAAATATCAGATTTTATGAGGGGTGGGATGAATAATCATCCCACCTCTCTACGCAGCTTTGCCAGTTTCACTATCTGATAGCCGATCATAACCGTCCACCCCACAGCACACGCATAAGCCGCTCCATTCATGCCGATTCGCGGCAGGAGCAGATATACAAAGATCACCCGCAGGGTAATCTGTATACAGGTTGCCGCAAAAGTAACTTTCATTCTCTGAATTCCCCTGAAAAATCCCTGAATCCCATTTGTAATAGCCGGCAAAATATAAAATACAGCCATCACTTTCAAATAATCCGTCCCGATGTTTGTCATGCTTCCGCTCCCAAAGAGCCGGATGATTGGGCCGCGGAACCAGAAAATCGCAAGGAAAATCAATATGCCATAACCTATTTCCAGTATCATCCCCTTGCGGAATCCTTCTTTCATCTTCTCCTTGTTTCCCGCTCCGTCGCACTGGCTCGTATAATTCATAATAGCATGGCTGATGCTCTGCTCCGGTATACATGCAAAATCATCCACACGGTTCACGGCGTTGAAGGCCGCTATCACACTGACTCCATATCCGTTGATACACCCCTGTATCAGCACCTTGCCGATCGGCTGCATCAGCTGCTGGAATGCTGTTATCGACCCATTTTTTAAAACCGTTCTCATAATCTGCCTATCTGGCGTCCACTCGCCTTTTTTCAAAGAAAAGACCGGAACATTCCTATAGACGTGCGCGAGACAGAGCACACAGGAAATGCCTTCCGCAAACAGAGTGGCGATAGCCGCCCCTGCTGCCGACATATGGAACTGACGCACAAGGATCACATCCAGGACAATATTGATCGCACAGGAAATACCCAGGAAAATAATAGGCGTCTTGGAGTCTCCTACACTGCGCAGAGACGCTGTCAGCACATTATACAAAAAAGTAAACGGGAAGCTGAGCAGCACGATCCGAAGGTACTGTTCAGTCAGGCTGTACGCCTCCTGAGGAACCTGCAGCGCCATAAGCAGCGGATGACAGAATATCATGCACACTGCCAGAATCGCAAATGCCATCACAAGGCTTAAAAGCATTACGGATGCGAAGGCCTGCTTTAGCTGCTTCATCTTCTTCGCCCCATAACACTGTCCCATAAAAGCGGACGCACCGATGGAGATTCCCGACGCGCCCAGTATTACAATAGACATAACCGGACCACATATCCCGACAGCCGCAAGGGCCGCTTCTGAGGCATACCTGCCGACCACTATGGAATCCACCGCGTTATATGTAAGCTGGAGCAGATTCCCCAGCAGAATCGGAACTGCAAATTCAGTCAGATTCCGATATACATTTCCTTGTGTAAGATCTTTCATTGATCCCATAATTCATCACCGTTTTAATATTAACACACATTTTTATAATTTCAATGGCGCCGCAAAAAAAGTATCCACGCATGAATCTTACCCTGTTAGATTCCGATTCATGCGCGGATATTTTGTCCGATTAGCAATACCATTTTTTGCATTGCTTTTACTCCATGTATTCTCTGTATTCCGATTCGCTTGCAAAGAGCATGTATCTTCCGTTCACGTATCCCATGTATCCTTCTGCTGTTGTGTATCCTTTCATATTACTGCACCTCCAAAATCGCTGCTTTGTTTTCTGATCTGGATACACTTTATAACATTAGGTGTACTATAAAACGGACTTTACTCCTGATTCTGTTTTAAAACACAATCCTTTCTACTCCTCATCCGGTTTTACATATCCCCTGGATGCGATAGCGTCAATCTCCACAAGAGCTCCCATAGGCAGAGCCGCCACCTGGAAGCACACTCTGGCCGGCGATTCTTCCGGGAAATATCTGCCATACACTTCATTCATTGCCGCAAAATCCGCAATGTCAGCCAAAAGAACAGTTGTTTTAAGTACATTTTCATATCCGACTCCAGCCTTTTCAAGAACGGCTCCGAGATTTTTCAGACTCTGCTCAGTCTGCTCCCGGATTCCTCCTTCTACAATCTTCCCGGTTGCAGGATCTGTGGGAAGCTGTCCCGAAATAAACTGCACCGCATTGATGCAGACTCCCTGTGAATACGGTCCGACTGCTGCCGGCGCTTTATCTGTATGAATAATTGTCTTTGTACTCATATCATTTTCCTCTCTTTCTCTGTGAAAGTCCACTCACGTTTTTATCCCCCAGATTCAGGTTCTTCCCTTCCTCAACATCCTGGTGGAACCCTGTGTTAATCAGCTTCTGGACCTTAATAAATATCTTGAATTCTTCTTCTGTACAGTCCTTAAGGAGCTCATATGTACGTTTATAGCATTTCTCCTCAAACTGTCTGTGATTCTGATAGATCACTTTCCCCGCGTCTGTCAGATATAGATTGTAAACCCGGTTATTCTGTTCATTCCGCTCCTGTACGATCCAGCCTTTTTTCTTCAATTTCTTAACAAGCTGGGAGCAGGCGCTGACCGTCTTATTGAAAACTCTGGCGCACTCTGCCGCCGAGATACCCGGATTGTTCCCAATCAGCTTTATAAACTGAGATTCCGCCTGATATAGTACCACCCCATTATAATCATGCAGCTGGGAATCATACTCTTCAATCAGGGTGGACGCCTCGTCAATCTCATTTATCATATCCAAAAATAATTCATACCTGGTCTTCTCTTCCATAATTTCCCCTTATCTCCTGTTCCGGGATGTCACATAAGGAGCAGTCAATCCGGAAATGAATCGCTGCTCCTGTAATCCATTTTTTCGTAATCTTTCCTTATATTTTAAAGAGAATTATTCTATAAGTCAACCAGGATTATGGCTCACACGATCAGAAAAGCCTGTCCTTATATGCCTCGTACACCGCTTCCGGAGTATCATCCATCACAGCCTCTGCATCCGAGTTCAAGAAACATACTGCATATACCGCAAATGCTTCCACGCCCTTATATAAAAGCCCACCTTTCAAATCGAACTCCGGAGAATGATGCGCCGCTCCGCAGCCCTGATCATTCTGAATTCCCAGAAATGCAAGAACGCTCGGGTACATAATCGAAAAGAACGAGTATGATTCTGACGCCATCCACGGTTCCGCATGCGTTACGGAATCCTCTCCAATATATTCGCGGAACCATTTTCCCGCGAGACCGGCCAGCATCTCATGATTATGGACCGATGGGATCGGCTTCATTATCCAGCCGTACTCTGTCCTGCAGTCATAGATTTCCGCGTCCTTATCTACGATCTTTAACGCCTGTTCAAGGAACGGATCCGCCGTCTTTTTTGCATCAAAAAATCTTCCCAGGCACGAAAACCTCACACGCTCCGGTATTACATTGCTCTTGTCCCCGCCCTGGAGGAATCCCACCGCCCATGTCAGGCATTCGCTTGGATCCGTATGACGCATACGGATGCCGTTCAGGTCATTATAAATGCTGACAAAACAGTCTACCGGATTATTGCTCAGATCCGGCCTGGAGCTGTGTCCGCTCCGCCCGATCAAAGAAACATCAAACCCAAACGCTCCACACATGACATTTCCGGGCTCCACGGAGATTTTTCCTTCTGGCACCGCGGCGTTTACGTGAATTGCAAAACATCCATCAGGCCGGATCTGATTCTCAAGCATGTATTTCAATATCGCGGTAATTCCAAACGCAGATTCCTCCCCTCGCTCAAATAGTGCGGCAATCTTCCCTTTCAGTTCATCTTTATGTCTGATCAGAATTTCAAGCGCATTAAGCAGCATCGCCGTATGCGCGTCATGACCGCACGCGTGGGATACTCCCTCCCGGCTGCTCACTACTTCTTTCGGCCCCTTCAGATTATCAGCGCTCTCCCGAACCGGGAGGGCATCTATATCTGCCCGAAGGAGCAGCGTTTTCCCCGGTTTTCCAGAATCCAGCCAGGCAAGGATACCGCCATCCTCAATCTCTTCGAACGGAAGGCCCATGCCGCTGAGCCTTCCTTTGATATATTCCAGAGTCTCAAACTCTTCCCCGGACAGTTCCGGATGCATATGAAGATATGCCCTTTCTTTCTGCACCTTCTCCGCTGCTGATTCACATTCCTTTATGATATCACCCAGCATATGTATGCCTCCTGTCAGTCGCGAAACTTTGACATTGCCTTGTCGAACCGCTCTAGAGCTTCATCCAGAACCTTTGTTGTACAGGCCAGATTAATCCGCTCGAATCCTTCTCCACATTTTCCGAAAATGTAACCGTCATCCAGGTAGAGATAAGCTTCTTTTCTCAGATACTCAGCAAGTTCCTTTGCTTCCATGCCAAAGCACTTACAGTCAAACCAGGCAAGATAAGTTCCCTCCAGGTCTGCCACCCAGACATCCGGATAATGCGATGCCATAAACTCTTTAAATTTCTTATAGTTCGCATAGATATGCTCATTGAGCTGATCTACCCAGTCCGCGCATTTCATATAGCCTGTCTCCAACGCTCTGACTCCAAATATACTCCACGTATAACATCCGGATACATTTACTTGATTATTAAATTTTTTCCAAAGATCTTTATTCGGTATAAACGCATTTGCGACACATAGCGCGGCCAGAGAAAATGTCTTGCTCGCCGCATTGAGTGTAACGCTGTGCTGAGCAAATTCTTCACTGATGCTGGCAAATACTGTATGTTTGTAAGGCGGCATGATAATATCAAAATGAATTTCATCGCTTACAACCAGTACGTTGTGTTTAATACAGATTTCGCCCATCCGTCTCAGTTCATCTACGGTCCAGACACGTCCTACAGGATTATGCGGATTACAAAGGATAAAGATCTTTGACTGTTTCGCTTTTTCTTCAAAGTCCTCAAAATCGATCTCATATCTTCCGTTTACAAGCTTAATCTCATTCTCTACGATCTTCCTCTGATTTGTCTCTATTGCGCCATAAAACGGATAATATACCGGCGTCTGAATCAAAACTCCGTCTCCCGGTTCGGAGAAAGCGCGTACTGCCGCATATAACCCCTGTACAACTCCATTCGTCTGAACAATCCACTCTCGTTCTATCTCCCAATTGTGACGTGTCTTCATCCAGTGTTTCACAGCCTCAGCATAACGGTCTCCCCACCAGGTGTAGCCATACATACCAAACTCAGCAGTTTCTTTCAATTCCTGAATAATCTCCGGAGCAGTGAGCAATTCCATATCTGCAACAGATAAAGGAACCACATCACTCCCTACGTTTTTATCCATTTCATCCCACTTTGCGGATTCCATGTTCACTCTGCTTCTTGAAATTTCAAAATTGTATTTCATACTAATTGCCTCCTTTATTCTTTTCCTTTATTCTGCTTGTGTCTTATTTTCCTGCTTTACCGCAAGCTGATGTTTTTTAATCACTCTATTTCCAATATATCCGCCTAAAAGTCCTAAACAGGATACAACGAGTCCAAAGATGAAAATCGTCCTGTACGCCGCTGCAAATTCCATTTTATCCATAAATGAACCGTACAGAGTATTCAGGAAAGTATCCGGAAGGAAACCAACGATTGAAGCCATACCTGTTACTGTTCCTACCATATACTTTGGTGTTCCTGCTTCGTCAATCATAGCCCAGTATACAGCTCTGTTGCAGAAATACGAAAAACTTACCAGCATCATAATCACCAAGATAATCGGCAGAAATCCTGGGTTCTCTGGAATTATGATAAGCAGCACACTAAGTATAATCAACCCTATACAAGCCATCATGATAACGCCCGTAGACCGTCCCTGCTTTTTAGATATCATACCTGCTATCGGCGACGCGGCAAGAGCTCCCAACCCTCTGATTGTTGCAAAAGTTGATGCCGCAACTGCTGTCATACCAAATGCCCCCTGCAGATAAGGAGCATAATAGGATGCAGTAGCCATCATAACTGAACATGTGAAAATAACTGCGGCCAGGCACCATGTGATCGGAAGTTTAAAGCTTTTTCCAATAACTGCAAGGCTCTCTTTCATGCTGGATGTTGTTGTTTTTTCGCTATTAGTCTTAGGCAGTAAGAAAGCTAAAACAACACCTACAGCTATCATTATTACTGAAGTTACAACAACAACTCCAGTCATTCCGACTGCATTATTAATTTTGGTGCTCAGATATGCGAACAGCGCAAGACATCCCCAGGTAATTACCAAATTTATTGCAGTTCTTCCTCCTTCAAGAATTCCGAACATCTGTCCCTGCTCATCTGATGCCGCCAGCATATTTACGACCTTTACGGAAGACGACCAGAATGTAAGAACTGTAGTAATGCCAAACAATATGTGTATAATCATGAGGCTTGTATAGCCCGGCCATGTACTGAGCCACAGTCCAAGCACTCCCGTTCCTACCATTGAAAATACCATCAGCTTTTTCGCATCAAACTTATCGGCTATAATTCCTCCCGGAATATAACAGATCAGATTCATAATTCCGTAAACAGATGTAAGATTACCATATGCCGTAGCGTCATCCATTAATCCCATCGCTTCCTGCAGCGGCGTAAAATATGTATATCTCAGATATGGAAGGATATAAATCGTAGTCATAGAAAGCATCATTAAAACAAGCACTAAATATTTTTGTGAAAATTTACCTTTCTTCATCGCATTTCTCCTCTAATCATCTCATCCCGTCCAGCCGATTCCTGTCAGAAATACAAGCAGTATTGACAGACACACAAACGATATAACAATAAACGGGAAAACAAACCGAAACCATTTTCCAAACGGTACTTTTGCAATCATCAAAGCTCCCATCAGCGCTGAAAATGTCGGAATACACAAATTGGTCAGACCGTCCCCGTAGATAAACGCTGAGACAATCACCTGATCCGTAATCCCCAGCACATCTCCGATTGGAAGCATTAGTGGAAGCACCACTGCCGCCTGTCCGGAGCCGGACGGGATAAAGAAATTGATAATCGCATTGCTCAAAAACAGGAATACACTCGCCGCCTGTGCTCCGAGATATCCCAGCGGGATTGTAATATAATAGATAATCGTGTGGAGAATCCCGCCTGTCTCCATCACAAGACCAATCGTTCTAGCGAATCCGATGATCACGGCGATGCCGGCCATCTGCATAACGCCCGATATAAAACTGTTCGCGATCTCGGACAATGACTTTCTATATATCATTCCCGTGATAACCGCCAGTATCATCAGAATCAGCACAAATGTATTGTAGTTAAGCCCCCACATAGGAACGATCACCGCGATAATAACGAAGCTGATAATAAGAAGCAGAAGCGCAGCCACAGCTCTCTTATCAAGTTTCACTTCTTCCTGATTCTCTTCACTCTGGCTGTTTTCAATCTCCTGGAGCCAGTCCGTATTTCCCATCAGAGAATTTGCCGGATTTTTCAAAATCCGCCGGCAGTATCTCACCACATATACACAGAGCAGTCCGGTCATAAAGAACAGAACCATCAGCCTCACAAAGAATCCTGAAAGCGGCTCTACTCCTGCGATCGTCTGTGCAGTCATACAGAAAGGACCCGAGAAGAAGCCGACGAAACTCGACATAAAGAAAATCGCAACAGCTGCAATTGGGTCAAGCTTTAACTTCCGTGCAACGATCACCCCTACAGGCACAAATGCCACAAATGCATCACTCCCGCCGACAGATGCCAGCAGAGACATCAGCACCATACAGAAAATCACCGGCATAAGTGTACTTTTCCCATTCATCCTGTATATCGTATAGCCGATCACATTTTCGATTGATCCATAAGAGAGAATGGAGCAGATAGAACCGCCCATCAGCATAACAATAAAAATAATGTAGGCGCTCCCATTCATTCCATCCAGAATCATTGACAGAGCTTTTACCGGAGAGACGGTCACATTTTCTACAAAGTGAAATGTTCCCGCAATTACGTTTCCACTGCTGTCCAGATCATACTCGCCCGACGGTACGATGTACGTCAAAATACTTGCCAGTACAATCAAAGCCACTGTCAGCCAGAGCAGGTTCGGCGCTCTGACTTTTTTCTTCTGTTTACTCAATTCTTACTCCCTCCATTCCTCTACTCTAAAAAGTTAACATTTCCGATCCAGCGCTGTATTGATCGCCCCAAATATAAAGCTATTAATTCAATAAGCTCTTAATTAGTTAAGCTACTTTATATTTAAGATACTTATATTATAGTTCAATAAATATTCTTTGGCAATACTGTAATATTTCTCAAATAAATCGAACAATTTTTGTATGATTCTCACAAAAAGCAACAGACAAAAAGAGGATCTCTTTTTGTCTGTCAACATTCAAAATATATGATATTTAATTATTACTGTTTCAGATATCGTGCTCCCGCACCATATTGTAAATGCTCTTCATCAGTACGATACACACTGCAATCAGAGGAAATCCCGCGATGACACATACTACCTGTATAGTTTCAAAGCCACCGACAATCATAATCCCGGCTGAAAACATTACAAAGACAACAGCCCATAAAAGTCGGTTCCATCTGGCGGGCTGTTCATATCCAGTCAGTTTTCTGCTGGTCATTGACGATATAATAAAAGCAGATGAACTCACGGTCGTTGCCAGGAATATGAAGCAGGATATACAGTAGGCCACAAGCATAATCTTCGACATCGGAAGACTTTGTATTACAGCGGCAATCGCCGCCTCCTGCCCCTGTTCATTGAGGATCGAAACAAGATCAACGGTTCCGGTCTTCTGAAGATAGAGAGAATATCCGCCCATTACTCCGAAAAACGTCATGCAGCCCAGAGAACCCCATAACACTTCTCCGGTTATCACCTGCCGGATCGTGCGCCCCCTGGAAATTCTCGCTACAAAAAGTCCCATAACAGGCATATAAGCAAGCCACCATCCCCAGTAGAACATAGTCCAATTCTGCGGAAATCCACTCTGCACATTGGGATCGGTATAAGTGCTCATCCGGACAAAATTGGAAAGAAGCATCCCCACCGAATTAATTTCGGAATCAACAATATACAGTGTCGGGCCAACAATAAACATTACTCCTAAGAATGCAAGCACAACATATATATTGATTGTACTCAGATTCTGAATCCCTTTATCCAGTCCCAGATAGACAGTTCCGCCAAACAGTACCAGGAGAAGCAGAAGGGCAAAAAGCTTCATCCCTATCGTATTCTCTGTACCGAGCAGGGTTGATATAATCTGCGAGATCACAGGTATCTCTAATCCGATTGATGCTCCTATACCTCCCATAATTCCGAAGACCACAATGATATCAATAAGGATCAGACAGTATTTATGCCAGACCTTCTTCTTATTTCCAAAAGCAGCTGCGCACGCTGTACTTACTCTCGTTGTATCTCCATTCTTCACATACAGCACATAGGCAATAGCTATTGTAGCCGGTATATACATCATCCAGGCACTTGGCCCCCAGTGAAACTGTCCGTACATATGGGCATAATCATATGCCTGATTTGAAAAAGGTTCAATCTCAAAAGGCGGTGCCTGGAGATACTGCAGGGGTTCAAACAGACTCATGATCATAATCGATGCATCTATTCCTGTTGTAAACACCATACAGATCCAGGCAAATTTTCCGTATTCCGGCTTTTCATCCGGTTTTCCGAAACGTATCTTTCCATAGCGCCCAAAAGCCAGCCATCCCAGGAAGACAAAATTTGCAATATAAATACATAAATATGCCCATCCGAAATCCTTTGTTATCAACCCCAGAAGGCGGCTGAGAAAGCTGTATGCCTCTTCAGAACTTGTTATCATGATCAGGGACATTACAATGAATACTAATAAAGTAGGTATAAATATCTTAAGATCAATGTTAAATTTTGTTTTTTTCATTTCTCACGCCCCGTTCCACATCGCTTACTGCGCTGTATAGCACCCGTCAATCGCAAGAGAAGTTCCTGATACAAATTCGGCTTCATCCGAAGACAGGTATACATATCCATAGGCGATATCTTCTGGTTTTCCAAGATATCCAATCGGATGTTTCCGGATAAATTCCTCTGAATACTCTTCAATCGTCTGACCGTTCTGTCTGGCATCATCATAGGCCATCGGAGTAATAATATATCCGGGATGTACAGAATTAACACGAATATTCAGCCTGTTCTCTCCACAGTATAAAGCCGCAGCTTTCGTCATCAGAGTAACAGCTCCCTTTGCCGCGCAGTATGCGAAAAACGCTGATTCTGCCACAAGCCCTTCGATAGAAGATGCATTTGCAATGGAGCATTTCTCCCCGTTTTTCCTCATTTCCTCAATCGCAAGCTGCATACCATAGAATACACTGGTCTGATTGATCGCGATTGTCTTGTCCCACTCTTCCAGGGTCGTGTTAGAGATATCTTTTCTATATGAAATAGCCGCGTTATTAATCAATACATTCAGTTTTCCAAATTCAGATGTCGTATATGCGATACACGCCTTCCAATTCTCATAGTCCGTAACGTTCAATTTGAAAAAGCGCGCGTCCGGTCCGATACTGTCAGCTACAGCCTGCCCCTTTTCTTCATTTAAATCAGCAATAACAACCTTTGCCCCTTCCTTTACGAACAGCCTTGCCGTGCACTCTCCGATTCCCTGAGCCGCTCCTGTTATAATTGCAACTTTATTTTCTAATCGTCCCATAACTTTCCTCCTGTTATCTAATGGTCATCTGTTTTCTAACTTAAACTTATTTTTATACTCAACTATTCTGTATCTGATTCTGCTGTGTCATCTTCTCGATTCTTCCTGACTCAAAAATTACGATTGCAGAACCGGTAAATGTCAGCACCGCACCGATTACATTTGACATAGTAGGCATTGTAAAGAACGGCGGAAGGGCCAGTATAATAATCGTCCAAATTCCATATGCAATATTTAGTGAAGACGCTGTGCTTACACCTGCATTATTCATGCCGCGGAAATAGAACACATATGCTGAGGCATTAAACAGTGACGCCAGGCAGAATACCGCTATGATAAGCGGAACCTTTCCTACCATTCCCTGTGTGAACGCATAACCTGTGTTAAAATCTATGCTTCTGACCAGGTTCACGAAGAACTCCCAGTTCCCCGGTACTAATAACAAAATAACCAGCATCAGAGTATAAAACATGATTGCAGCCATCTGTTTAAGTGCCAGAGAAACCACAGGATCTACATCTTCTGACATCAGACGGTATCCGAAATCCAGCTCCAGTGAATACCCGATAGACGCCATAATGGCGAACAAAATACCGATAATATGGAGTCCGGAAAATCCGGTTACAACCACAACGCCGGAAATCGCAAATAAGATCCCAACAAATTTTACAACCGTCAACTTTTCTTTAAACCAGAACATAGCAATAACGGAACCCAGAGCCGGATAAAATGCGCTGATTGACGTGGCTACCGACACGGAATAACGGCTGGCAATCGCAAATGGAACCAGACCGAGGGGACCCGCGAAAAGTGCCGCAGGCATGATCTTAAGAAAAGCCTTTGTAGGCAGAAGCCTCTTAAATTCATCAAATTTCTTCTGTTGAATACAATATCCCACCTCAAAAACAGCTGTGATCAAAGCATCAATCCAAGCGATGCCGATTGCGGCCAGGATAATAAACATAATCCCCTGTGCACTGTCCAGTGTCCCGGTATCGCCGTTATATGGACTGAGCCAGCTGTACAAGGTCACAGAATACGCTGCCCACAATATACCGGAAATTGCAGCCTGAATTACGCCTCTTTTGTTAGAACGCTGCATAACATTCCTCCTTAAATTAGTTTGTTTGACATGTCAATATGTTTATATTTTAACGTTCTTTTAAAAGAAGGTCGGACATTTGATCTTTATTTTCTGACTTTTCTTATCTTTTTTCGATTTTTTCTTTCACATATAAATGAAAATATTGTATAATATCATCATCATATAAAAGGACAAATACTATTTTTTTATTCACATTAAAAAAGGAGATATATCAGAAATGCCCAAAATACCACTGTATTACCGAAATGATGAATTCTTCAACGAATTTGGGACAACATGTTATATTAACCAGGAAGACATGATAGATGTGTTTCCTGTATATCGTCATGATTTTATCGAAGTCAGCCTGATTCTGGAGGGCCAAGGCACCGAAATTATCAATGATGTGAAATATCCAGTAAAACCCGGATGTATTTCTGTTACAATGCCATGGCATTTTCACACACTCCACACGAAACCCGATCATCCGATCAAACGCTTTATCTGCGAATTCTCGATGGAAGATTTTTTTAACTATTCTGCAATCTGGCCATCAGCAAAAGATGCGGTTTTCAGCAAAAAGAGTCCCTCTATTCTTCTAAGCGAAAAAGACTTCGAAGAATGCTGCTCTATATTTAACTCAATGTACTCTATATTTACTTCAGATGATCCTGATCGTCAAACAAGGCTCTACTTGAAGTTGATTGAATTCATGATGCTATTTCATCGTGCCCGCGAGGAAAACGATAACAGCAAAACGCTTCCCCTCCCTGATAATATTACGGAGAACGCGCTTCGCTACATCCACCAGCACTTTGCTGAACAAATCACAATAACTACTGTCGCACGCAAAATTGGCGTAGGAGTTTCTGTACTCAGAGATAATCTGAAAGCATATACAGGGATGGAATTTCACACTCTTTTGACAGATATACGCATCCGCAACGCATGCATTCTTCTGGCTTTAAAGGCGCCCACGGTCAAGTATATTTCTCAAAACACTGGGTTTTCTTCCATTCAAAACTTTTATCGTTCATTTAAAAATATAAAGGGAATAACCCCGGATGAATTCCGAAGGCAGCATTGGCTGGAATCCGAAGGGAAAGCCGGATACCTGATGTACAACAATGAAATATGGAATATTTTGTATTATATTTATCAGCATTTTGACGAACCGACACTGACCCCTGAAGAAGTCGCTCATACTTTTAACATCAGCACATCTTATCTTCACAAAATTATAAAATACAATTTCATGCAGACTTTTTCTGAATTGCTCCGCGAAATCCGCATTGGATACAGCTGCGGGCTGCTGGCGGAATCAGATATGCCGATCGTACAGGCTGCTGTTGAGTGTGGTTATAATAACACAAAAACTTTTTCGCGTGCTTTTCAGAAACAAAAAGGATGTACACCTACTGAGTTCCGCATGGAACAGAAAGGAGAGTAACCGGAGTTTTCGGTTACTCTTTCGAAATCAGGTCGGAATCATGTCCCTGATATTCTAATGGAGCTTTACAGATCAGACAATCTTCATACTTATTTTAAGAGTCCTTTCCATAAATTATTCATCAAACAATTGATTCATCTTCGGGAAAACAGATCGTCAGCTCTCCATCGAAAATCCGCACCGGGACTTCATCCACCATGCTGTATATTATGGGCGCTGCGTCTGACTCAAAATCATATACGATCACCCGCTCCATATCAGGATCAATAATCCAGTATTCCCTCACTCCTGCCTCACAGTACTTGCCCGCCTTAATTACATAATCTCTTCTTTTACTCTGATGTCTGACAGTCGGAGATGCCATATCATAGAAAACACCGTTAATTAACTCCACTCTCTGTTCATCCGGAAGAGCATAATAATCCTCAATTGTATAGCCGGAAAAGGGTCTGCTGTCATACATATGAGCACTCTCCCTGATAATATGGTATTTCGGCTCATTTTTATATTGATCCATGTTCTCACCTCTCTTTATATCGGATAGTCCTTATAACTGTATCTATAATTGTAAGAAAACCCACAATATAAGTCAATGAGAACGTATACATAAGGATAGTCAGCCTTTCATACTAACAAAAGCACCCGAAAGATTTCTCTCTCAGGTGCTTCTCTCATTCCCCCGCTAATTGTCTATGTACCTTCAAAACTACATACAAAGAATCATCATCCATCTTCCTGCCTATTCCCGCTCTGGTTATGCCCTCGACCTATTAGTAACAGTCAGCTCCATGCGTTACCGCACTTCCACCTCTGCC
>CALWTQ010000011.1 GCA_944384505.1 uncultured Mediterraneibacter sp.
CTTGGAGGCCTTCCATTGCGAAAGTCTTCCGGCCGCGCCTTACTTCTGGAAGCTATATATTCACTGATGTCCGATTTAGAAAGCCCAGAAAACAGCCCCATTTCAAGAAAGATTCTGCGGGGATGGAGGATGGCGATGGGCGCCTTCGGAAGGGAATTAGTGAAACTTGAAGCTGCGGAGGTGGATGTTAGGACAGCAGGTGAACTTGTTTGAGCTAAAGCGAGTTGTTCACCTGCTGTCCTTGTATTTAGTCCGCATTCGCAGCTTCCTAGTTTCCCTTATTCCCTGGAGCGAAGTCCAGAGGCATCCTCCATCCCCGCAGAATACGTTTTTGAAATAGTCTCTGTTTTCGGACGTTTTACACGGGAAGGTTAGTGAACTTTATAGCTGTTTTCAATCTTTTTTCAATGTTTATGTTATATCCTATCCCCACAATAAAGTGGAGGTAAAAGGAAATGATACAGAAGAAAAGGCTGATTGCCGGCTGTATGGCAGGAGTGCTGCTCTTGTCTGCCGGAGGTATATTTTACAGAAACCGCGATACAGAGGATACGGAGATTCAGACTGTGCAGACGGAAGTGCAAAGAGGATCAATCAGGAAGCTGATACAGGGGACCGGCTCCCTTGCCCCGGAGGGCGCAAAAGAAATTATGATTCCCTCAGGAGTAAAAATCCGTGAAGTGAAAGTGAAATCCGGCGATGAGGTAAAGGCCGGAGATGTGCTGGCTCTGGCGGATGACAATAGTGTGATGGCGGAACTGCTGGGAACCAAAGAAGCAATTGACGACTTGCAGAAGAAGCTGAAAAAAGCGGACAAGTCAAAGTCGTCTTATTATGAGATGCTTAAGAAAAAGGTGGATCTGGAGGAGAAGCTTGGTATTCTCCAGAAGATGAAGGACAGTAAAACGGTGACTGCCGAGACATCAGGAATCATTCTGAATGTAAATGGAGAAAAGTCAAAATCCGACACTGCAGAACGCTCAAAAGACTCATCCTCGCAGCAGGAGAGCGGCGCGTCATATTCTGCAGGCGCGAGAATCTGGCCTGTGGGAATGCAGATTAGCGCAATGGATCAGAATCAGACAGTACAGGGTAAGCCAGGGAAGCGGGATGTGATAAGAAAGATTCCGGAGATCAGGCTGAATGCGCCTTCCACGGGAGAAAAACCAGATTCCGGGGAGAAGAATCAGCAGGGAAAGCCGGAAGAAGGCGGAGAGAAAAAATCTCAGTACAAGCTTCAAGTGACATGGACTCCGGAAGCAGAAGTATTCGCCGCTGATACGGTATATACCGCATTGGTGGAGATTACGGCAGAAGATGGGAGCTGCTTTCAGGATGGACTGCAACCTTCTGTGGCAGGTGCAAAAGTGTCTGATATTACTTATCAGAGAAATGGCGCAGACGGCGAAATTATTCAGATTTCATTAAAGGCAGAATTCCCAAAGACAGAAAGCGCTGAGCCGGAAAAAGATGGAGAAAAAGACAATACTGAAAATACAGACAGCAATACCCAAAATGAAAGCGGTCAGCAGAGCAGCGGCCAACAGGGAAATAATAGCCAGCAGGGCAGCGGCGCACAGACAGAAAAGGATCCTCAGACACAAGGAAAGAAGGAAAGCCAGTCTGAAAAATCAAAGACAGACAGGGAAAAGAATAAGACAGAGCAGCAGGGGAATTATTTGTCAGGACAGAGCCCGGAGAATGGTCAGGGAGGCGGAGACAGCATTTCCGCAGGAGCTGTGTCCGGCGGATCAGGAGAGGATTTTAAAGCCGAAGGAAAAGAGGCAAATACAGAGCTGACAGCTTTCTGTACCATTGCTTCCGGCGAGAAAATGACCGTGGATATTCAGGTGGACGAGATGGATATTCTCTCAGTGGCTCAGGGTCAGAAGGCGGAGATCAGTCTAAATGCTATGCCCGGTCAAACGTATGATGGAGTAATCAGCCGGATCAATAAGAACGGGGCAGGCCAGAGCGGGACAACGAAATACACAGTCCAAATCATGCTGCCAAGAGATGAAAAGATGCTGTTTGGCATGAATGTGTCCGCGGGAATTTTTGTGGAAGAGAGGAATGACGTGCTTGTAGTTCCCGCAGAAGCGATAGTAGAAAAAGAGGGGAAATCATGGGTTTATCTTTCTGCCGATAAAAAGACAGGCCAGCTGGGAGAGATGCATGAGGTTCAGACAGGACTTTCGGATGGGATTCAGATCGAAGTTACTAAGGGCATGAAAGAAGGCCAGACACTTTTTTATGAGCCTGGAACGTCGGCTGATGTCACAGATGAATATCTGATGGACGAGATGTAGGAGGTGATGCCGGTGATACAGCTGAAAGGTGTTTCAAGAATCTATCAGATGGGCGAAGAACAATTCTACGCGCTCAGGAAGGTGGATCTTCATATCAGAAAAGGGGAATTTGTAAGTATTGTCGGTCCTTCGGGAAGCGGAAAGTCTACAATGATGAATATTATCGGATGTCTGGACTGTGCCGATGAAGGACAGTACCTTCTTGACGGACAGCCAATAGAGAACTATTCAGAGAAGGAACTGGCGAGAGTCAGGAACCGGAAGATCGGATTTATCTTTCAGAACTTTAACCTGCTTCCGAAGCTTTCCGCGGCGGAAAATGTGGCGCTTCCTCTTATTTATCAGAGATTAGGCACAGCGAAGCAAAAAGAGAGAGTGGCGTGGGCACTTGAGCAGGTGAGTTTAAAGGATCGTATGGGGCACAGGCCGTCTCAGCTCTCGGGCGGACAGCAGCAGAGGGTGGCGATTGCCAGGGCGCTGGCTTCCCGCCCGGCGCTTTTCCTCGCGGATGAACCTACAGGCGCACTTGATTCCAGAACAGGCCGGGAGATCATGGATATTTTTCATATGCTTCACGAAAAAGGGAATACAATTGTAATTATTACTCATGATGAAGGCGTGGCTGATCAGGCGGAGAGAAAAATCAGAATCCGGGACGGACGGTTAAGCGAGGTGAAAATATGATCTTACAGTCTGTAAAAATGGCGTATACTGCCATATTGTCGAACAAGCTCAGGTCTTTTCTGACCATGCTGGGGATCATCATCGGAGTGACATCTCTGGTTGTCCTTGTGTCCCTTGTGGGCGGGGCATCGGACTCTGTAACCGAAGGGATTTCCGAAAGCGGAAAAACTTTGATTACAGTCAGTATATTAAAGGATAAAGGGAAACCGCTGACATGGGAAGATGTGAGCGAACTGGAAAAGAAGGAGAGTATATCCGCGGCAGCGCCTGCCGGAAATACAGGCAGTACTGCCAGAGGAAGAGGAAAGAGCGTAGATATTCAGATTACGGGAACGACTCCGGGATATTTTGAGATTCAGAATTTAAAGACTGCTTATGGAAGGACACTAAAGAGAGCGGATCTGGATAACAGTACATACAGTGTAGTCTTAAACAACCGGGCCGCAAAAGAACTGCTGGGGACTGACGACGCGGCCGGGGAAGAGGTTGTTATCGGAGGGAAGACGTACAGGGTGGCCGGAGTGCTGGAGAAAAGTAAAGTTTCAGGATGGAATGCAGAACAGATGGAAGCCTACATCCCATATTCTACTCTTATGCGATCCGCCGACGACATCAGGTATGTGAACAACTTTTATCTGACCGCGGACAGCCAGGAAGAGATGAAGAACGCGGAAACGGAGGTAACGGATTTCCTGAAAACCCGGTTTGGAAATGACGAGAAAGCGTTTCAGGTCATGAATGAATCTCAGATTCTGGAGCTTATGGAGTCAACCCAGCGGACGCTCATGCTGATGCTTGGCGGTATTGCGGGGATCGCCCTTCTGGTCGGCGGAATCGGGATTATGAATATTATGCTTGTATCTGTCACAGAGCGGACAAGGGAGATCGGAATCCGCAAGGCGATCGGAGCAGACTATGCAGGAATTATGACTCAGTTTTTAATCGAAGCCCTGGCGCTCAGCCTTTTGGGATGCCTGATCGGGATTCTTCTGTCCTGGGGTATCATCCAGACTGTAAACTGGTTCCTGCCGCAGTATCATTTCAGAATGGTAAAAGAAGTGATCCTTGCCGCCACAGCATTTTCAGCTGTTATTGGAGTGGCATTCGGCATATATCCGGCTGATAAAGCAGCGAAAAAGAAACCCATTGACGCGTTAAGATTTTCATAGGAGAGAGGGAATGAAAGAACAGAGATATACATGGATTAAAATAGCAGGAACACTGATAACAGGAGCAGGGATTTTAAAGCTGAGCTCATTTCTTTTAAGGAATGTAGGGCCTGAGAATGTGACAGCCATACCGGCTTATCTGATCTCAATCGCAGTGATGCTTCTACTTGCGGCTTTCCTGGGCGAGGAAGAGAGGAT
Source organism: uncultured Mediterraneibacter sp. (assembly GCA_944384505.1). Lineage (GTDB taxonomy): Bacteria > Bacillota > Clostridia > Lachnospirales > Lachnospiraceae > Mediterraneibacter. Next base: position 4,361 of record CALWTQ010000011.1, read on the forward strand.
TGTGAAGCTTCGTCTTGGATGGAAGGTATTTTTTACAGGCGGATGGTATATTTTGGCTGTGTCAGCAGTATTTCTTTTAATGCTGGGAATCGGACTGTCACAGGAGAAGCAGCTGGTGTTTTCAATGCCTGCATTCTTGTGCTTTACTGTGGTCTGCGTCCTGACCGCATGTTTTGAGGAGATATGGTTCCGGGGAATCATTCAGGGAATCCTCGAAAAATATGGAAAAGGCAGAGGACTAAGCGTATGGAAAACAGCCTGCATAACATCCGCGCTGTTCGGGGCAATGCACCTGGTGAATCTGCTGTACCGTCCGGAATATATTCTTGGCACGGTCACTCAGGTGCTCTATGCATTCAGCCTGGGAATGATTCTGAGTATGGTGGTATACTGTGGAGGAAATATCGGAGCCGCGGCTCTGCTGCATGCCGTCTTTAACTTTTCCGGATCGCTGTCACAGGTATTTCTTGGCGGCTCGGCCGGTCTCGAGGGAGACATGCCTGCAGCATCAGCAGTGTTCATTCTGGTTCTGGTGATGCCGGGGATCTTCTTTGCGAGAAGGAGATATAAGAAGTATCATATAGAACTGTCTTGATGTTCTGAATCCGGCAGAAGGGATGTTCCCTCCTGCCGGATAATTAGTTGTTCAGCATGTCTATCGGACAGATACTATAAAAATAGAATTTTATTTCTATATTTTTCCTTTTCATAGTACTATACTGAAATCAAGCAGTTCGGAATATATTACCTCTTGTGTGCTGAACTGTTACTTATGATTAGGAGGAAAGCATTATGAAAATTGCACAAATTCAGGGGCACGTATATGATGAAAAAATGAGAAATATAGAAGAATTCTGTAAAAAGATGGAAACTATAAAAGATGAAGATGTAGATATAGTGACTCTGGGAGAAATGTTTAACTGTCCGTATCTGACACATAATTTCCCGGTATATGCAGAGGAAGAAGGGGGACAGACGTGGCAGATTTTAAGCCAGACAGCCCGGGAATACGGCGTTTATCTGTCCGCAGGCTCCGTCCCGGAAAGAGACGCCGAGGGGCATATCTACAATACGGCATATGTCTTTGACCGCAGCGGGCGTCAGATTGCAAAGCACAGGAAGGTGCACCTGTTCGATATCAATGTGAAGGGAGGACAGGCCTATAAGGAATCAGAGACGCTGACAGCCGGGGACAGCCATACAGTGTTTGACACAGAATTTGGAAAGATGGGGATCTGCATCTGTTTTGATTTCCGGTTCCCGGAGATTGCCAGGCTTATGGTTCTGGACGGGGCAAAAGTAATTTTCGTCCCGGCGGCGTTTAATATGACGACAGGACCGGCCCACTGGGAGATCATGCTCAGAGGGAGAGCCGTTGACAATCAGTGCTTTGTCATCGCCACCTCAGATGCCCGGGATGAAAGCGCAGGTTATGTTTCATGGGGGCACAGTATGATTGTTTCCCCCTGGGGAGATATCGTTCAGGAGATGGATGAAAAAGAAAGAATTCTGATCACTGAGATTGACCTTGGAGCTGTTGAAAAGATCAGGCAGCAGCTTCCCCTTCTGTCCGCAAGAAGAGCTGATCTGTATGAGCTGAAAGCATTATAACAGCGCTATAAGACTATTATAAGAACGCTGTAAGAAAGAGGCACAGAAACCTGTCAATCTTGCCATATCAGATGCCAGGCTCAACCTGCTGGACAGTATCCGTTTTGCCGCGCATCCAAAATCATGCGGCACAGTGATCGTATTTGGAGGGAAAGTGATAGTCGGAACCTGGGTAAAAAGGTATTTTTGAAAAGCTACAATCCCTTCCTGAGTATAAAGCAACAACAGAATATAGTGAAATGCATGCTGCCTGTCCTTATAGCTAAAATTTTTTCGATACCCTCAGACAAATTTATCTTTAGAAATGTCTGAGGGTATGCTTTATTTCAGATTTCAAAATCTTTTCTGATACAGTTTCTCAACCACCCCGATCACCGCATACAGCGCCATCGCCATGATGCACAGCAGTACAATCGACATAAGAAGCCAGTTCATCTTGAAGAGATGCGCAGGCATTCTGATATAATATGATATCAATAAAATGCACAGGGGAAGTTCATGGGAAGAAAGCACAAGAATAGAAATTGCAGTACATAAGACGGCAGTTGATAAAGCAGAGGCCGGAGGACTGATTGAACCGGACAGGAGTAAGGAATCGTATCGACATTTAAAGTGCGGCGCACGAAAAAAAGAATTTCAACCAAATTTTAGAGGGGTATAACATTTATTATTACTTTATTTTAGTTGAAAGGGAACAATAATTTTGTGAATTTTACACAAAAATCAAAAAATAGCTTAATTTTCGGGGGGGGGGTCGAAATAGTTATTAGACAGGAAAGAGAAATGCGCATTGTTGTTAGAAAATTATATTCCGGAATGGAGACAGACTCCTGTCAGAAACAGAAAGGGGACAAGGGAATGCTTACTCTTGGAAGAAACTCAGGAGAATACATTGTACTTGAAGATGGCAGCCGCAGGATCGTGATCCAGGTCGCTGAGATCGACGGCGTGCTCCGTCTCGTAGTGGACGCACCACGGGATGTGAGGATCTTGCGGGGAGAGGTTTACGAGAAGACCAATCCCGCCCCGGACTGGATCCGCGACTCCTACGTGAAAAGCCGCAGGCGGATCGCGAAGGAGAAGGCGGAAAGGAAATGACGGGAAACCCCGCCAGAGAAGCAATTCATACGGAACAAAGGATGGTTCCGTCAACAACCAAGGAGGTAAAATTATTATGAGAATTCAGCACAATATCGCAGCACTTAACTCTTATCGTAACTTAACAAACAACAACAGCGCAGTTTCCAAGAACCTGGAGAAGCTTTCATCCGGATATAGAATCAACCGTGCAGGCGATGATGCAGCAGGACTTGCTATTTCCGAAAAAATGCGCGCTCAGATCACAGGACTTGAGACAGCACAGAAGAACGCAAACGATGGCATCTCTCTTGTACAGACAGCAGAGGGAGCTCTGACAGAAGTTCACTCCATGCTGAACCGTATGGTAGAGCTGGCAGATCAGTCTGCTAACGGAACATATCAGGATTCTGTAGACCGAGAGAATCTGCAGAAAGAAGTTCAGTCTCTGAAAGATGAGATTGACCGTATCTCCGAGTCTACAAACTTCAACGGAATCCAGCTGCTGGATGGATCCATGGATGGAAAGGGAGCAGCGGCGGCAACATTTACTAACCCGGACTCAGCGGCTGTAGTAACAGGGCAGGCAGGAGGCCCAGGTGAAGTCGCAGAATATAAATATGATTTGACGGGAATCAAGGTTACACAAGATGGTGAGGCAGCAGTATCAGTTGGAGGAACGAATGTTACCATTGCTGTAACAACGGCAGATTCTGCGGACAGTATTGCCCAGAAAGTTGCTGCAGCTTACAATGGATTAGCGGCAGGTGATAAGATTACTAGTGCTGGTGATGAATATTATATCGCAACATCACAAGGAAGTGAAATCGTCCTTACTGCTAACTCATCAGGAACAGCAGCTGCGGTTACAGGTAATATTACATTTACAGGAGCGGGAAGGGGTGCAGACGGTCATGATCTGACTTTACAGATCGGTGATACCGCCGCTTCTTTCAATCAGATGACAGTTTCTGTTAAATCCATGGATACTGAATCACTTGGTATTAACAATGTTGATATCAGTACACAGGCAGGAGCGAAGGCGGCAATTGATGTAATTAAAAATGCAATCAATTCAGTATCGTCTACTCGTGGTGATCTTGGTGCAATTCAGAACCGTCTGGAGCACACGATCAACAACCTGAGTGTAACAACAGAGAACATGACATCTGCTGAGAGCCGCATCCGTGACGTAGACATGGCGGAAGAGATGATGGCGTATACGAAGAACAATATCCTGGTTCAGTCCTCACAGGCAATGCTTGCACAGGCAAACCAGATCCCGCAGGGAGTTCTTCAGCTGTTACAGTAATCAGAAATATTATAAACGCAGTAATTCAAAGGGGTGTCCGGCAGGAATGCCGGACACTCTGTTTGCAGGTTGAAGATAAAGTGTTGCGAGGGTAGAAGAGATGAAAAGGAAAGTAAAGATCTCCCAGTGCATGATCGTAAAAAATGAGGAGAAGAATATCCGGAGGGCGCTGACATGGGCAAAAGATATTGTCTTTGAACAGATCGTGGTGGATACCGGTTCCATTGACCGGACTGTGGAGATCGCGGAAGAGATGGGAGCGAAAGTGTATCATTTTCAATGGATCGATGACTTTGCGGCGGCCAAGAACTATGCCATTGAGCAGGCCTCGGGGGAATGGATCGTATTCCTGGATGCCGATGAATATATGAATAAAGAGGATACACGGAAGTTGGTCCGCCTTCTGGAGCGGATCCCTGTGCCAAAGAAAGGGGAAAAACTTCCTCTGTTTATCCGCTGTGCCTTGGTTCAGTTGGACGACAATGGAAAGCCTTTCAGCGTGGATCCGCAGGACCGGATCTTCCGTAACAGGAAGGATCTGCGCTATCAAGGGAGGATCCACGAACAGATCCAGATGCCGCCAGGCGGACGGTTCACTTTTATTCAGGCAGAAAACCTGTCTATTTTCCATACCGGCTATGGGAACAATGTCTATGCAGAAACCGGGAAGCTGCAGCGCAACATCGAAATGCTGGAGCGGGAATTGGAGCAGGATCCGGACAACTATATGGCATGGTCGTACCTTGGGGACGCCCAGAAGGCTTCCGGTGACCTGGAGGGGGCAAAGATCAGCTACCGAAAGGCTCTGGAAGGGAAGAATAGTGGAAATCTTGCCAAGCAGCGGTATTATGATGCCAGGAGCGGACTTATGCAAATCTTGACAGGAACGAAAAGGAAAGCGGAGTCTGAGGAAGAGGTTCTCCGGTGGGTCAAGGACTATGGATACCCTGATACAGGTAATCCGGATCCCTGGTTCTACCTTGGAGTCTGGAACTATAACCGGGGAAGAATGGGGGAGGCCAGATGGAACTTTCTGAATTGCCTGGAAAAGCTGGAGACCTACCGCAGTTACGAGAGAGTGACGGCAGAGGGGTACCTGTGTCAGATCTACGCATGGCTGGCTCAGGCCTGCCTTCAGTTGAAACGTCCACAGGAGGTAGTGCGCTACTGCGTTCTTTCTCTGCGGATGGAACGGTATCAGGATCAAGTTTTGACTGCGGTCCTCCAACTTCTCAAGCAGGAACCCGGTGAAGCTGATCAGGCAGCGGGAACCTGGAAATTCCTTCAGGGTCTCTATGACTTCCAGAATCTTAAAGACCTGCTTTTTCTCTTAAAGTGCGCCAAACTGGCAGGATTTCACGCGCTGGAGGCACGGGTAATCCAGGCGCTCCCCGAGGATCTTCGCGGGGAGTTTGAAAAGGGATTACCTAGCGGTGTATCTGGGGATGAAAGCTGTGGAATTGGAGGAAAGAAGGATTGAGCAGTGATCGAGGACATCTCGCCGAGAGATTGGGAAGAGAAGGAGGAATCAGATGAAGGTTGTGATCCTGGCAGGAGGGTTAGGTACGAGGATCAGTGAGGAGAGTCACTTAAAGCCAAAGCCCATGATTGAGATCGGAGATACTCCAATCCTGTGGCACATTATGAAGTATTACTCGTCTTATGGATTCCATGAATTTATCATCTGCTGCGGATACAAGGGCTATGTGATCAAGGAGTATTTCGCGAACTATTATCTCCACCGCAGCGATGTGACTTTTGATTTCGGCTGTAACAATCGGATGCACGTGCACAACAACGCGGCGGAGCCATGGCGGGTGACGCTGGTGGACACCGGCCTTGAGACCATGACCGGGGGGCGGCTGAAGCGGGTGCGGGAATATGTAGGGGAGGAGACGTTCCTGATGACCTATGGGGATGGCTTGTCCGATGTGGACTTAAACCGGCTGGTTGATTTCCATCGCAGCAAGGGGCGGCTTGCCACGCTGACCGCTATCCAGCCGGGCGGCCGCTTCGGCGTGCTGGAAATCGGGGAAGATCAAAGAGTGTGGCGATTTGCGGAGAAGGACAAGGAGGACGGCGGGTGGATCAACGCCGGTTTCATGGTGCTGGAGCCTGAGATCTTCTCTTACATCGACGGGGACGGAACCTTCTTTGAACGGGAACCTCTGGAGCGGCTGGCTAGGGAGGGACAGCTGGCGGCCTATAAGCATCCCGGGTTCTGGAAGTGTATGGACACTCTTCGGGACAAAGAGACTCTGGAGTACCTGTGGAATACAGGGCAGGCAAAATGGAAAAGGTGGTAGAGCAATGAAGATAGCACAATTAGAAGAGGACTTAAGACACACGTATCAGAAGTTAACAGAAGAGGAGAGGGAGAAGCTTAAAGGCGCAAGGATCGTGCTCACCGGAGCGGCCGGGTTCCTGGGGTATTATCTGACTCATTTTCTCTATGCATACCGACGGGAACTAGAGATCCAAAGTGTTCTGTGCCTGGACAACTATCTCCTGGGAATGCCAGAGTGGCTGCGGGATATGGAGCCCGTATTCCGGGTACGGAAGTTCGACGTGGTTTCGGACGAGATCGCGGATATCCCGGAGGCGGCCGGAGCGGATTATGTGATCCACATGGCTTCCATTGCCTCGCCTACATTTTACCGGAAGTATCCGATCCAGACGGTGGATGCTAATGTATGGGGCCTGCGCCGGCTTTTGGACTACTACCGTGAGAGGGAACTTAAGGGTTTTTTGTTTTTCTCCTCCAGCGAGATCTACGGAGATCCGGATCCTGCGTCGATCCCTACGCCGGAGGACTACAGGGGAAGTGTATCTTGCACGGGCCCCAGAGCCTGCTACGATGAAGCGAAGCGGTTCGGCGAGACGCTGTGCGCGCTGTTTGCCCGGGAGTATGAACTCCCTGTTGGAGTTGTCCGGCCTTTCAACAATTACGGACCCGGCATCCGGCTGAATGACAGACGGGTTCCGGCGGATTTCGCCAGGAGTGTGGCAGAAGGCAAAGATCTTGTGATCCTGTCTGACGGAGGGCCGAGCCGGACCTTCTGCCATATCGCGGACGCGGCGGCCGGGTATCTGAAGGCGTTGCTTTACGGCAGATACGACTATTTCAACATCGGCATCGAGGGACCGGAGATCACAGTAGGAGAACTGGCCCAGATCTATCTGGAAAAAGGACAGGAACTGTTCGGATATGAAGGAAAAATCCGCTATGAGGTGTCTTCGGACCGGCAGTATCTGACGGACAATCCAAAGCGGCGCTGTCCCAACATCGACAAGGCCAGAAGCAAACTGGGGTATGACCCGGACATACGGGTGGAAGAAGGAATCGGGCGGTTCCTCGCCTTTATTAAAGAAAGCCAGGAGGGAGAACTGATATGGTAACGGTATTTGGACTGGGGTTTGTGGGATTGACGACAGCCCTCGGCTTCGCAGAGTTGGGATACCGGGTCTATGGCGTCGATGTGGATGAGAGCCGGATGGAGATGCTTCAAAAAGGACAGATCCCGTACCTGGAGCCAAAGCTGGAGGAACTGCTGAGGGCTCATCTGGACAGAAACCTTTTCCTGACCAGGGATGTGGAGACGGCGGTCCATGAGAGCCGCTATCTCTTCTACTGTGTGGGAACACCCTGCGGAGAGGGAGGCACAGCGGACCTGTCCTGTCTGCTGGCGGCGATTGATAGTTCCGTCCAGGCAGTGGAGGATGAGCGCTTCCGTATACTAGTGATCAAGTCCACGGTTCCACCCTCTACCACGGAGGAAATCGTCCGACCTTACTTGGAGGAAATCTGTAAGGAGAAGGCGGGGCAGTTTGGCCTAGCTAATAATCCGGAATTCCTCCGGGAGGGACACTGTTGGGAAGATTTCATCCACGCGGATCGGATCGTGGTGGGCTGCCAGGAAGAGAGAGGGAGGCAGATGCTCTCAGAGTTGTACGCGCCCATGAAGGTTCCTGTATTCTGTGTGTCTCCCTCTACGGGAGAGTTTATCAAATACCTGTCCAACACGCTTCTGGCCACCCTGATCAGTTATTCCAATGAGATGGCCCAGGTGGCGGATGCCTTCGGAGATATTGAGGTGGCGAAGGCCTTTCAGATCCTTCACATGGACAAGCGGTGGGGCGGCTGCGGGATGACCAGCTATGTCTATCCCGGCTGCGGCTACGGCGGCTACTGCCTGCCCAAGGATACCTGTGCCCTGTTGGCTGCGTCTGCCAGGAAAGGGTTTGAACCGCCAATCTTAAGAGAAGTCATTGAGACGAATCGGAAGCGTCCGTCGGTGATGGCAGGAAAGGTCGTTCAGGGCCTCAAAGAGGGGGCCGTGGTAGGAATCCTTGGTCTCTCCTTCAAGCCGGGCTCCGACGACGTGCGGGACACGGCAGCCGCATCCCTGATCCGGGAGATCTGCAGAATGGGCAATTACCAGATCGCGGCCTATGACCCGGAGGCCCGGGAGACCTTCGCGGCGGCTTACCCACAGCTTCCGGTCCAGTATCTGCCTTCCGTGGAAGCGGTCTATGAAGAGGCGGACGTGATCGCTGTTGCGACGGCCTGGGAGGAGTTTGGGAAGGTGTGGAGCCTGGGAGAGAAACGGATCGTGGACTGTCGCTATATGTCCGGGAAAATCGACGACGGGCAGGATTTGCACGAAAGCAGAACAAGGAGGTAAAACAAGATGGAAAAAGATCGCATCGAGGAGCTGGTGAGAGCCTATACAAGGGAACATCATAGCAGAAAGCCATATCAGAAGGGGGATCGGATCCCGTATTCAGGACGGGTCTTCGACGAGGAGGAGGTGTGGGCCCTGGTAGACTCGGCTCTGGATTTCTGGTTGACGGCGGGAGATTATACGGAAGCTTTTGAGAAAGGGCTGGCCGCATATCTGGAGGTGCCCTACTGCCTGCTGGTCAACTCTGGTTCCTCCGCCAATCTGCTTGCCATGGCGGCTTTGACGTCGCCTCTTTTGAAAGATAGGCGCATCCTGAAGGGGGATGAGGTCCTTACTGTGGCGGCGGCCTTCCCGACTACGGTGGCGCCGATCCTGCAATGCGGTGCGGTGCCGGTGTTCGTGGACATTGACATCCCATCCTACAACGTCTGCCCGGAGCAGCTGGAAGAGGCTCTCTCATCCAGGACGAAGGCGGTATTTCTGGCCCACAGTCTGGGGAATCCCTTTGCCCTGGATCAGATCAGAGCCTTCTGTGACAGGCACGGGCTGTGGCTGATCGAGGATAACTGTGATGGTCTGGGAGGAACCTACGAGATAGACGAAAAGATCAGGAAGACGGGAACCATCGGACACATCGGAACCTCCAGCTTCTACCCGGCCCACCAGATGACCACAGGGGAGGGGGGAGCGGTCTACACATCCGATCCGCTGCTCTACAAGATCCTTCGTTCTATGCGGGACTGGGGAAGGGAGTGCAGCTGCCCGGGCGGAATGGACAATCTGTGCGGCCACCGGTTTGACGGACAGTTCGGAACTCTTCCCAGGGGCTATGACCACAAATATGTGTACTCCCATATAGGCTACAACCTGAAGGCTACGGATATGCAGGCGGCCATCGGAACGGCCCAGCTTGCCAAGCTGCCGGACTTCGTCAGACGCAGGCAAGAAAACTGGGCGTACCTGCGGGCAGGACTTGCCGGGCTTTCTGACCAGCTGATCCTGCCAGAGAAGCAAGAGCATTCCAATCCCTCCTGGTTCGGCTTCATCCTGGCGGTCCGTCCGGAGTGCGAAAGAAGCCGGGGGGAGATCGTGTCCTATCTGGAGGAACACGGGATCCAGACACGGAATCTGTTCGCCGGGAATATCTTGCGCCATCCCTGCTTTCAGGATCTGAAGGAGGGGGAGGACTACCGGGTAGCCCATAGTCTGGAGAACACAGATTTTACCATGAGGAACGCATTCTGGGTCGGCGTCTATCCGGGGATGACGGACGCCATGCTGGATGAAATGATTTTAAGGATCCGGAAATCCCTGAATTAAGACAGGGATAAAACGGTAAAGATGGGAAGGAGGAATGGGAAGGATGTTAAAGGGAATGGAAATCTTCGACTGCTCGCTCAGAGAGATCGGTTATCAGACGGGGTGGTACTTTACGGAGCGGACGGCCAGAGATATCTATAATTTCGCTCAGACGAAGGGCATCGACTATGTGGAACTTGGATTTTTTCACAGCGATGAGGCGGATCCGGGAAGGGGGGCCTTTCGCTACTGTTCTCTTCGGGACAAAGAAATCCGGGAAATCTTTGAAAAGACCAAAAATGTGACCAAACTCTCTGCCATGCGGGACATCCAAAGGCCGTTGTCTCCGCTTCTGCCGGCCAGCGAGAGTATCATCGACACGATCCGCATCCTAACCCGCTCGGGGGAGACCGATCTGGAGGTGCTGAACCGATTTGTGACAGAGGCACTGGAGCTTGGCTATGAGGTGTTCGTTAATTTTACCAGCGCCGGGCTTAACACGATCGAGCAGAATATCCGGTTCGCGCAGTTCGCCAAGGAAAAGGGTGTCCATGCTATTGAGTTCGCGGACACGGAGAGTGTGATGACGCAGGAGTATGTAAGAGACACGATCCGGGAGTGTCACAAGGTGGGCGTGCGTATGGGCTGCCACTTTCACGACCGGAACGGAACAGCGGAGCAGCTGGCGGACCTGGCTATACAGGAAGGCGCGGACTACATGGATGTGACGCATATCGGCCTGGGCGGCAAATGGCGGGACGGCAACCTGACGATGGAATATCTTCTGCGCCGGTGCGGCGTCAACGGCGGCTATGAGGCCACGATCGTCAAGAACGAGATCATCGAGGATTTGATCCGGTTCCACGAGTTCAGCGCAGCAGTATAGAATCAGATAAAAGGAGCAGACAGAAGCGATGATGAAGGTATCAGATTATATCCTTAAGTTTGTGGCAGGACTTGGAGTAACAAAGGTGTTCTATGTACCCGGCGGGGGCGCTATGCATCTGAACGACTCGCTGGGACGAAACCCGGATCTGGAAGGAGTGAGCATGCTCCATGAGCAGGGGGCGTCCATTGCGGCGGAGGCGTCTGCGCGCGTGCAGGACGGGTACGGCGTTTGTCTGGTGACCAGCGGCCCGGGGGCCACCAATGCGCTGACCGGCCTGGTAGGAGCATACCTGGACTCGATTCCGGTGATCTTCCTGTCCGGCCAGGTGAAGCGGGCGGATCTGGCGGCGGGCCAGGGGGTACGCCAGTTTGGGATCCAGGAGGTGGATATCCTGTCCATGGCCCGCTCCAGCACGAAGTATGCAGTGCAGCTAACGGATCCTTCCAGGGTCCGGTATGAACTGGAGAAGGCAGCGGCCCTGGCTATCCACGGCCGGCCGGGACCGGTGTGGATCGATGTGCCGCTGGACATCCAGGCAGCCTGGGTGGATCCTGAGATGCTGGAAGAATTTGATGCCTTATGTCTTCCCTCTTTCCCAGTTCCGACAGAGAAGGTGGAGGAGACCATCCGTCTCCTGAACCAGGCGGAGAGGCCGGTGCTCCTTCTGGGCCATGGCATCCGCCTGGATGGAGGGATACAGGAGGCCAGGCAGGTTTATGGGATGCTGGAGATTCCGGTGCTCACCTCCTGGAACGGGGTGGACCTGATCGAGGAAGATCATCCCTTCTACTATGGACGTCCGGGATCGGTGGGCCACCGGGCGGCGAATTTTATCCTGCAGAATGCAGATTTCGTTCTGTCTGTAGGGAGCCGGATGAGTCTGCTTGCCACAGGTTACAATTACGAGAGCTTTCTCGCAGGAGCCGTCCATGTGATGGTGGATATCGATCCCCATGAGATGGAGAAAAAAAATCTCCACCCGGATGTGAGGATCGCCTGCGGGGCGAAGGATTTCCTTGCGGCCCTGTTGGAGCGAAAGGGGAAGATCTGCAGGAAAGACCGGGGGAAATGGCTGGATCGCTGCCGCTTCTTCTTGGAGAAATACCCAGTCCTTGGCAGGGACCAGGAGGCGGCGGAGGGATTTGTGAGCACCTATCATCTGGTGGATGCGATTTCCCGGCAGATGACAGAAGAGGATATCTACCAGTTCACCAGTTCCGGCACATCTGTGGATATCGGGATGAAGGTCTTCCGGGTAAAATGGGGCCAGCGGGCCTTTCTTACCAAGGGGCTGGCGGCCATGGGCTACGATATCCCGGCCTGTGTGGGAAGTTGCATCGCCTCCGGTGGACGGCGGACGGTGTGTGTCACCGGGGACGGGAGCGCGGTAATGAACATGCAGGAGTTGGAAGTGATCCGGCGCAGGGGACTTCCGGTGAAGCTTTTTGTGACGGATAATCAGGGATACAGTATGATCTACGGATCCCAGAAGGGGAATTTTGAGGGGCGGCTTACCGGGTGTACCCGGGAGTCCGGCCTGACCCTTCCGGATCTGGCGAAGGTGGCGGAAGCTTTTGGCATCCGCGGGATGCGCATTGAGACGGAGGAGAACCTGGATCGGCAGGTAGCCCGGGTGCTGGAGGCGGACGGACCGGTGGTATGCACTGTGCGGACTGACATTCAGCAGAAAGTGCTCCCCAGACAGGCTAATTACATGAGAGAAGATGGACAGATGGCAAGCCGGCCTCTGGAGGATATGGCGCCGCTTCTGGACCGGGAGGAGCTTAAGGAGTGTATGCAGTGGAAAGAGTAAAAAGCGCGGTGGTCACCGGGGCATCCGGTTTCCTCGGACGCGCGCTGTGCCGGGAACTTCGGCGCCAGAATTACGAGGTGACCGCAGTCATCCGGCCAGGATCTGCGCGAAGAGAGCGGCTTAAGATGACGCTGGAAGAGACCGCCGGATCCGAATGGCGGATCCTGGAGCTTGGGCTGGGAGAATTAGAGGAGCTTCCCTCCCAGCTGGAGGCTCCGGCAAATCTGTTCTTTCACCTGGCCTGGGAGGGCGCAGGGGGAGTGGAGCGGGAAGATTTTGACATCCAGGAGAGGAATATCGGGCACACGGCTCGGGCAGTCCGGGCGGCGAAAGCCTGTGGCTGCCAAAAGTTCATCGGAGCTGGGAGCCAGGCGGAGTACGGAGTGGTCCTGGGACGGGCAAGAGAAAAGGAGACGGCGCAGGATCCATTCTTTATGTACGGAGCGGCCAAGCTGGCCGCTGGACAGATGGGGAAGATCCTGGCCGCACAGCTTGGTCTGGACTTCCTGTGGTGCCGGATCTACAGTGTGTACGGAGAGGGAGAAAACGAGGGTACGCTGGTCCATTATCTCATCGATACCCTGTCCCGAGGCGGCACGCCCCAGCTCACAGCCTGTGAGAACCGGTGGAACTTTCTGCACGTCGCTGACTGTGTAAGAGCGCTGTGTCTCTTGGGGGAGGCCAGGGAGGCGGCAGGGATCTGCCATGTAGCCTCGGAGGATACTCGTCCTCTGCGGGATTTCGTGGAGGAAATCCGGGATGTGGTATGTCCGGAGGGACAGCTTGCCTTTGGGGCCAAGGAGGCGGACAGCCGACGCATACTCTGGCTTGATCCAGACTGCGCCATGCTGAGAAGCCTGGGATTTTCCTGTCAGGTGGAGTTCCGGGAAGGGATCAGAAGAGAAATGGAAAGTTGGATGAAATGATAAAATGAGGAGGGGTTGACGTTGGAGAAGCAAATGAAGAGGATAATCGATACACTGGAAACTGCCAAGAGGGAGCAGAATGTCAATGTATTCAACTGGAAGGAAACCTTGAAAGACCGGACGGTGGTGGCGTTCGGCCTGGGGAAATTTTTTCAGGATGTTTATGAGAGACTGTTTCAGGCGTGCCGGGTTGATTATCTGTGTGACAATAATGAAAAGCTGTGGGGGAGACTTTACCATGGGCGGACATGCCTGCCGCCAGAGAATCTGACAGAACTCTCCAATGTATTTGTGATTATCGTTATGGGAAATCCCAACCCGGTCCGGGATCAGCTGGATCAGATGGGGATTGAAAGCATGCATATCTCGGAGATGCATTTTGAGTATTATTTGAAGGGGACAGATTTAAGTTGGATGGAGGAGGCGCTTCCCTCTATTGAGGATGTGATGAAAAGACTGAAGGATGAGCAGTCCAGACAGCTCTACACAGAGATCATCTGCCGGAAGCTGGGGGCTTGCTATGCCACCGTTCCTTACTCCAGCATGTACTCAGGAGGAGAATATTTCCAGCAGGGAATCTGGAGGCTGACCGACCGGGAGACCTTTCTTGATGTTGGCGCCTATCGTGGAGATACAGTCAAGGAGTTTCTGGAGGAGACAGGCAATCAGTTTCAGAAGGCATATGCAATGGAGCTGAGCCCGAAAAACGCAAGATATCTGCAGAGTTATGTGGATTCTCTGGAGGGGGATGTGGCAGAGAGAATTCAGGTCATCTGCGCGGGAGCATGGGACAGTGAGCAAAAAGCCTGGTGCGATGCTTATGGAGATATGGACGGCTGCGCTGTAATGGATGATGAGCGGGGTGAGGCTTGCAGGCTGACAAGGATTGATCAGATCATCCCGCAGGGTGAGAAGATCACAACGCTGAAGATGGACATTGAGGGAGCGGAGCTCCGGGCACTTGAGGGGGCACGAAGAGTGATCGCGGAAAGTCGGCCGAAGCTTGCCATCTGCTTATACCACCGCCCAGAAGACTTCTGGGAGATTCCCTTGAAGCTTCAGGAAATCTGTCCGGATTATCAATTATATATCCGTCATCATTCCATGTGTAATTACACGGACAGTGTCCTGTATGCATCTGTGTAAACCCTTTTGTGGATTGTGTGACGACGGATCAAGAAAGAACGATAGATTAAGGAGAGAATAAAGAGATGTCCGAAAGCTTGTTGAGAGAAAATTTGATCCATATCATTGAGAGAGCAAAGAAGACCAGCGGCTACTGCAAGCAGGCAATGATCCGTTCTCACAAAAATGTCTGCGTGTATGGTCTGGGGAAATTTTTTGAGGATGTATTCGAGGAAAGAAATTTCAAAAACAGATTTGGAGTAAACTATCTGTCTGACAGAGATGAGAATAAGTGGGGGAAAACCATTTACGGAATTGAGACGGTTCCTCCAGAAACCCTGAGATCCATCCCGGATCTGGTAGTGATCATTTTAATTGGAATGGGGGAGGGGACAGTTGAACTGGAAGAACAATTTCTCCGCTGGGGAATTCCCTTTGTAAATGGGACAGAACTGTTGCTGGAAATCGCTCTGGGCGAGCCGGTGAGCAGAGAAATGTTTGATGAACATACGATCTTGGACGTGTTTGACAGCCTTGGTTCTGAGCAGTCGAAGGAAATTTATACAGAGTTGCTGGCGAACCGCCTGACGCCGGAACTCAGGGCGAAGAATTATCAGGAACTTTATTCTCATTCGTCGGATTACTTTGACAGGGAGTGCCTTTCGTTTACGGATCAGGAAGCCTTCGTCGACTGCGGAGGATATACGGGAGATACGATTGAATCCTTTTTAAAGGAGATGGAAGCGTTCCAGGCAATCTACAGTCTGGAACTGGATGAGGACAATTATCAAAAACTGTGCCGTTATGTGGATACGCTGCCCAAAGAGATCCGACAGAAGATTACCTGTTACCGGCTTGGCGTGTGGGATGAGAAGACAACGGTGTCCTACGGGAACGAGACAGATTCGCCGCAGGAGGCCAGCAGCATCCTGAAAACGAGTAATGAGAAAACGGTGGAGGCAGACCGGCTGGACCATATACTGGAAGAGAAGCCTGTGACATTTATTAAGATGGATATCGAGGGGGCGGAGCTTCGGGCCTTGAAGGGGGCGCAAAGGATTCTGAAGGAACAAAAGCCCAAGCTTGCTATCTGCTTATATCATAAGGTGCAGGATTTCTGGGAGATTCCTTCTTATCTGAAGGAAATTGTTCCGGAATACCGGTTTGAGGTCAGGCACCACTTCTGGCTGTCATTATATGGAACAGTGTTATACGCACAGTATCCGGAAACATAGAAGGGAATAAAGAGAAAAGAGGAGAAAATGAAATACGGATTACTGGATTATACTACAAGTTTGCAAAATACCGGGAATTTTTTCAGCTGGCGGGAAGCATCGAGGCCTATAAAAGAATGGAAATTCCGCAGGAAGATATCATAAGGATCGAGTGGAACAAACTGGATCAGTATGACGGAGAATACTGTATCCTTCCTATGAACGGCTATTTTAATGATTATGACTGGCTAAGCAGTAAAAAACAGAAGCGGAAAATCTTGTCGGAAAAGATCATTCCTGTTTTCATTGGTATGCATGCCGCCAGGGAGAGGCAGGTGGCAGAATTCAAGGAGTACAGTCACTTTGGCCCCTTTGGATGCAGAGATGTAGAGACGATGAAAGCGTTTCGCAGGGCAGGCATGGATGCTTATGTCAGTGGATGTCTCAGTATCTGCGTGCCTAAGATTGAGAATCCAACGGGAACAAAGACTTTCCTGTTGGATGTTCCGGATGAAGCCTATCCTTTTATTCCAGAGGAAATTTTAAAGGATGCAGTGGAACTTCCCTCCACTTTCCGATTATTTGAAAAGTTGCGGGGAGACAGTGAAAAAAGAATGGAATCTTTTGATGTGTGCTATGGAGAGTATAGTGAGCAAAGTAGAGAGGACTGTCTTTCTTTTCTGGATGAGATGGTTCGCCGAATGAAAAGTGAGGCGAAGCTGATCGTCACCAGCAGACTCCATGTGGCGCTTCCTTTTACAGCGATGGGAATCCCGGTGATCACACTGCATAAATCGATGGGAGACATGAGGGATTTACGGTTCTCTGGCCTGGACAGGCTTATCAACTGCTATCACCCACCAGAATATGCCGATATCGATTGGAATCCCAAGGCTCCTGATCTGGAGGATCTGAAAGAGAAGACGATCCGAACGACTGTAAATATGATCCGGCGGGCGGCGGAGAAATACGGAGATCTGTGTGAATTAAGCGATTTTTACGAGGAGTATGCGGCGAAGAGGATGTATTATCTGGGACCCCATGTATCCTATCTGACAGAGGCACAGAAGCAGGAATTCATCCTCCGTCAGGGAGAGACGAGAGGATATTGTGACGAGACGAACTGGCTGGAGTTCGTTACAAATAAGACATTGAAAAAATCGCACTTAATCGTGTATGGCGCTGGAGATGCGGCAAGATGGATGCTGAGAAGATATCAAAAGTATTGCGACCAGGCGCTCACGTTTGATCTTGTGGATGGAAATGAGGAGAAATGGGGAAAGCGGATGGAGATAGACACCTATGATAGGATGTGCCTTTTTTCCTATGAGATCAAGTCCCCGGAGATCATCCGGAATTATGAGAAGGAGTCACTGCTTATCATTGTTGCGGCGAACAATTATTTCCTAGACAGTGGGCGGGCAATCGCGAAGGTGCTGATGGAAGAGTTTGGTCTTCGGGAAGAGAAGCACTTTTTCATGTTGGACAAGTTAAACAATAGTATGTCGATAAAAATCACAGAAGCGGCTTGCACTGTCGAGCAGTCGGATTGGCTGTAGATTTGCCTGAATTGCGTGAAAGGAGAGGAAAATGCCGATGGAAAAGAAATATCGTCCGCTTGTGACGATTGCGATTCCCAATTATAATTATGGCCACTATTTGGAGTATTGTCTGGACAGTGTCCTGAACCAGACCTATGAAAATCTGGAGGTTTACTTCAATGATAATGCCTCCACAGACAATTCTTATGAGATAGCCCTTGCATATCGTGAGAAGTTCCGCAAAAAAGGCATCTATTTCAGAGTCTCAGAAAATAAGAGAAATTTGGGGAGTGATAAAAACACAAATATAGCCAATCGGGACGCCGAAGGTGCATATGTCTATACATTGGCCAGTGACGATGCCATTGCGCCGAATTTTATCGAACGGTGTATGGATGTTTTTATAAAGTATCCAAATGTAGGGACTGTGATCGTAAACCGCGAGGAGATCGATGAAACCGGAAGGATCAAAAAACAACCTCCATTCTATGATACCAGCTGTATCATTCCCAAAGAAGAGCAGTGTGCAGTCTATATGATGGCAGGGATCGCGATCCCTGCGCAGAGGATGTTCAGAAGAGAGATGGTGGGTCAGGTAAAAGCTTTTTGGAGAAACTGGAATGTGGCCGGCGACTGGTATAATAATTTCCTGTTGGCTCTGGTCGGCGATGTGGCGTATATTAAGGAGGATCTGGTGCAGTACCGGGTACATTCCGGCAATGAGACCACAGAATCAGAACGGAATCTTCTGGGAGTCACTGAGCATTATCAGTTGATCCATTCATTTGTAGATCTTTCCAGGGCATATGGATTTACGAAACCAATCCAGCGGTATGAAGCGGCGATAGAAAAGTTGGGGAGTATGTGTCTGAGATATGCTTTGAAGATGTTGAAAAATAAGAGAAATGATGTGGCGCAGCGCTATCTTCTGCAGGCGCCAGTGTGGAAGAAAGATATTACGGAGGATGAAAGGTATAAGATTCTGACAAGATGTGTGGATCTGAAGGGGACTGATCTGGAGCGGGAAGTCAAAAGATTTGAAGAGAAGTATGAGTTAAACCGGTCAGTTTCCTACGCCCCGCCAGAGGGCTTTATTCCACTGGAGGAGAGGAGATGACAGGATGGAAAAACAGGAGTATCTGGAAGAGATCCGGGCTTGCAGAGACCAGATGAACCAGGAGAACGCGGACGCGATTCTTGCCAGGCTGGAAGCGCTGGAGAAGCTGAAGCCTGTGCGGGCAGAATGGTACCTGGCCAAGGCGGAGGCGACCTATCTGAAGACCGGCGATGCCGAGGAAGTCAACCGGATTCTGGCAGGGAAGGTATGGGATCTGTATAACTATGACGGAGTCTGTGAGATAAATGAATTTTACCTTCGGGTGGATGAAGAGCAAGGGTACGATATGGACTGGGCAAGAACCAGGATGAGTTTGGCTCTTTTTCGTCAGTGGTGGGGAATCGCCAGTGAGGAAGACTGTCTTTTCGCAGAGGAGAAGGAAGAGAAGGAGGCTGCCGATTATCAAAGCTTTCTTGCGGGGGATCACACCGAAGAGCAGATTAAGGCGCTGTTTTGGAACAGCCATCTGGAGAGCGATTTTGTGGAGGAGGTATTGTACGACAGGCTCTCCCAGAGTCTGTATTCCCATCCTTCCCGTGTCTTTGGATGGGTGAGGGAGATCTCCAACATGGGATATCTGATGGAGAAGCTGGACTGCCGGGAGGAGACGCCGGTGATCATCGCCGCTCAGGGGGAAGGTGACCGGCTGCAATGTCTGGCTGCGGCCCATGCGCTGACGCTGCTTGACAGACAGGTCTGTTTTGTGGACGCTCCGG
Organism: uncultured Mediterraneibacter sp.; assembly: GCA_944384505.1. Taxonomy (GTDB): domain Bacteria; phylum Bacillota; class Clostridia; order Lachnospirales; family Lachnospiraceae; genus Mediterraneibacter. The sequence continues at coordinate 23,686 of CALWTQ010000011.1, forward strand.
TGCGAGTCCAGACAGAGGGGGACATCTCCATCGAGGATACCCTTGCGGTGACGCTGGACAATTGTGAGGAGAGAGGGAAGATGCGGATCTTTCATCCGGTGGAACTGTCCGATGGAGAAGGCGAAGAGGCAGAGAGCAATATCGATTATGTGATACAGAAGATCTGCCAGGAGTATGTGGGGGAAGGCTGCGCTTTGATCCTGTGCGCGGGCGTGCTTCTGGATGCGCTGTCCAGGAGCCGGCTTCTCAGGAAGCAGATGGGGAGGCTCTACAGTTTTCGGTCGGACTATACGGAGGAACGGACCTTATCCTTTGGCTGGGTTGGAAACTATCTTGCCTACATCAGTGAACTGTACTGCATGGATGCGCCCGCTGCCGTGTCCGCCCCTTCCCGTTGCCGGTTCTCGATCGTCCTTCCGACAAGGGGAAGCGCGGCTACGCTGGAGTATACCCTTAAGACCTGCCTGGAGCAGCGGTATGAGGGAAGCTATGAGGTGATCATAAGCGACAACTCGCCGGGGGGAAGCCATGAGATCCAGGAACTGTGCCGGAAGATGGAAGACCCGCGGATTGTCTATGTGAAGACGCCCCGTGATTTGCAGCTGGCAAAAAGCTTTGAGTTCGCCATCCTCCAGGCAGGGGGGGACTATGTGCTGACGCTTGGGGCGGACGATGCCCTGCTGCCCTGGACCCTGGAGGTTCTGGAAGAGGTGACAAGAGCACACCCAAAGGAGGAAATCCTCCAGTGGGATCGGGGCTTCTACGCATGGCCCGGGTTCAACGGAGGCCAGGAGAATCAGTTTGTGATCCCTGGCTCATACCGGAGAGGGGAATACGGCTGCTCATATCTGGAGCGAGATCAGTATCTGGTGTCCATCCTAAAGCAGCCTCAGTCCATGTATCTTCTGCCTACACTCTATATCAACTCCTGCTTTAAGCGAAGCTACCTGCAGACGTTGATGGATCGGACAGGACGCCTCTGGGACGGCATCTGCCAGGATCTGTATATGGGTGTAGTGACAGCGATTCTCCATGAGCGGATCCTACATCTGTCGTACCCTTTGGCCATTGCCGGGATGAGCGGAAACTCTGTTGGAGCCCGGTCCAAGACGGCGAGAACTACATCGGAGGACTTTGACAAGGAGCGAACACAGATACAGCGGGAGCAGAATGTGGGAGGCTACTGTATGAGCGGAACGGAGCGTTTGCTCCCGATGACGGTGGGAACGGACACCCACTCTTTGTATCTCTCGCTTCTGAGGGCTGTAACGATCGGCCTGCTTTCAGAGAAATGCCTGACGGAGGTTTTTGACTGGAAACAGTTCTTCCTGAACCTGGCAGGGGAACTGGATGTAAGGGACGTAGTTTTCGACAGGAAGATCCATGAGATGCGGTATGCGGCCATGTGGCACGGGGAAGAATTCCTGGCCTGGTTTGATGAAAGAATCTATCACCGCTGCCTGGTTCCGGGGATTATCGATGAAAAGAAGATCCAGAAACGCTTTTGGAAGAAAACTTATCAGGAAGGCCCCGTCAAAGGAGGGGGAAAGATTCTGGACGCGTCAAAACGTGGAGTCCGAAATGTGTGGGAGGCAGCGCGGCTGTTTGCCCGTGAGACAGGATTATAGAAGGCAATGGGGAAGGCGAGACTCGTATGAGTCACGCCTTCCCCTGAAATTTATCCTTTATAAAGAGATGAGCAGGCATTCTGATATAATATGATATCGTCTGTTTTCTATTTTTAGAAAAAAATAATTGCATAAGTATTTTCGGTAAGATTATAAAAGAAAGAAGGTGCTGATATGTCTGTGACAACGAGTAATCTGGTCATGCAGTATGTCGAACTGCTCAGTAAAATATATGGAGATCATTTAAAGACGGTGATCCTGTACGGATCTTATGCAAGAGGCGATTATACGGAAGATTCCGACATAGATATTATGGTGCTTCTGGATTTGAGCGATATGGAGATCAAAAAGTATCGGCATGATTTGTCTGGAATGACTTATGATTTTAATATGGACTACGATTTGGATATTAAGCCGATAGCAAAGAATAAGGCGCATTTTAACAAGTGGGTGGGTGTATACCCATTCTATTCAAATGTGGAAAGGGAGGGGGTAAAGTTATTTGACGCAGCATAACGAAAAGGGAACACGGCGTGATCTGGTGATGTATCGTCTTGAGGTTGCAAAGAGTGATATAAAATCAGTGGAAATTCTTCTGGAAGCGGGAGTATGCCGGGGAGCGAACAACAGGGCGTATTATGGAATATATCATGCTATCTCTGCGATTCATGCGTTGGATGGTAATGCATATAAGAGGCATAAGGATGCATATTGCAACAAGAGATGAAGCAGAGGAGCAGATTGCTACAGCTAAAGAGGTGGTTGAGAAGATAGGGGAATATATAGCAGAGAAAATTCAAGAATAGATTTTGTGTCAGTTTTTAGTAAAATTTTAAAGACCTGTAAAAAGTATGAGAGAAATCCCGGGAGATACATCTCCGAAATCTTTTAATAACACGATAGCAATTTAATCAAAAGCGGATTATGGGAGCGGAGGGAAGATGTGACTCAGAAAATAAAAATTGTTGTACATAAGCCAGATAACTTGAAGAGCGTATTTAACCGAAAAGAGGTCCAGGACTTCTGGACTGAAAAGTTAGCGGCAATTTTAAAGAGAAACGGGATCACAAAAGAGGACTGCGCATATCTTTTACAGGAAAAAGATAGACGTTACGGAGATGCTTGATTTCAATGGTGCAGGGAAAACGGAAAATAATATGTGAAAAAATGTCCGGGCTGAAATACGCCCGGATTTTTTATGCGAAAAGACAGGAAAGTATCAAATTAAAAGACAATTTTTGAAAAGCATGGGTATAAGGAGTGATTTTGACATGGATTATATACAAAAGATTTTTAAGAGAGCAAAGGTCAAGAATGTGGTGGATCATCTGTTATATGGGTACGAACCGGATATGGATATTCCAGACTATGAGAGCCGGATGGATGAGGCGTTTGCGCAGTATGGGAAAATAGCTGATAAATACAGCGGGAATAAAAGTTCTGAGCTGGTGGATGCGGCTACGGCTCTTACAGAAGTAATTTCAGCGGTATATATGGAGATTGGCTTTCAGACGGGGCTTTTGTTCATGCAGGAGATTTATTATAACTCAGAAAGAAAACATGAGTTTGCAGGCAGGGGAGAAGATAAGATATAATGTAGGAATAGATGGGAAGTCCGGGCTGAAATACAGCCCGGATTATCACTCGTGCATTTTCAGACAGGCTCATGACAGGTGGCTTCTGGAAAGCACATATTTGCTGAGAGACTGTTTTGGGATTTTCCAGTCCTTCCCTTCTTTATAACCTTTTAATTGTCCTGTACGGATAATTTTGTATGCCTGTGTCATACCGATTTTTAGAATCTCAGCAACTTCTTCAACGGTAAGGATATCATCATAAGAATCAAACATAATCAAGCCCCTTTCTTTTCCCTTGAAATTGTAATGTAACGGAATAAGGAGAATATTGTGAGGAAAGCTCCTGTTGAATCCATTCCATGTGTTGCTTCATCAGTTCTTTGGAAAGCGGTACATAATCAGGGTGATAGCTAAAAGCGTTGACGCAGAAATGCAGATGTGGAATATCTGGTTTCCCATTTCGCTCCAGATCCAGAGCATATATAATTTGGTAGTTACTGGCAAATGTAGAGGCAATCCATACAGCCATTTGTAATAGCGCATTATGTTCCCATGATTGGGCAAAGGTGATGCAGAAGTGCCAGAGTTTTTGCGGGCTGTCTGCGTTTGAATAGTATCCGCATAATTGAAATTGTTCTGTGATACATATAGAGAGATTGGGGGAAAACCCGAAACCTCCCCAATAGGCTTTTTCTGAAAGATAGGCTAAAACATTTGCATATACATCGTCGTTGCTGTAGTCTCCAGAGAAAACCTCAATACGGATATCAGACATAGTTTCTCAACTCCTTAGAAATAATTTGTTTTGCTTCATTTGGTAAGCTCTCGTTTGTCATCAGGCTGTTGTAGAAATTGTTTTCAGCAATTGTGTTTTCTATTACTTGTTCATATGTATCCGGGGCGTTGGGAATGCTGTCTGAAAACATTTTCAGGAAATAATCTGTGACTGTAAGACCATGTGCTTTGGCTGCTTCTACGATATTGGTTTTCTGTTCATGCGTAACCCGGATAAAGATTCGTTCAGTTTTTGCCATATTGCTAAGAGTCCTTTCTGATTTTGTTACTTTCATGTAGATAAGTAAGTATTCTGTTATTTATAAATAAGTAATCTAACATTTCTTTAATATAAATAATAAATAAGTATAAGAATATAAGTATATATAATAAATAATATATATATAATATAAAATAAGAATATCTATTAGATGGTGGTACTGATGGACAAATGGGAAGGAGACAGCAGAACAGCAGGTAACCAGATCCTTATGCGTATAGCAGAAAGCCTTAAAATGAGGCTTTCTGTAATTATCTCCGAAAGAGATTGTGCGCACAAAGAATCTATTGGTTACCATCGGTAACAACTTATGGATATGTTATCGGATACTGTTATTTTTTAATTAATAGCAGTGTATAGCATTGATTTTAATATTCTTAATAACACAAAGTGTAAAAGGGAAATATTTGAATCGTATATTATCATAAAGAAAGAGCCGGGGCAGAAATGTTCCGGCTTAATTAAATTTCAGAAGAAAAGAGGTAAAAGAGTATGGAAAGACAAAGTTATGTGCCGTTAGTCCGTATGACAGCGGTAAGGGAAAGAGAACTGCCGTATGGGGCGAAGAGGCTGAACGATCCCGCACTGGTGGCAGAACTGGCAGGGCAGATTCTAAAGGATGCTGATCGGGAATATTTTCTGGTGATCTCCGTGGATGCCAAGAGCAAACCGATGGCGGTGGAGATCGTCTGCATTGGAACGGCAAATATGGCGTGTGTGGAACTGCGGGAAGTCCTGAAACACGCTATCATCAATAATGCGGTCGGGATCATCTTAGTCCATAATCATCCGTCTGGCGATTGCGAACCTAGTGAAATAGACAGGAAGCTGACGCAGAGAATCGTTAAAGGCGCTGCGTATTTTGGGATTGAAGTTTACGACCATGTGATCGTAGGGGATGGATATTACAGTTTTAAAGAAGCGGAAGGCTAAGGGGTGAAAGAATGGATAAAAGAATACGGGAGTTATATAACTGCATGGAACAGAAAATACAGGGAACTGACATAATTAGCAAAGAAATTTATGAAAAGATTATGGAGCTCACGCGAGAAGAAAAAAACACTATGGACTGGAGAGTGTATGAAAAGTATAGGAACAAACTTTTTTTAGTAGCTTCGATTGCAGAGGAGGGCGGCTTTGTGAAGGGATTTCGATATGGGAGCGCACTTATGGCGGAAGCATTACAGGGAGCAGATGAATTTAATGTAAAGCCCGAATAATTTTCAAAATCTGCTTTTGTGTTTCTAAAGGGAAAGTTTGGACTTCAAGGAGTATTTCATGCTCAAGGACGGAAACAGGGTTATTATATTCGTCTGATAAAATAGAATCAACGGTTACGTCCAGTGCGTTACATACATGCACAAGTGTAGAAAGTGAAATTTTCACACGATTATTTTCAATATTGCTAATGTGGCTGGTGTTTACATCTGCCATATTGGCAACGTATTCCTGAGTCAGTCCTTTGGAAACTCGAATATCTTTTAGTTTTCTGGCAATATTTTCAAAATTGATTTCCTGCATATAATTGATACCTTTCAGAAAATTTGTTGCCCTGATTGTAATATTTTTATAGTTCTAGTATAATTACTTATAGCTATAAAATTATTAGTTATAAGATAAATGGAGGGAGAAAACGATGTATTGCTCTGAATGTGGTGCAAAATTAAATGATAATGCAAAATTCTGTTTTAATTGTGGTGCTAAGGTTGGAGAAGTACAAATAAAAACAGAGAATCATAAAATGAATCAGGTGCGGAGCCACAAAGAGACAGCTTATGTTGAATATATGAAAAACGAAATCCTAAATTCGTATATAAATGATAGGACAAGTACAGTTGAACAATTTTATGCGAAAGCCAAGTTTTATGATCTTGATGAAATACAAGTAGATGCGGTTTATCAGAGTATATTAGAAGAAATAGAGAAATTCACTCGCTATATCGACGAATTGTATAAAGAATGTAAAGAAGTTTTCTTGTCCGAAGACTTGGTCAAAGAACTTATTAGATACGGGGAAGCAAATGGGGTCAGCGCAGATACAAGCACAAGATTTTTGGAACATTATAATTGTAAAAATGAGCTTGCAGAAAAGCGGGAGATATTGGCGTTATTATTGGGGAAGTTTGCGGAAACAGGAGAGCTGGAGGTTTCGCTTGGTGAAAAATATACCAATCTTAAAACAATATCAGTAGACGAATTGCTTACAAATTATAAAAATGAAATTTTAAAAATAATGGCTGAAATGGATCAGTATTATGCTCAGCTTGAGGAAGGGGACTATTTAAATGATGAGCAGAGATTACTGATAACAAAGAAAGCTGAAACTATGGTGTTTATAACAGATGATGTTGAAAATCTTATTTCGGGATATGAAAAGAAAAAGGGGATTTATGATTTAAGAAATAAACTACGTGTTGAAAAAGTATATAGTCAATTTGATAAAGCATTTTCAGAGACATATACATTTTGTGGACAAGAGTTGATTTTTGGAGCGAAGTATTTCATTGTGGATATAGCAACGGAAATATCTTATAAAGCATCTAAAAAGTGTGTGAATTATTTATATTTAGTAGACTACAAAGATCCGGATGTGTGTACAGATATTGAAGAGGTTTATGGAGGATATGCTGAGGAATTACAAAAAAACATTAACGATATGGAAGCACTTTTGGATTTTTCCTTAGACTCAGAATTAGTGGAAAAAATCAACAATACCTTAGGCGTGGTTTGGGATAACATAGGAGAGCTCTCCTTAACACTTGAAGAAATTGAGCAAGACAAAAAAATGTCCAAAGAAGAGCGGGAAAGAAGAAAAGCATTACGGGGAAGATGGCAAGGAGGAGGTTTTGGTGTTGGTGCCGCTATACAAGGGGCTGTTACTGCGGGTGCAATGAATATGGCAACAGGGATAGTGCATTCAGGTGTGAATTTAGTAGGTAATGCCATATCCAGTATTGCTGCAAACAGCAGTAGAAAAAAAGCAGTGAAACAGTTCTGTGATTCAGCGAAAGAAAGTATGTTCGCTATCAGTCAAGAATTGAAAATTGTTTTTATGCAAGAAGTAGAAAATCATTATCCAGATTTAGAATATTACCCGGATTATCACGATAGTGAAGAAGAATCAATGGATAGGACCCAACTTCTTTTTTTCAGGATGGGAGAATTGGTATCCAAATTATTGAAAATGAATCCATATAATCCGTTAAATGCTTTTGCTGTATTGTTTTATTCGATGCAAAACAGCGAGGAGTGGAGCAAAGAGTCAGAGGATACATTTTTTATCATGGCAGAACGATTCCATTGGTTTGATAGTTTGCGGAAATTATATAAAGAATATATTAAAAAAATGGAAGCTATTTTAAAGAATGAACCTGAAGACTCTATATCTGATATTTCAGTCATAGAGACGAGTAAGGGAATTTTGAATATTTTAGAGTTAATAGATGAAGAGAAAAAAGAGTTTGAAGAATTTCAGAAAATATATGAACAAGTGCTAAAAAAATTAGAATATATAGAATGGCTAGAAAAAATTGATATGGCAGATATCCAGCAGATTGTAAAAAGGGGAAATCAGTATTGTCAGGAGAAAGAGTACTCTAAGGCTAAAAATACATTTATTAGAGGCGTGCGTAACAATGAAGAGGCAGTACGAATTATAGAATTATTCTTCTCTGAAAGTGATAAAGAAGAAATGGTAGAGAAATTAGGACAATTAGTAAAGAACAAAGAAGGGCTGGATCAAGAGGATTATAGAGTTGTTTTAAGTATATTAGCAGGTATGATTAACCATGAAGAAAAGTCTTTATTGGTATATGCTGCTGAGGCACGGCATCATAGCTTAGTTGATGAATTGTTAATATATGGTGCAGATGTTGAGCTGTTAAATCAACTGATTGGAAAAAATAATGAGGAAAGTAATACTGAAACATTAAATGAAGAAGTTGTCTGTAAGTCATGTGGAAGAAAATTAAGCAGTAAAGCAAAATTCTGCAATTATTGTGGACAAAAATTATAAAGACGCAAAGGAGAAATGTTATGGTATGTAAAAATTGTGGAACGGAATTTGATGAGGGTATCTTTTGCCCGGAGTGTGGTACTAAAATCGAGACGGAAGAGAACATAAAGAACGCACTGTCTGAAGAAACTACAGATTTTGTTGATAAACAACAAAGAGCTTATGATATTTTAAATGAATACGAGCAGGTGGAAAAGGAAAAAAAGATCATCTCTGAGTTGAGCTGGTCAGATGACAAAGATATTGAAAACAGAATCAAACAGAGAGTAAAGGCATATAAAAAAGCAAAAACCTTAGATTTACGGACTGATCAAGCAAAACAGCTAATTCAGAAAATGAGAGATGATATAAAAGCAGACTATTATAAATATGTAAGAGAAAAGGATGGGAGTTTAGGGGCACATAGATTTTGGGCGATAGTTCTTACGCTTATAGCTGTTTTTGTTTTATTTCCGTTAGGGATTGTTGGGATTATTATAGGGATACTTTTTATATTCGGTGGATGGGGTTTGGTAAGTGATCTGAAAAAAGCTAAAAGGACAATTGCCGAACTGCGAAAACTTATGGATGAAATATAAAAAGAAAAAGTTTTAAAGTTATACATGAAGGAAGGAAATGATACTGTGGAAAAAATAAATATGGAATTTGTATTGGAGAATTTAAAGAAAAAAGATCCGTTTAAAAAAGATACAAGTTGCCAAGACGAGAATGAAAACCATTATAAAGACGAGAGTGCAAGTCAAATAATAGAAAATAATGATACTCAATTTGAAAAGGAAAGCGTAGTGGTAAGGCAGGAAGAGTTTCCTGAGAAAAATAACTTTGAAGAAAACCTAGAGGAAAAATTAGAAGAGGTTGATTTTTATTATCAATTGAGTAGGCAGAAAAAAGAAGCACTTCAAGAAAAAGGAGAACCGTTTTATTACTTAAAAGCGCAGAAGCTTTTACAGAAATTAAAGAATACGTTTGGTGATGATTATAGAATTTGGTGGGAGTTATCAAAGCCACTGGATTATTTATATGAAGAAGAAGTCAAGGATGGTGTGGGAGTATACAAATTTAATAAAGTATATTTCGATAAAGCTTTAGATCTGGCAGACATATCTTCTAAGAAAGAACTGGTTTTGGCGCTCGATAATTATGAACAAAAAAAGCAGGTTTTTGAGACTGCGTATAAAGAAGAAATAGAACGTAAACGGAGAGAAGAGGAAGAGCAACGGGCGAGAGAAGAAGAACAAAGGCAGGAAAATGAGCGTAAAAAGCGGGAGGAGGAAGAACGCAGGCAAGAGGAGGAACGGCGGAAAATTATAGAAGAAAAAATGCGCAGAGAGAAAGAGGAGCGCCTTTTACTGGAACAAATCGCAAATGAAAATGTACAGATTTACAGCAAATTATCTGAAAAGGATTACAGCTTGTTGGATGGTGCATATTTTAAATTTAGCTCAGCGGATCAAAAAGAACACATTATCATCTTCAAGGAGATTTCTAATATACTCTATCTGCTTTCTTTTTCTAAGGAAAGCAAAAAAAATATTTTATATAACGATCAGTCAATAGCAATTTTGGTTAATACTGACGGTGAAATTATAAAATATGATAATCAAAATTTAAGAATGAGAGCATCAGGATCGGTGCTTCACATATCAAGCGATGGACGTGGAGGACTTATAGTTGGAGAATGGACAGTATATAACGATATGAAATTTGTGAGAAATGTAATGCAAAGTGCAAAAAAACCATTGCTATCGCTAGAAAAAATATTTTATTAGACAGTTTTTTGAAGAATTATACGAGGAGAAATAAAAAATGAATTTTGATTTACTTTCAATGAAAAAAAGAAGTATATTAGTTATGAAAAAATCAAGTGTGTATTTAATGTCTTTATTGCGTGCCGTACTGCAAATTATAGGTATTGTTCTGGTTATCAGGGTAATGAACCTGCATATCAATTGGTTGATTCCAGTCTATATTATAGTAATCTTATTATTAGGTCTGTTTAAATTGGGGTTTATCGGCAGTATGATTAAACAAGCGCATGAGAAAAAAACTGGATTTTTAGATATTTTTGCAGGGTTTTATAAGAAACCTCTGAAAGCTGTGGTAAGTATAATTATTAAGCAGTTTATACTATTTTTAGGTTTCTTGCTTTTATATATACCGGGAATATTTGCATTTTACAGGCTGAGATTTTTTTACTATGAGTTAATGAAAGAGGATAAAACAATAATGCAGTGCTTGAAAGAAAGTAATGACTTGATGAAAGGAAACTGCATAGAATTATTAAAGATAGATTTATCATTTATAGGATGGTATTTATTGAATTTAATAACCTTGAACATTGCAAGTATATATGTAAAACCGTTCACGACAATTACATATGTTGAATACTATGAGTATTTGAAAGGGAAAAAGGCAATGCTTGGCAAAGAATAAAATGCAGAAATGCGAAAATTTCAGATATCTAAAAAATGAGATGTTACGGAGGAAAAAAGATGTTTTGTAAAAAATGTGGAAAAGAAGTCGAGGATACTTGGAAAGTATGCCCAAACTGCGGAGAGCCTATCATAAAGGAAACAACTGAATATGCGGAGCATACTCAAAAAGACGGAAAACAAGAGAATATGGGCAAAGAGAAAAAACCAATATTTAAAAGAATCTGGTTTTGGATCTTGCTTATTATCATTGCTGCTGTAATTGTTTCTGTATTAGGGAACTCTGGAGAATCTAAAGAAGAACCGCAGAAAAAAGAAGAAAAAGAGATACAGACCAATATGTCGGATTTAGATATGGAGGACTTCTTCGGGCAGAATGGAGTGCAGCTTGAAGAACTGGGATTTGAAAAAAATGAGGAAACTGGCGAGTATACAGCATTGGACGGAGCAGTATATGTAAGCTGTACAAACGATACGGTGGATGCTGTCATGCTGGAAGGCACAGGGGAAGATATGCCGGCATTTCATGGGGTAAAGACAGGCATGAGCCTGAACGAAGCAGAAGCACTGCTGGCAGAAACATATATGCCAGCAGGACAGACAGATAACCGAACGGTATATCTAAATATGGATAAGGGTGTAAGTATTGGTTTAGAGACAAGTGAGGATGAAATTACACGGATTATTATTACAAAAATATCACAAGAGGAAATCTCCAGTTATATGCAGAGTATGTATGTATTTCCTGACAGTGATAAAAAATATTTATCTGAAGATGAGGTCCGCAGCGTAGAGGTGGACAAGCTGGCAATTGGCAGAAATGAAATCTTTGCAAGGCACGGCTACATATTTGGTGATGAAAACTATAAACAGTATTTTGAGAGTATGCCGTGGTATGAGGGAACGGTTCCAGCAGACCAATTTAATGCAGACGAAGTATTTAATGACTTTGAAAAGAAGAATGTGGAACTGATTAAAAAAGTGGAGGATGAAATAAACGGGGTTAATCAAGCAAGTAGCTTTATCGGCATGGATGGCTGGTACACATGTATTACGGGAAGCGAAGGTATTACCGGACACATTAATGTTCAGACAAATGGAGACGGAACGGTAAACTTGACATTCAGAATATTAGAAATGTCCTATGATATATTATCAGTACAAGGGGTAGTTATTGACAATACTACAATACAAGCAGACTATTATGGATACATAATTACATTGACATGGACTGATGCCGAAAATATGACGATTACAAAGCAGGGAGAACTTTCAGGTACAGATTCGGGAATCATTATGGATATAACAGATAATCAGTCCTACTTAAGAACAGCAGAATTTAACCAATGGTAGTAATAGAATGCTTACAGATAGGCAGGGAGAGCAATCTTCCTGCTTTTCTTTATGTAAAAATCCAAATTTTCAGCCGCATATTATCATAGTGAAACCAGAAAAATGATCAAAGAAAGAGAGGAGAAAAATTATTATGTTTGACGGATTTGGATTATTTGGCACAGGGATAGGAACGGGATTCTTCGGGAAAGTGGAAGATCTGATGTTAGGGGCACAGTGCGCCGCCACTAATGCAAAAAATAAGTTGGAGGAGGTAAAGTATAGAGATAAAAAGAGGAAAACCCAGACGGAGGAATCCGAGTTTGAGACAGATAATGAGGAGCCTGAGATAGAGGAACAGGAGCCTGAGACAGACGAGGGGAACATAGAAAAGGTTCCATGATTCAATGATATATTATGGCGAAATCTGGCAGAATCCAATTATTGGTTCTGCCTTATTTTATTGCACAAATTTATCAGGAGGGAGGCAGACTTATGAGAGAAATCCAGATTGCGATCATCCTGCTTGGATGTGGGATCAAGCTGTTAGAAATAATTGCAGACGACTAACAGGGAAATGAAGAGACAGGTTAAAACAGAAAGCGATTCAGAAAAAGGAGGAATTTATTATGTCAGCAAATGTGGAAACAATGTTTTATGTAAGGAAAGCGCCGTGGCACGGGCTTGGCACAAGGGTAAATGAAGCACCAGATTCAGAAGGAGCACTGATCGCGGCAGGGCTGAACTGGAATGTGGTGCAGGAACCGATCTACACACAGGAAGAGGAACTGATCGACGGCTATAAGGCGAATGTCCGGGATTCTGACCGGAGTGTGTTGGGCGTGGTGACAGACCGCTATAAGATCGTGCAGAACCGGGAGGCATTTGCCTTTACGGATGAACTCTTAGGCGAGGGCGTCCGTTACGAGACAGCCGGGAGTTTGCAGGGCGGCAGGAGAGTGTGGCTTCTGGCGCATATGCCCCATGAATATATCATTTCCGGGGAACATATCAGCCCGTATCTCCTGTTCTCCAACGCCCATGACGGGAGCGGCGCGATCAAGGTGGCTCTAACACCGATCCGGGTAGTATGTCAGAATACCCTGAACCTTGCCCTGAATACGGCGAAGCGTTCCTGGTCTATGAACCATACCGGGAATATCGAGGGGAAGATGAAAGAAGCAAAGGATACTTTGTTTATGGCAGAGAAATATATGGACGAGCTAGGGAAAGAATTTGAAGTCCTGCGGAAGAAGAAACTGACGGATAAACAGGTTATGGATTATATCGAGATCCTCCTGCCTGTGGAGGACGGTTCCACCCCTCAGCAGATACGGAACATGAAGCGGCTTCAGGAGGATATGAAGCGCCGCTATTTTGACGCCCCGGATTTACAGGATGTCGGGAACAATGCTTACCGCTTCATCAATGCAGTATCCGATTTCGCTACCCATTCACAGCCCCTTAGAAAGACGGCAAATTATAAAGAGAACCTGTTTGCCCGGACGGTAGAGGGGAATCCCCTGATTGATAAAGCATACCAGATGATGTGCGCAGCGTAAGGAGATGAGCACAGCATGAAAAAATTAGTCTCTACTTTGGGAATGGATGAAAAGACCTGGCTTACATACAGGAAGAGAGGAATCGGCGGTTCGGACGCCGGGGCAGTCTGCGGGCTGAACCCGTACCGCTCTGCAATGGAAGTATATCTGGATAAGACAACAACAGAGACAGAACAGATCAATAACGAAGCCATGCGTCAGGGCAGGGAATTTGAGGACTATGTGGCGAGACGGTTCATGGAGGCGGCAGGGAAAAAGGTGCGCCGCGCCAACGCCATGTTTTATCATGAGGAACATCCCTTTATGCTTGCAGATGTGGACCGCATGGTAGTCGGGGAGAATGCCGGACTGGAGTGCAAAACGGCAAGCCCCTATCTGGTGGAACACTGGAAAGACGGGAAGATTCCCGTACACTATGAATTACAGTGCCATCATTATATGGCGGTGACAGGGGCAGACTGCTGGTATATTGCCGTCCTGATCTATGGCAGGGAGTTCAAATGGAAGAGGATCGACCGGGATGAAGAACTGATAACCTATCTGACGGACGTAGAGCAGGACTTCTGGGAGAACCATGTGCAGAAGAGCATTCTGCCAGATCCGGATGGCTCCAAGATTGCGGACAGCGTGATCGCGCAGTATTACAGACAGTCTGTGCCGGAGAGCATCCCACTGACGGGATTTGATGAAAAGTTACAGCGCAGGCAGGAGCTTCTGGCGGTGATCGAGCGCATGGATACGGAGAAAAAGCAGATCGAGCAGGAGTTGAAACTGTATCTGGGAGAAGCGGAGCTTGCAGAGAATGAGCATTACCGGGTATCCTGGAAATCCGTGTGCAGTAACCGTCTGGACGAGAAACGCCTGAAGGAAGAACAGCCGGAGATTTATGAGAAATATCGGAAGGAGACGGTGAGCCGGAGGTTTCTGATTAAGGCGGCATAAATTAAGTGAGGCGGGCGGCGGGGAATCCTGCCGCCTGTTGGAAAGGAGATCATGAAGTTGAGGGAGCGGTTTTTATATTGGTTGATTAAAAAAGTGTGGGATGCATCTTGAAATGGGATAAAGAATCTTGTCCTGAGATCAGAAAAAGGGCTATGAAAAGAAAAAGGGATTCGGTATAATACAGATAGAAGTCTGTAAATCAGAAAGTAAAGAGGTGATTGCATGCCTAAGACTTTGGAACGGTTATTGCAGGAGTACCGGACAAAACTGCAAGATGTATCAGAAGAGCATATTAAAAAAGTCATTCTTTATGGTTCGTACGCCAGAGGGGATTTTAAAACAGATTCGGATATTGATATTATGATATTGGTAGATTTAGACAAAAAAAGTTTAAAATCCTGTGAAGATAAGATATATGATCTGACATATGATTTTAATTCAGAGCATGATACAGAGATTATGCCGGTAGTTCAGAATGTGGATCATTTTAATTATTGGAAAAAGGCATATATGTTTTATAAAAATGTGGAGGAAGAGGGGGTAGTCCTGTGATGGAAGAAGCGCATAAAGGGACTTTTGCTGATATGGCGCTATATAAAATAGAACGTGCAAAGGATGAATTAGATACAGCAAAGATTGTCCTGGAAGCTCAAAAATATAAGGCGGCAAATAACAGGGCTTATTATGCTTGTTTTCATGCAATTACAGCAGTCCTGGCATTAGAACCAATCGCATTTAAAAAGCATAAAGATACTCTGGCATATTTTAATAAAAATTATGTACGGACTGAAATTTTCCCAAGAGAAATGGGACGTAAAATTTCAAAATTAGAGATTATCCGGCATAAAAGCGACTACGATGATTTTTATATTGCGAGTAAGGAGGAAGCGGCTGAACAGGTGACAACGGCAGAAACCCTAATTGATACGATAGAACGATATGTGGCAGAAAAAATACTGCTTTCAGAACTGGAAAAGGGAGAAACATCTGCCGAGGATGCAGGATGGCTTTCTCCAGAGGAATCAGAAGAAGAGATATCGGATGAATCGTAGACGGGAAGAATGGGTAACGTAAAATGTAGTCGTCAGCAGAGGTGTATCTGCTGAGAACGGGAAAAATAAATAAGATTCAAAGATTCACAAGGGGCAGGAACAATATCCTGTCTCTTTTTATTTTGGAGGAAAAACAGATGGCAGGAAGAACGACAAATGTAAAAGAAGAGCTTGCTAAGAAGGCAGAAGTGGCAAAGGGAGAAACAAAACTTAAGAAATCTATGAGCATTGCGGATCTGATCAAAGCGATGGAGCCAGAGATCAAGAAAGCTCTGCCGGAGGTGATCACGCCGGAGCGGTTTACCCGGATGGCTTTGTCGGCATTAAATACAACACCGAAGTTACAGGAGTGTACCCAAATGAGTTTCCTTGCGGCGCTGATGAACGCCGCACAGCTTGGATTGGAACCGAACACGCCGCTTGGACAGGCATACCTGATACCATACAACAATAAGGGGACAATGGAGTGCCAGTTCCAGATCGGCTATAAAGGGCTGATCGATCTTGGCTACCGCAATCCGCAGATGCAGATCATCTCAGCCCATGCAGTCTATGAGAATGACGAGTTTGAGTATGAACTGGGGCTGAACCCGAAACTGGAACACCGCCCGACTTTGGGAGAGCGGGGAGAGGTGCGTCTCTTCTACGGGATGTTCAAGCTGACAAACGGGGGATTTGGATTCGAGGTTATGAGTAAGACGGCAATAGATGCTTTCGCAAAGGAATATTCCAAAGCCTTTGATTCATCATTCAGCCCGTGGAAAACAAATTATGAGGGCATGGCAAAAAAGACAGTCATTAAGCAGGCGTTAAAATATGCGCCTATCAAGGCGGATTTCAGGAGGGCGCTGTCAACGGACGAGACGATCAAGAATGAGATTGCTGAAAATATGGATGAGGTAAGCGCAGAAGATATTTTTGACGCTGATTATACGGAAGAAAGCGCATAGGAAGGAATGGAGCAGAGAATGAAACATATGGACTATGATGAATTTAAAGAACGGCTGCTTGACGAACTCAGGGAGCGGCTGAGAAAATCGATCCGGGCAGAGATCATCCAGGTCAATAAGAATGGGGTTATAAGGGAAGCGGTCGGCATGGAAGAGGGGCTGAATGAGATGAAGCCACTTGTCTATGTAGAGAACCTTTATGACCAATATTGCATAGGGGCAGCTGTCTCTACCTGTGCTGGATTCGTAATGGGACTTTATAAAGCAATACCAGAGTTCCACACAGAACAATATTTTGAAACATGGGAAGAGGTAAAACCAAAGATCACAATAAGGCTCGTAAACTGGGAGTGGAACCGGGATGAATTGACAGAGATTCCTTATCGGAAATACCTTGACCTTGCAGTCTACTGCCGGATCATCTTGGGGAAAAACGAGAATGGAGTCATAAGCAATGTCGTCAGGAAGAGTATGCTCCGATATTGGAAAATCAGTGAAAGTGAGCTATGGGAGACGGCAAAAGTCAATTTCCAGAGAGAGGAGTTCCTGATCCGGCATATAGATGATGAGATTGGCTATCCGAAATGCTATCTGGATAAATTTGCCAATCTTTACGGAAAGAAGGACGAGACGTATGTCCTGACCAATGAATACCGGAATCACGGGGCGTCTGCGATGCTGAGACTGGACATTCTGGGGGAATTTGCTGAGAAGATGGACGGGGATCTTTTCATCCTGCCCAGTTCTTTAAATGAGGTTATCCTGCTTCCGGACCGTAAAGACAGAGATACAGATTTTTTAAGATCACTTGTCCAGAAGAATAACAGGAATTATGCAGTGGATGAAGAACTTTCTGAGAACCTGTATTATTACAGACGGGATAAGAACCGGATTGGGGTTGTGCTATAACCAGAAAGACAGAATAAGGGAAATTCTGACGAATAAGTTTTGCTGTAAAGAATAGAAAATCATAGGGCTAATATGGTATACTTAGCAGGAATACATATAAAGAAATGAATTTTCGGGGAGAACATTACGGAATCTCAAATAATAGTGTGTATGATGCAGAGAGAATATTGGAAATAAAGGAGATAATTGAGATGGCTCTTGAAAATAAACTGGGGATCACAGACTCGTCTGAACTTGCCCGTGAGGAAGAAAAATTCAGTAAAAAACGTGCGGCAGAACTTTTTGAAAATGGAATACTTGATAAACTGGAAGCAGGGAAATGGGCTTCATTAAAAGCAATTTATGCATATTTGTTTCAGGATATCTATACTTTTGCAGGCGAGGTCAGGACAGTTAATATTGCGAAAGGCAGCTTCCGCTTCGCGCCGCTTATGTATTTGGAAGCATCTCTCAAAAATATTGATAAAATGCCACAGGACACGTTTGCTGAAATCGTAGAAAAATATGTCGAAATGAATATCGCACATCCTTTCCGGGAGGGCAATGGTCGCAGTATGCGTATCTGGCTGGACTGCATCTTAAAAAAAGAACTTGGGAAAGTAATTGACTGGAGCAGAGTTGATAAAGAAGATTATCTGCTTGCCATGGAGCGGAGCCCGGTTAAGGACATTGAGATAAAATATTTATTGAAAAACGCCCTGACAGGTGAAATTGACAGCCGGGAAATGTATATGAAAGGGATCGACCATAGTTATTACTATGAAGGATACGTTATGTACAAGACGGAAGAAATCAGCAATAAGATGTAAGAGAACCTGAGACGGACAGCAGAGATCAGGATCTCGGAGATTGGATGGCCGGAATATCGGGATGTGATTTTGAGGAGCACGAAAAGGTGTTCCTTTTTTTGTATGAAAATGTAAAGCGTTGAAAAGAGGTGAGAGGAAACTATGGCACGGATTTTTGGCTATGCGCGGGTAAGCAGCCGGGAACAAAATCTGGACAGGCAGATAATGGCTCTGAAACAATATGTCAATGAAGAAAATATATTAACGGATAAATCCAGCGGCAAAGATTTAGAACGTCCGGCTTATCAGGCACTTAAGGGGGCTTTGGGATTGCGGGAGGGCGATACGCTTGTCATTACGTCTTTAGATCGCCTTTCCAGAAACAAGACGGATATAAAGAATGAGCTGCAATGGTTTCAGCAGAAAAAAGTAAGGCTGAAAATACTTGATCTCCCGACGTCTCTGATCGAAGTGCCGGACGGACAGCAGTGGATCATTGATATGATACAGAATATTTTGATCGAGGTGTTGGCAAGTATCGCGGAACAGGAACGGCTGACGATCCGAAAAAGACAGCAGGAGGGAATCAGGGCGGCAAAAGCAAAAGGAAAGCATCTCGGCAGACCAAGAGTCAGGATGCCGGATAATTTCTTTGAGGTATACAGCCGTTGGAAACGTAAAGACATTACGGCGGTACAGGCAATGAGGGAATTGGAGTTGTCCGGCAGTACATTCTATCGGATGGTTCAGAAATTTGAAAATGCTGATTCAAAAAGTCAGTGAGTTTTGGGATATGTGCCAGAAAATAAAAATGAGATTTTGAGACAGACCTGCATGGTGATCGGCAGGTCTGTCAAAAGGCAGAGGTTGTGAGAATAGAATACAGCAGTTATTCTAAATGGCTATATCGTATTAGATCAATATAAAAACGTCTGATTAAAGCAACGTTTGCATCGCTTACGGAACGATGTTTATAGTCCGTTTTAAAGTAATCAGGACTGAATGGGAACAAATTTAATTCTTGGTCATCATTTAAATTATGCAAAAGAACAGATTGCACATTGTTAAAAATGGATAAACCTAAATCAGTAAACATACGGTTATCTTTACTAAAAGAAGTAATAATGTTTAAGTAATCTGCTGTTCCCGGAATAGGAATCATGATTTCTTTATAATGTGATTCGACATATTGGGCGAGTACTTCTATTGCTTCTAGAACATGTTCCTGGTGAGTTAAATGAGGATGTAATTCCTCTGTTTTTTCTAAAAGCATGATGAGGAAACACCATTCATAAATGGGGATAATAAAATCAGAAAAATAATTTACAAATAATTTATACTGCTTTATCCATTCCGAAAACTGAAATGAAGCAGGACGAGTACGCGTAGTTGACATTATTACTCCACTTCGTCCGATATCCTGACGGAACCAAAAATCGTTATAAGAGTCTACATCTGCAAAAAAATGGTCGAATGCAAATTTTAAAAGGTATTGTCGGATAAATATATTGGGTAACTTTTTAAATGAACATAAAATATTTAGTATATCCGGCTGGCATAATCGGTAGGAAGTCTTTTCATGCACTCGTAATATATTGTCTGTCAGACTGAATAAAAAGTTAAGATTAAAAATGCGTTCAGTAATATAGTAGTGATACAGTGTATCAATAGCTGTTCTTCCAATATGAAGGCTTTTTTCTGGACTACTATATTTGGGTTCAAGTTTCAGAAATAAAGTCTTAAACTTAGTTAGCAAATTTTCTGTTGCAAAGTTTTCAGATGACAAGACATTAAAGTCTGAAGTGCGTATCTTACAAATATGATGCCACAATGTCGAAAATTGTAATTTTATTTTTGAGTTGTTTGAAATTAAATCTTCCATATAAGACAATTTTTTAATATGGTTTTCTGAGGCTTTTGATAAATCCGATGCCTTTCTGGAGCTTTTAGAGTCAGGATTTTTTGAGGGATTGCAAAATCGTATACCAGAATCAGGCAGTTGTTTAGTATGCTCTTTAATCAGATAATAGATACCCTTAGATTTAATTTTATTTTGCAGTTGATAAAAAGTAACGGTTTTTGTATCCAGTAATTCTGTTAAGAGAGTATGGTAGCTGCTGATTATACAATGGTGCAGTATGAGAGTGTGTAAAGACATACCATTTATTGGGCTATCTAAATCAGATGGAAGGGGATCGTAATTAAGGGCAAATAAAGGTAAAGGCAAAGGAGTTTTAGGAGTTCCGAAAAAGGAATAGGTAATTTGCTTTGTGTTGTTAAATAAATATCGGCAACATTCGTGACAGGAGTTCATTAGATTTGGAATGAGCTCCTGTTTTTGGTTTGTGTCAGGAAGAGAATAATCAAGTAGCAATGTATATTTAAGAATATTTTTTGCATTTTGCCGTTCAATAGAATCGGGTGTTAAAGAGATTAAAGAGTTTCTAATCATTTGTTTATTCCTCCATCTACACATATATATTAAATTTTATCATATAAAACTGAAAAAAACAAAAGAAATCTTGTCAAATATATGATAAATTTCAAAAAAATGATGGATATAAATTCCTATAGAAATTCAGATATACTGTGTGTGAAGAAAAGGAGGAGGAAAGTGCACAAGTTTTTTTGAAAGAAAGGGAAAAAAACTAAAAAAATAAAAGCGGGGGGAGGTTTTTTTGAAAGAAAGAGAACGACCAATGAAAAAAACTTGTGCATGATGAAAGAAGATGAAAGATGAAGAAAGAAGAGATTTATATGAAATATCCGCGATAAAGGCACAAGAAAATCAAATTAAAATAATACAGAAGAATGTTGCGAGTGAAGAATTAGAGGAGAAAAAATCTATTCGTCGAGAACGAGAACGGGAGTTAAGAAAGAGCCAGTCGGAAATGATTGAAATTGAGGACGGGATAGTGCTTTCCAAAACAGTGAATTTGCGAATAAACAGTCAGCCGCACAAGGTAACAAATTTTTCAAATCCTTCCTTGACGAAAGTGATCCATGCGGAAAATCGGCATGAATGTATCTATCTTTTCCGGGGAGAAATAATGGGGAAACAAGACGAAATTTTGCTTTTGGCAGAGAGGATGGATAAGCCTCAGTACATTATAAAAAAACTTGCTCAGATTGGAGCAGAGTTTTACGGAACGGAGAAGCAAGAAAAATTTTATGCCTCAAAAGTCATGCGAAAACTGATTAGAGAGGTTGTGGATACAATCTGGATACCTGAAGAAACCGGATGGTATATTGCCGAGAATGAACAAATTAAATTTCACAAAAGGGGGATAATGACGTGGAATCAAGCAAAAGAACTGGCTATGTAAACGGGATTATGCGGTTTCTTTCAGGAGCAGGCCTAATGCGTTTTTTATTACAGAAGGAAGATATAGAGATTGAACAGGGGGTAATACTGGTTGCCGAAGATGAGGGGGTCATAAGAAAGTTTCGGAGAGCCTATGAAAGATGGGAAGATGTCCGGTTTATACGTTTCCTGAAAGAGGGAAATTTCAATTTCGAAGTGGTGGTGTACCAGTATAAAAAGACGGACAGGCAGGAAGCAGTTTTACAATTTTTGCAAAGGGAAAAGGGATTGCCTGTTCTACTGGTTCAGGGAACGGTTCCTGAATTTTTGCGTGAGGATTCCTATATTTTTCCGCTGAAAGATCGAGATATTCATGAAGGTGAGGAAAAGGCATATAACGAATTTAAAGATTACCTGATCAAGCAGAGAGAACTTATTCAAAAAGCGATTGGAGGATGGAGTTATAAACGAGATAAAAAAGCAGATATGGGAAACCTTCAGAATCTTTATACATTCATGCTCGTGGTGGAAAATAGCTGGCGTTTATATCAGGAGTTACAGGGCGAATTTTCAGGGCTTTATGACAGCAGATACCGAGAAGGATTGGAAACGATAAGACAGAACTTGTCAGAGATGGAGCGCTTCCGAGCGGACTATGAAATTTCAGAGGCAGTAAAAACCAGTATTTTTCGATACATTGAAAGATATCCGGTTTGCTTTATTGAAGGGCGGGAGTGCACAAATGAACTGAAAGATATTGTGGTATATGATGATGAATTTTATTACATTCAAGAACCATTATTGAAGAAAATGTGTAGCAAATTGTTGGGAGCAGTCTCATTTTTGCAGATCAAGCGTGAGATGTGCCAAGAAGGGATGATTGCTGCACATAATGCCAAGAATGGCAATTATACGGTAAATCGGGTATGCGTTGACCGAATGGCAGGAACGACAAAACGTGTCCGATTTATAAAAATCCCAAAACAATTTCTGATCTCGGCGGAAGGTCTGTATTTGGAAGAATTAAAAATGGATAGCAAAGGAACAGGGTTAAATAAACCAGATAGCTTGCATGAAGCGAAAGGAGAAAACGATGGAAAACATCAAAATAGGTCGGCTCAAAGACGGGAGAGACGTTTGCATCAGCGTTAATTCGCCAAATCGTCATATCCTGATGCTTGGTATCAGCGGTTCAGGAAAATCGACACGGATGTACTCAATACAAAAAAATGTGCTCGCACAGGACGGGGAAGTTATCGTTTTGGATATTAGCGGCGAAAAAAATGGCTTTTATAAAGATGCAGAGGTAAATGTGATTTCCGCATTAGAAGATGGCATAGAACTGAATTTTCTTACGCCGCTTGAAAGGAACGGAACACCGGAAAATTATGCTAATTTTCTCACATATTTGGTAGACGTTTTGTCCGGCACATTCAGTTTTGGAGTCAGACAGCAGGGAGCATTACGGGAAGCACTGCATTATGCTGTGGAACATAAAACTGAGAACGAAACGGAGATGGAGGTTATTTGCCGTGGATTGGAGATGCAGGATTCTGCGGTGGCGGAGGGAGTGAAAACCCGGTTGTGGAACATTTTTTATAGTGGGATATTTCGCAAGAGTGAAAAAAAGATGCAAAAAGGGAAGATCAATGTGATTTCGCTTAGTGGAGTTAATCCGACGACACAGAGAGAACTTGCGGAAATTATTCTGGCAATGCTATGGCGGAGAGTCCGGTATGAGGGACAGAGGAAAGAACGAATTTTGCTTTCTATTGACGAGTTTCAAAATCTTTCCCTGAAGAAAAACGCAACGCTTTATGAAATGCTGCGGGAAGCACGAGGATACGGGGTGGATTTGCTTCTCGCGACACAGACGCTTTCGGGATTCACAACGGAAATTAAAGCTGCTATAGACCAAACGGCGGTGCAGCTTTACTTCCGTCCGGCACTGTCAGATGTAAGTAAAATTGTAAAAAATATAGAAACGGGAGACGGAACAAGGTGGACACTGGCATTAAAGAATCTTCAAGTAGGGGAATCTATTGCAACAGGAAGTCTGTGTTTGCAGGGCAAGGATATATTTCGTCCGCTTATCATACGGACAGATAATGTAGAAGCTTATAAAAAATGTCTGGTCTTATGATTCGTTAATTGTACATAGAATAGAATAAACATATATAAAGGTTGCAGAAATGTGATTTCTAGCGGAAAAACTACAAAAGAAAGAAGGAAAATTACCATGCCACAGGAAAAAGTAATCATGCTGAAGCTCGCGGAGCTTCTTCTAAGACAAAACCTCATAAGCCCGGATGAACAGGCGCGCCTTGTCCAGTCGATTAGGAAAGACGGAGGGGCATAATGCTGCGCGCGGTAATCTATGCCCGATGCAGTACCGAGGAAGAGAGCCAGATTGATGCTTTGAAGAAACAGGTGGAAGAGGCGAAAGCGTGTGTGCAGGATAATGGATGGATTCTGATGGACAGCTATGTGGAGAGCCGGTCGGGAACGACAACAAAAGGGCGGACGGAGTACAATCGCCTTTACGAAGATCTGCTCTGCGATAAGTTCGATATCATTGTGATCAAGTCGCAGGACAGACTGATGCGAAACACAAAAGACTGGTATCTGTTTGTAGACCGTATGTCTACGGAGCAGAAGCGGCTTTACATGTACATCGAGCGGAAGTTCTATACGCCGGACGATGCCCTGATCACGGGGATCAAGGCGATTCTGGCAGAGGAATACAGCCGGGAACTGAGTAAGAAGATCAATAATTCCCACAGAAACCGCCAGAAAAATAACGGAACGGTTATCCTGACGTCCAATACATACGGATACCGGAAACTCACGGATAAAAGCATTGTCTTAGAAGAAGAGGAGGCAGCAGTCAAGCGGCGCATGTATGAGCTGTGCGCCGCTGGATTCGGGAGCAGGACAATCTCAACGATCCTGCAAAATGACGGGATTTATAACCGGAACGGTAAGCCGTTTACGGATTCCGCGATTTTACGGATCCTGAGGAATCCTTTAAATAAAGGTACTGCGGTAATGAACCGGAAGCACTTTGATTTTGAGACGAAGAAAACGATTAAGGTGCCGGAAGAAGAACAATATGTCTACGAAAACAGGGTGCCGAGAACCGTGTCAGATGAATTGTGGGAGGTCGCTAATCAGGAGATTGATAAACGGGCGGTGCGTGTCAACGGGAAAAATGGTGAAAAGCGCGGGCAGTACCGGGGCAAATCCCATCTGAGCGGGAAGATATTCTGTGGTTTATGCGGCACGCCTTATTATCGGAGGACGAGGAGGCGGTATAAAGACGGGAAGATCATCTATGAGTGGAAGTGCAAACGGTATCTTGAGACTGGACGAAATCATGGCGTGTTTGACAGACCACAGCTAAGACGGGTAGGACTGGAAGAAATAGAGGGCTGTGACAACGTGCATCTGGACGAAGAAATACTGTATCAATTCCTGGAGAGGGTATGCAAAGAACATTACCAGATCGACAGGGAGCAGATCATCCGGGATATGGTACGGATGCTGAGAAATTCTCTGAAAGACAGAGATTATGAGCCGGAGATCGAGAGGGCGAACAGAAAGAGGGATAAACTGCGGGAGCAGATGAGCCGTCTGGTCGATAAACTGTTAGAGGGCGTGATATCTGATAAAATTTACAGGAAAAAGCAAAGCGAACTGGAAAAAGAGCAGGAAGAATTACATGACAAACTTCTGGAGTTAGAGCAGAAAAAGGCAAAAGGCAGCGTGGTGGAAGAACGCCTCAGAAATATTGAAAAAGTCCTTTTAGACGGGCAGGCGGTTGAAAAAGCGACAGTAGCCGGGATGCTTGAGGATATTGAGAAAATATTCATCTATCCTGAATATATGGAACTTGAGTTCAGCCTGTTCAATGCGATCGGGATAGAAATGGTGGAAGTTCCGGCAGAAATCGGGAGGAAAACGGTACGGATTGAATATGGAAACCTGTTCAATTACAGAGAGAAGAAACAGGCGGACCGGGAGCAGATCGTGGATATGATCCGGGAAAATCCCAATATCACGGCGAAAATGATAGCAGCCAGATTAGGGTGCAGCCTGTCAGGGGCAAATTACAAGCTGAAAGCCTTAAAGCAGGAGGGGCGGATTAGGTTTGACGGAAAAGGCGGAAAAGGAGAATGGAAAATTTTAGAGGAATAGCTGGCAGTCGCGGAGATTGTCAGCTTTTCCTATTGTTGTAAATTGGGAAAAAGATAGAGAAGTGCAGAAGAGTATGATATAATGGAAACGCTAAAGAAGAGACGGAAAAAGATTGAGTGATAAACAGTGGGATTCGGTATTGGAGAAAAAATAAGCTGAAAGGAAAAGATGATGGTATATATTAAAAAATTGGATGTCAAGTCATTTAGAGGAATTACTTCACTGCAATTAGAGAAACTTTCATCGATCAACATCCTGACAGGAGACAATAATTCCGGTAAGACAAGTGTATTGGAGCTGCTGAAAAGCTATGATCATCCGACAAATTTGAAATTGTGGGGAGCAATATCAAGACGTTCATCGTCAATGTCCTCATATTCGTATTATGAGGGATTTTATGATTTGTTTGATGTTAATTCTGAGGATAAGACGATAGAATATATTGTCGAAAAAGAAGATGAAATTTCTCAGACCTCTGAGGAAAATATCAGAGTTAAAGCGAAAATTACAGAGGAAGATCTGCCGGAAGAAAAGTATCGGGAAATAATGGGATTGATATATGATTCGGCAGAGCATGGGCAATTCCATACAGTGAAAAAAATGAAGGTTCAGATCGTCATCAATGGGGAAAAGAAGTCAGAAGGCTGTGTATATGAAGGACAGAGCAGGGGGGTGTCCAATAATAAATTATTACTGTCAAAACCCAAAGGGAATATAGTTTATATTACAGCGTTCAGTCATACAGATGCGGATGTGTATCTCACAGATATTTTAAAATATCCTGATCTTTATGAAGAAATGCTGGAAATACTAAAAGATTACGATAAAGATATTATCAGCATTAATTATGACAATGACAGCAGGTATCCGGGAAAAGGAGTTTACAAGATACTGTCAAAATCTTATAAAGAAGCGCTTCCCCTTAATGTATATGGGGATGGAATGAAAAAAGCGATTCTCTTGATGAGCGCTGTATTAAAAGCTCAAAATGGTATTTTGCTTTTGGATGAATTTGAAACCGCAATCCATACTTCTGCGATGGACAAGACTTTTCGCTGGATACTGGAAACGTGTTTGCGATTAAATGTACAGGTATTTTTAACGTCGCATAGTAAAGAAGCAATCGATAAAGTGCTTAAATGCTCTGAAAAGGTAAGAAGCCATACGGTATTGTATACACTCTATAAAGAGGAAGAAAAAATCGTTGTCAGGAGACTGTCAGGAGAGAAGGCTGTAGAAGTGCAGGATGAAATGGGATTGGAGCTGAGATGATGAAAAGTATTATAATTTGTGAGGGCTCTACGGACGCTATTCTTCTGCAATATTTTCTTAGGACGGTGTATGGGTGGACAGATACAAAAGAGAGATTACCGCTGAGTAATAAATTTAAAACATTCAGAAAATTAGTAAAAGAAGAACGGATACTCTGCATAGGAGGGAGCGGAGGCGTTAGTCAGATTAAGGACAGATTTGAATATATCATGGAGCTTAACAGCCTTGCGGCGGATAATGAGGAGTATGACAAAGTTGTTATCCTGACAGATAGAGATGAAGAAGTGACGGAAAAAGACTTTTGTGCTGAGTTACAGCACATTATGACAGAAAGGCATATTCAAACACAGCAGGAAATAAAAAATAACGAATGGGTTTCGTGTGTTATGGAAAATGGTCAGAAAAAAGAGATTACGGTTGATCTTCTGCTTTTAGTAATTCCCTTTGAGGAAACGGGGGCTATGGAAACATTTCTGTTGGATGCTATTGCGATGGAAGAGCCTTATGATGCGAAGCTTATCAGAGAGGGGAATCGCTTTGTGGATTCTGTTGATAAAGAGAAGCGGTATCTGACAAAACGAAGATATATTACGAAAGCTAAATTTGACGTTTATTTTTCGATAAGAACGGCAGCCGAACAATTTGTGGAGAGGCAGAATATATTAAAAAATATTCCGTGGGAAAAATATACGGCGATTCAGGAGAGCTTTAAAAAGTTTGCGGATTTATAAAATAGCAGGACATGCCTAAAGCATGTCCTCGCTGCGTTTTACGGACGATATCATATTATATCAGAATGCCTGCACAGCTCAACACCTGGCTGGAATAAATAATCAGATATCCCAGTCCATTTCTTGCCGCCAGAAACTCCCCGATCACCACTCCCACCAGACACAGGCCGATATTGACTTTCATATTGCTGATCACAGCAGGCACGGAACTTGGAAGGACAACTTTCAGGAGCGCGTGTTTCCGTGTTCCGTGCAGGGTGTAGATCAGTTTGATCTTCTCCTGATCCACGGTGGTGAAACTGGTATACAGGTTCATGATGCTTCCGAAGATGGCTACGGACATACCCGCAACGATGATTGTCGTCGGCGTGGCTCCCAGCCAGACGATGAGAAGGGGGGCCATAGCGGATTTCGGCAGGCTGTTTAAGACTACGAGGTACGGCTCCAGTATCTCGGAAAGCTTTCTGCTGCACCAGAGCAGGACTGCAGTCAGTATGCTGAGCAGTGTGACAAGCAGAAAACTTGCGATCGTTTCATACAGTGTGATTCCCATATGAAGGAAAATCGAACGGTCAAGAACCATTCCCCAGAAGCATAAAGCGATGCGTGAAGGACTGCTGAAGATGAAGGAATCAATTATTCCCGTGTTGGCGCATACTTCCCACAGAATGAGGAAGACCACAAGGATCAGGATCCGGGCGGTGCGCACAATGATCCTGTGACGGCGCAGCCGGTTTAAAAACAACTGCTGTCCGCCGGAGACGCTGCTTATTTCTTTATTCATCGTGATTTAACTCCTTCCATATCAGATTGAAATAGTTCTTAAACTCCGGGGCATTCCTGCGCTCCAGCGGAGTATCCTTTTCCAGTGCAAATGAGACGGGGATGATACGCGCAATAGATGCGGGCCTCTTTGTCAGGACGATGATCCGGTCGGATAAGCTGACAGCCTCAGACAGATCATGTGTCACGAGGAGGGCTGTTTTTCCGGACTGCCTGATGATCTGTCCGATGTCATCACTGACAGTCAGACGAGTCTGGTAATCCAGTGCGGAGAACGGCTCGTCAAGGAGCAGAAGATCCGGATCAAGAAGAAGCGTCCGGATCAGGGCCGCCCGTTGGCGCATGCCGCCGGAGAGCTGGGAAGGCCTGGAGTGCGCAAACTGCTCCAGTCCATATTGTTTCAGAAGTTCAAGGGCCCGGCTGCCCAGAGCAGGGGAGCCTTTCTTGTTGATTTCCGCGCCGAGGAGAACATTGCGGTAAACGGTGCGCCATTCAAACAAATGGTCATGCTGCAGCATGTAACCGATTTTTTCTGAGTTATCTGTAAGCAGAGTTCCATTTAAAAACATCTCTCCTTCTTCGGCTTTCATGAGTCCTGCGATCAGTGAAAGGAGCGTGGATTTTCCGCATCCGGAAGGGCCGACCACAGAAGTGAATTCTCCGGGAGCGAGAGAAAATGAAATATCGGACAGAGCTTTTGTCTCTCCGTCCGGTGTGTGATAGGAATAACTGATATGTTTCAGTTCCAGCATTGGATTCATAGGATCACTCCCATCTTTTCGTGTATCTATAATCAGTGTATGTAAAATCCGGTTCTGTGTGCTTAAAGAAGGCGGAAGAAAGGGCGTTTCCCCTTGTATCACTGCATATGCAGGCGGTATAATAAAAGTAGAAAACAAAAACAGATGCCGGAAGGAGGGAACAATATGGCAGGATATAAGATTATTACGATTGGCCGACAGTTTGGAAGCGGCGGACATGAGATCGGGCAGAAACTCTCTGAAAAGCTGGGGATTCCTTTGTATGACAACAGGCTTGTAAGTATGGCTGCGCAGGAGCTGGGCGTCCGGAAAGAGGATGCGGAGCGTGTGGATGAGTCCAGTCTGAACACCTTCGTATCAAATTATACGGTGACGCCGGGGATGTACATGGATTTCATTAACGCCACATCATACATTCAGTCATTTGATGAAGAAGTGTATCGCAAACAGGCGGAAATCATACGGAAACTGGCGGAGAATGGCCCCTGTGTAATTGTAGGCCGGTGTGCGGATTACGTGCTCAGGGACAGGGAGGACTGTATCAACGTGTTTATCTGTGCGGATAAAGAGGACCGGAAAAAACGGATTGGAAAGCTCTATGGCCTGACAGACCGTAAGGCGGCAGAGAAAATACGCAGGACAGACCGGGAGCGGCGGTATTATTATGAGATGCATACAGGGAAGGAATGGGGAGAGATTTCTTCCCATCAGATGCTTTTCAATGTAAGCCTCCTTGGAACAGACTGTATTGTGGATATACTTGTAATGATGTATAATGCATAATGCGGAACGCTTAGAAACAGCGGCCCGCATAAGAGAAAACGTTCTCAAAAACGATAACCGCAGGAGAAGACAGGGGATGAATGTACAGAATATTAATTATCAGAAAGAACTGGAGAGACTTTTGAACTGGCTGGAAAAAGAGAAAAAAGTTCCGTCTCTTCTGATCCATAGCTGCTGCGCTCCCTGCAGCAGCTATGTGCTGGAATATTTGTCCAGATATTTTAAAATTACAGTTCTATATTATAATCCCAATATTTATCCGGAGAGCGAATATACGAAACGGATACTGGAACAGCAGAAATTGATACGCGATATGAAGTTTAAATATCCGGTGGCATTTCTGGCAGGAAAATATGATAAAGAAAAGTTTTATGCTATGGCCGAGGGTATGGAAGATTTAAAAGAGGGCGGAGCAAGATGTATGAAATGCTATGAACTCCGCCTTGCGGAAGCCGCCCGTCAGGCAGCGGCGGGTGGATTTGATTACTTCACAACAACGCTGAGCATCAGTCCGATGAAAAACGCGAAGAAATTAAATGAGATCGGCATAC
Organism: uncultured Mediterraneibacter sp.; assembly: GCA_944384505.1. Classification (GTDB taxonomy): domain Bacteria; phylum Bacillota; class Clostridia; order Lachnospirales; family Lachnospiraceae; genus Mediterraneibacter. The sequence goes on from CALWTQ010000011.1 coordinate 54,309, forward strand.
GGCTGGGACGGGAATATGGCGTTGAGTATCTGGCGTCTGACTTTAAGAAGAAGAACGGCTATAAACGCTCTATTGAGCTGTCTAAAGAGTACGGACTGTACCGCCAGGATTACTGCGGATGTGAATTCTCCATGAGGGAGCGCAGAGAAACGCAGAAGAAGACTGCGTTTCGTTTGGAAGAAGTTAAAATAAAACAGTAGACACTTCACACTTTAATGTGTTAAACTAAGTGGAAATGCAAAATGAAATACAAAGAGAGGATATGAGAAATGGCACAATTATGGGGCGGCCGTTTCACGAAAGAGACGGACAAATTAGTGTATAATTTCAATGCGTCCATTTCCTTTGACAAACGTCTCTATGCGCAGGATATTCGCGGCAGTATTGCACATGTCACCATGCTTGCGAAGCAGAAGATCCTGACAGAAGAGGAGAAGGACAAGATTATAGAAGGGCTTGAAGGCATCTTAAGAGATGTGGAGAGCGGCGCTCTTGTGATCACGGATGAGTATGAAGATATCCACAGTTTTGTTGAGGCAAATCTGATCGACCGGATCGGAGAAGCCGGGAAGAAGCTGCATACCGGGCGCAGCCGGAATGATCAGGTAGCTCTGGATATGAAGCTTTATACGCGGGACGAGATTGAAGAACTGGACAGCCTGTTAAAAGAGCTTCTGGAAGTGCTGTTAAAGCTGATGAAGGAGCATACGGAAACCTATATGCCGGGATTTACCCATCTTCAGAAAGCCCAGCCGATTACTCTGGCCCACCACATGGGAGCTTACTTTGAGATGTTTAAGCGTGACCGCTCGCGGATGAAGGACATTTATCACCGCATGAATCTCTGCCCTCTGGGATCAGGTGCGCTGGCGGGCACAACTTATCCCCTTGACCGGGAGTATACGGCGGAACTTCTCGGGTTTGACGGGCCTACGCTCAACAGTATGGATTCGGTTTCGGACAGGGATTACCTGATCGAGCTGCTCTCGGCAATGTCCACCGTGATGATGCATCTGAGCAGATTCTCTGAGGAAGTTATTATCTGGAACTCCAATGAATATAAATTCGTGGAGATTGACGATGCGTACAGCACGGGCAGCAGTATTATGCCGCAGAAGAAGAATCCTGACATTGCAGAACTTGTGCGGGGCAAGACCGGAAGAGTGTACGGCGCGCTCATGTCGCTTCTCACCACGATGAAAGGAATCCCACTCGCATATAATAAAGATATGCAGGAAGATAAAGAGCCGGTTTTCGATGCAATTGACACGACAAAAGGATGTCTGGCACTATTTACCGGCATGCTCAAAACCATGAAATTCAACTCGGACCGCATGGAGGAGAGCGCGAAACACGGATTTACCAACGCGACAGACGCAGCGGACTATCTGGTAAATCACGGAGTGCCTTTCCGCGATGCTCACGGAATTGTGGGAAGACTTGTTTTATACTGCATAGAGAAAAAGATTGCGCTGGACGATATGAGCCTGGAGGAGTTTAAGGCTATTTCCCCGGTGTTTGAGGAAGACATTTATGACGCCATCAGCATGAAAACATGCGTGGAAATGCGAAATACTATCGGCGCGCCGGGAAAGGCGGCTATGGAGAAGGTGATCAGGGCGGAAGAAGAATACCTCGCTTCTGAGCCGGACGCTTCCGGGAAGCCGGTGTAAAGAAGCTGGGTAAAAAATGCGGTCAGCTCAGCTATAGCCGGAAAAGGCCGGAGACATTTTGTGATTAAAAGAACAGACAGAAAAGGAGATTGAAAAATGGATCAGAAATTAAAAGTTGGAATCCTGGGAGCAACAGGTATGGTAGGACAGAGATTTATCGCCCTGCTGGAAAATCATCCCTGGTTTGAAGTGGTGACAGTTGCGGCCAGCCCGCGTTCCGCAGGAAAAACATATGAAGAGGCAGTGGGAGATCGCTGGAAAATGGATACTCCTATGCCGGAGGCGGTGAAAAAACTGACGGTGCTCAATGTAAATGATGTTGAGCATGTGGCGTCCACAGTTGATTTCGTATTCAGCGCGGTGGACATGAGCAAGGAAGAGATCAAGGCCATCGAGGAAGCATATGCAAAAACGGAGACTCCGGTTGTGTCCAATAACAGCGCGCACCGCTGGACGCCGGACGTTCCGATGGTTGTGCCGGAGATCAATGCAGACCATTTTGACGTGATTCCGGATCAGAAGAAACGTCTGGGAACAACCCGCGGATTCATCGCGGTAAAACCGAACTGCTCTATCCAGAGCTATGCACCGTGTCTGGCAGCGTGGAAAGAGTTCGGGCCGAAAGAGCTGGTTGTGACAACATATCAGGCGATCTCCGGAGCGGGCAAGACATTCAAGGACTGGCCGGAGATGGTAGGAAATATCATTCCGTTCATCGGCGGTGAAGAGGAAAAGAGCGAGCAGGAGCCGCTGAGAGTTCTTGGAAAGGTGGAGAACGGGCAGATTGTAAAGGCAGAGATTCCGAAGATTACCTGTCAGTGCGTTCGTGTACCGGTATTAAACGGACATACTGCGGCTGTATTTATCAACTTTGAGAAGAAGCCGACGAAAGAACAGCTTATCGAAAAGCTGGTAAACTTCAAGGGATTCCCGCAGGAGGCAGAGCTTCCCAGTGCTCCGAAGCAGTTCATCCAGTATCTGGAGGAGGACAACCGTCCGCAGGTAACTCTGGATGTAGATTATGAGAACGGAATGGGAGTATCTATCGGACGTCTCCGCGAGGACAGTATGTATGACTTTAAGTTCATTGGACTGTCCCATAACACAGTCAGAGGCGCGGCAGGCGGCGCGGTTCTTTGCGCGGAGGCACTGACAGCGAAGGGATATATCGCGAAAAAATAAGAAAAGGGACAGGGCTATTCTTGATTGGGGACGTAGTCATTTCCGAAATGACTACGTCCCCAATCACAAAATTTTCACAAAAGGAGGTTTTCCCCATGGGAATGACAATGACACAGAAGATCCTGGCCGCACACGCAGGGCTTGACTCTGTGGAGGCTGGCCAGCTGATCGAAGCAAAGCTTGACATAGTAATGGCGAATGATATCACCGGGCCTATGGCGCTGCCGATTATAAGACAGATGTCAGACAAGGTGTTTGACAAAGATAAGGTGGTGCTCGTAGCGGATCATTTCACCCCGAACAAAGACATTAAATCAGCGGAAAATTCCAAAGCGATTCGTGAGTTTGCGAAAGAGCAGGGACTGAAATGGTATTTTGAACAGGGCAAGTCCGGCGTTGAGCACGCGATCCTTCCGGAGGCCGGCGTAGTGACAGCGGGCGAGTGCGTGATCGGTGCAGATTCTCATACTTGTACTTATGGCGCTCTTGGCGCGTTTTCTACAGGAGTAGGAACGACAGATATTGCTACCGGAATGGCGACAGGAGAGCTTTGGTTCAAGGTTCCCAGCGCTATCAAGGTTGTGCTCACAGGAGCTCCGGGCAGGTATGTAAGCGGCAAAGACATTATGATCCACCTGATCGGCATGATCGGCGTGGATGGCGCTCTGTACAAATCTATCGAGTTTACGGGAGACGGAATTGCGAATCTTTCTATGGACGACAGATTCACCATCGCCAATATGGCGATTGAGGCCGGCGGAAAGAACGGAATTTTCCCTGTGGATGAGAAAGCGCTTGCGTATATAAATGAACATTCTGATAAACCTTATACGATCTACGAGGCCGATGAGGATGCTGAGTACGATGAAGTTGTAAATATCGACCTGTCAGAGGTACGCCCGACCGTAGCTTTCCCACATCTTCCGGGAAATGCAAAGACCATTGACGAGGTAGAGGCAATGGAGCCTATCAAGATCGATCAGGTTGTGATCGGATCCTGCACAAACGGCCGTATAGAAGATATGCGCAGAGCGGCTGCTATCCTCAAAGGTCACAAGGTACATCCGGATGTAAGAGTAATGGTAATCCCGGCAACTCAGAACATCTATAAACAGTGCATTAAGGAAGGCCTTCTGGATATCTTTGTGGACGCGGGATGCGCGGTGAATACACCGAGCTGCGGACCGTGCATGGGCGGACATATGGGCGTCCTTGCAGCGGGAGAAAAGTGCGTGTCCACAACGAACAGAAACTTTGTGGGCCGTATGGGACATGTAGACTCCCTGATTTACCTGGCGTCCCCGGAGGTTGCCGCGGCGAGCGCAATCGCGGGCTATATTGCGAATCCTGAGAAAGTGGGTGAGATGTGATGAAAGCGAAAGGACATGTTTTTAAATACGGAGACAACGTGGATACAGATGTAATCATTCCTGCAAGATATCTGAACTCCTTTGATCCGCAGGAACTGGCCAGCCATGCCATGGTTGATATTGACCCGGAATTTGTAAACAAAGTACAGCCGGGCGATATGATCGTAGCCAACAAGAATTTCGGATGCGGATCTTCCAGGGAGCATGCGCCGCTGTGCTTAAAGACAGCTGGCGTAAGCTGCATCATCGCGGAGACATTCGCGAGGATTTTCTTCCGAAATGCGATTAATATCGGACTTCCGATTATTGAATGCCCGGAAGCGGCGAAAAATATCGAGAATGGCGATGAGGTGGAAGTGGATTTCGACAGCGGCATGATTTATGACCGCACAAAAGGAATGGAATTCAAAGGACAGCCCTTCCCGGAATTCATGCAGAAACTCATTGCGGCCGGCGGGCTGGTGAATTATACAAACAGTAAAAAGAAATAATAAAGAGATGATCGGATGCTGTCATGAAGAAAAGGGATGCTGCATAAGCGGCACCCCTTTTTGAACACAAAGCAAAACAGCTGGATAAGGAGGAAATATTTGTGAGTCAAGAGAATCAGAACAAGGGAAAAGTTTCCGCGCTTCTTCCTATCGGCGTGTTCCTGGTAATTTTCCTGGGCGCCGGGATCGTATTCAATGACTTTTATGCAATGCCGGCCATTGTGGCTTTCCTGATTGCGCTTTTCGTGGCGTTTCTTCAGAACAGGAAAGTAGGATTTCAGGAAAAATTAAGGCTGATTGCAGGCGGGCTTGGAGAAGAAAATATTATCACAATGTGTCTGATCTTCCTCTGTGCCGGAGGGTTCTCCGGAGCTGTGACCGCCGCTGGCGGCGCCGAGAGCACGGTCAATCTGGGACTGTCTCTGATCCCGCCCCATTTTGCCGTGGCAGGGCTGTTTGTTATAGGCTGCTTTATCTCTGTGTCTATGGGAACATCCATGGGGACGATTTCGACACTGGCGCCCATCGCCGTTGGAATCAGCGATCAGACCGGATTCCCTATGGCGGTGTGCATTGCCGCAGTTGTGTGCGGCGCAATGTTCGGCGATAACCTGTCAATGATCTCCGATACGACAATTGCCGCTGTAAAAACCCAGGGCTGCGATATGAAGGATAAGTTCAGGGCAAATTTCCTGATTGTCCTGCCGGCCGCTGTGATTACAATGATTTTCTTCTGGTACATTACAAGAGGATCGAGCTTTGCAATGAACGAAGCTCCGGACTATAGTCTTCTGGAGGTCTTCCCGTATCTTGTTGTCCTTGTGGGAGCTCTGATCGGAATTAACGTGTTCCTTGTTCTGATCGGCGGAACCGTAATCTCCCTTGCCGTGGGGGTAAGCACAGGGAATATTGTGCTGTCGGAGATGTTTACCGTGGTGGGGGACGGCGTGATGTCTATGTACGATATTACAGTAATATCTATTATTGTGGCGTGCATTGTCTCCCTGGTAAAGGCCAACGGGGGGATCCAGTATATCCTGGACCTGATTAAAAGCCGGATCAGGGGGAAGCGGGGAGCTCAGGCTGGGATCGCTCTTCTGGCCCTTCTGGTGGATATGTGTACGGCAAACAATACGGTGGCGATTGTCATGGCCGGCCCGATTGCGAAGGAGATCAGCGACGAGTACGGAGTAGATCCCAAGAGATCTGCTTCCCTGCTGGATATGTATACGTCAGTGGGACAGGGGATGATCCCATATGGAGCCCAGCTGCTCTCCGCAGCCACACTGACCGGTCTGACGTCATTTGATATAATTCCGTATCTGGTTTATCCGCTTCTAATGGCAGTGTGCGGCGTGGCCGCTATCGCATTAAGCGGCAGGAGAAAGAGGGAGAGCGTATAGGCTCCGCACAGCAGTCCGGTGATTTACGCGGGCGGCTGCGGTCTGGCGCAGACAGCAGTTTTGCGCAGATGGAGGATTGCATGGGCGGGCGGCCTGTGTTACAATAACTTCATTGCAGGCGCCAGGAGAAGTGCAGCCTGGAGAAACTATAAATCGGCCTGCCGGAGCGGAAAGCAAGCCGGGGCCAGTCAAAAGAGGGTAAAGAAATGAATCTATTATACAACAGTACGAGGAATACAGAAAAGAAAGTAACCGCGTCAGAGGCGATTTTGAAAGGACTTGCCGATGACGGAGGTCTGTTTGTGCCGGAATATATTCCGAAGCTTGATGTGACGATGGAAGAGTTAAAGGGAATGTCCTACCAGGAGACAGCGTACGCAGTGATGAAACAGTTCCTTACGGATTTTACTGAGGAGGAGCTTAAGAACTGCATCAGTCATGCTTATGACTCCAAGTTTGATACAGAACTGATCGCTCCGCTTGTAAAGGTAGGCGATGCTTATCATCTGGAGCTGTTCCACGGTGCAACGATTGCCTTTAAGGATATGGCGCTTTCCATTCTGCCGCACCTGCTTACCACAGCGGCAAAGAAGAATCATGTGACAAATGAGATTGTGATTCTTACAGCTACATCAGGAGACACAGGCAAGGCGGCTCTGGCCGGATTTGCGGATGTTCCGGGAACAAAGATCATTGTGTTTTATCCGAAGGGAGGCGTAAGCCGGATTCAGGAGCTTCAGATGGTGACTCAGAAAGGGGACAACACATCAGTTGTTGCGATCCACGGAAACTTTGATAATGCCCAGAACGGCGTAAAAGCGATCTTTGAGGACAAGGAGCTGGAGAGAGAGCTGGCAGACAAAGGATATCAGTTTTCTTCCGCCAATTCCATCAATATCGGACGCCTCGTACCCCAGGTTGTATATTATGTATACGCATACGCAAAGCTGCTTGAAAATGAAGAGATTACGTCAGGCGAGGAGATCAATGTAACTGTGCCGACCGGAAATTTCGGAAATATTCTCGCCGCATACTATGCAAAGCAGATGGGAGTGCCGATCGCGAAGCTGATTTGCGCATCCAATGAAAATAAGGTGCTTTTTGATTTCTTCCAGACCGGCGTTTATGACAGGAACAGAGAATTCATCCTTACGTCATCTCCGTCCATGGACATCCTGATCTCCAGCAACCTGGAGCGCCTGATCTATGCGATCGCAGATGAAGACGCTCAGAAGGACAGGGAACTTATGACACAGCTTAAAGAGAAAGGCGTGTATGAGATTACGCCGCAGATGCGCGCCCGGCTGAATGATTTCGCCGGCGGGTTCGCGACAGAGGAGGAGTGCAGCGCGACGATCCGCAGCACCTATGAGAAAACAGGATATGTGATGGATCCCCATACTTCTGTGGCGGCAGCTGTATGTGCAAAATACCGTACAGAAAGTAAGGATGAAAAGAAATGCCTTATTGCATCCACAGCGAGCCCGTACAAATTTATCCACAGTGTAATGACAGCGATCGACCAGAAATATGCATCGGCTGACGAGTTTGATCTGGTGGATGAGCTGAGCCGGATCTCGTGCACGAATGTGCCAAAGGCCGTGGAAGAGATACGCAGTGCGCAAATCAGGCACACACGCGAATGTGACGCGGACTGCATGAAGGATACAGTGAAAGAGATACTTGGGATATAGATAGACAAAAATGCAGGATTTTAACGTGGATCCTGCATTTTTTAAATACTGTCTTGCACAATTCCGTTTTTAAAAAGAGATGTATGAATTGAAATACATAGGAACTTTCAAAAAAGGTGAAAAATGAGAAAGATTATTGTTGATTTTTTGTCAATTCTTCTGTATAATGGAAAATGTGCCGATATCAGGAAGCGCTTCGGCATGTCTGATATTAATACTATAGAAAGAAAGAGGTAGAGCGTAACATGTCAAAGATTGATTTAACTCAGTACGGGATTACAGGAACTACAGAAATCGTATATAATCCTTCTTATGAGACATTGTTTGAAGAGGAGACAAATCCGAATCTGGAAGGCTATGACAAAGGACAGGTCAGTGAACTCGGCGCTGTTAATGTTATGACAGGTATTTACACAGGTCGTTCCCCGAAAGACAAGTATATCGTAATGGATGAAAATTCCAGGGACACTGTATGGTGGACGTCTGATGAGTATAAGAACGACAACCATCCGGCAAGCCAGGAAGCATGGGATGCTGTAAAGGAAATTGCAAAAAAAGAGCTCTCCAATAAGAGACTTTTCGTTGTAGATGCATTCTGCGGAGCGAATAAAGATACACGTATGGCGATCCGTTTCATCGTGGAAGTGGCATGGCAGGCTCACTTCGTTACAAATATGTTCATCCAGCCGACAGCTGAGGAGCTGGAGAACTTTGAGCCGGACTTCGTTGTATATAATGCGTCCAAGGCAAAAGTTGAGAACTACAAAGAGCTGGGACTGAACTCTGAGACAGCGGTTATGTTCAACATTACAAGCCGCGAGCAGGTTATCGTAAACACATGGTACGGCGGAGAGATGAAGAAGGGTATGTTCTCTATGATGAACTACTATCTGCCGCTTAAGGGCATCGCTTCCATGCACTGCTCCGCAAACACAGATATGAACGGTGAGAATACAGCGATCTTCTTCGGGCTTTCCGGAACAGGAAAGACAACGCTTTCCACAGATCCGAAGAGACTTCTGATCGGTGATGACGAGCACGGATGGGATGACAACGGAGTATTTAACTTTGAGGGTGGATGCTATGCAAAAGTAATCGACCTTGACAAAGATTCCGAGCCGGATATCTATAACGCAATTAAGAGAGACGCTCTTCTTGAGAATGTTACTCTGGACGCAGAGGGCCATATCGATTTTACAGACAGAAGCGTAACAGAGAACACACGTGTGTCTTATCCGATTGATCATATTGAGAAGATTGTTCGCCCGATTTCCGCAGCTCCGGCGGCGAAGAATGTAATCTTCCTGTCAGCTGACGCGTTTGGTGTACTTCCGCCGGTATCTGTTCTTACACCGGAGCAGACAGAGTATTACTTCCTGTCCGGATTTACAGCAAAACTTGCAGGAACAGAGCGTGGAATCACAGAGCCGACACCGACATTCTCCGCATGCTTCGGACAGGCGTTCCTTGAGCTGCATCCGACGAAATATGCTGAGGAGCTTGTTAAGAGGATGAAAGCAAGCGGTGCGAAAGCATACCTTGTAAATACAGGATGGAATGGTACAGGAAAACGTATCTCCATCAAAGATACACGCGGCATTATTGACGCGATCCTGGACGGATCCATTGAGAAAGCCCCGACAAAGAAGATCCCGTACTTTAACTTCGAGGTTCCGACAGAGCTGCCGGGCGTAGATCCTGCAATTCTTGATCCGCGCGACACATATGCTGACGCTTCCGAGTGGGAGACAAAGGCAAAAGATCTGGCTGCAAGATTCATTAAGAACTTCAAGAAATACGAGAGCAACGAGCTTGGAAAAGCACTTGTTGCCGCAGGCCCGCAGGAGTAAATTCTGGACCTGCTTTTGTGCCGGAGACTGAGCGCTCTGGAGAACAGAAGATAATATGGAAAATAAAACTGTCCGTTCCAGACGGGCAGTTTTATTTTCAACCATTAAAATCAGCGGCTATTTTTCAGATAGACCTGCTGTCCCGGGTGCAGACGTTAGAAGGGGCGGCTTCTTCCTGAAAATTCTTCCGGAGCTTTTCAACAGCGCTTTTTTCGATCCGGGAGACATAAGAGCGGGAAATACCGAGCTGACTGGCAATTTCCCGCTGAGTGTATTCTTCTCCGCTATAAAGACCATATCGCATTTTTAAAACGAGCTTTTCTCTGATAGAAAGCTCGTTTTCAACTTTTTCATAGAGTTTCTGTATATTTTCCTTTAGATAGATTTTCTCAGACACATCAATTTCCTCTGCTTCGATAATATCATAGAGCCGGATTTCATTGCCTTCCCGGTCTGTACCGATAGGTTCGTAGAGAGAGATTTCTTTTGCGGCTTTTTTCTTAGAACGCAGATGCATAAGTATCTCATTTTCAATGCATCGCGAGGCATAAGCAGCAAGGCGGTTGCCCTTATCAGGATTAAATGTGACCACTGCCTTTATAAGACCTATGGTTCCTATGGAGAGGAGGTCTTCGGAGTCCTCCTCCAGATTTTGATATTTCTTCAGCACATGTGCCACTAGCCTTAAATTCCGTTCGATCAGGATATGTTTTGCTTCGAGGTCTCCCTCTGTGTATCTCTGAATGTAATACTTTTCTTCCGAAGGGGTCAGTGGATTAGGAAATGACTGCAAGACGGCACCTCTCAGCACATTTGATATAGTTTATGAAAAAATGGAGAATTCTGTGCTTTTCCAATACGAAATATCTTCGGATCATTATATAACAAATCACTTTAACAGCTATTTAGCGCACTAACAGTTCCCGACGAAATGTGTCCGGAAGCGGAGCGGATAGTTTGCGATACGTATTCTGTGAAAGGGGACAGCCGT
>CALWTQ010000012.1 GCA_944384505.1 uncultured Mediterraneibacter sp.
TCCACCGTCAGTCCTTGCATTTAGTCCGTCACTGGAACTCTTAGTTTCACTTATATCCCTGGAGCGGAATCCAGAGCCATCCTTCATCCCCGCAGAATACGTCTCAGAAATAGCCTCTGTTTTCGGACGTTTTGCCTGCGGAAGTTAGTGAACTTTATAGCTGTAAAAAGCAATGATTCCTGTCATTTTCTTGTTTTCTCCCCCGCTATATGTTATCCTGTCTCCATCACTGCAGGTAAGACGATACAGCTCAGCCCGCGCTATCCCTGACGGCTGGTCTGTTACGGTGAAACAGTTTCTGTTCCTGACAGGCGTTCCGGCGTATCCTGGCCGGCCTGTTTCAGTGGATTTCCATGGAAAATTATTGTTGACAATCGGCGCCGGGTGTAATACTATAGTAACCAGATGCGAACAACTGTTCGATACGAGAAAAGGAGATTTGGATATGGCAGTAAGTGAAGAGAAGAAGAAAGCGTTAGATGCGGCGATCGCCAAACTTGAGAAGGATTTTGGAAAGGGAGCGGTTATGAAGCTGGGGGACTCCAGCGCTCATGTCGCTGTGGAGACTGTGCCCACAGGGTGTTTAAGCCTTGACCTTGCGCTTGGACTTGGCGGAGTTCCGAAGGGCCGTGTGATTGAGATATATGGACCGGAGTCCAGCGGTAAGACTACGGTGGCGCTTCATATGATTGCGGAGGTACAGAAGAGAGGCGGGATCGCGGGATTCATTGACGCGGAGCATGCGATGGACCCTGTGTATGCGAAGAATATAGGAGTGGATATCGACGAACTTTATATTTCCCAGCCGGACAGCGGGGATCAGGCGCTGGAGATTGCGGAGACGATGGTGCGCTCCGGCGCGATTGATATCATTGTTATCGACTCTGTTGCGGCTCTCGTACCAAAACAGGAGATTGAGGGAGATATGGGAGACAGTCACGTGGGACTTCAGGCGAGGCTTATGTCCCAGGCGCTTCGAAAGCTGACGCCTGTGATCAGCAAGTCCAACTGTGTGGTGATCTTTATTAATCAGCTCCGTGAGAAAGTGGGCGTTATGTTTGGAAATCCGGAGACGACGACGGGCGGGCGCGCGCTGAAGTTCTACGCTTCCGTGCGTATGGACGTAAGAAGGATTGAGACGCTCAAGCAGAGCGGCGAGATGGTTGGAAACCGTACCCGGATCAAGATTGTGAAGAATAAGATCGCACCTCCGTTTAAAGAGGCGGAATTTGATATTATGTTCGGCAAGGGCATCTCAAAAGCAGGAGACATCCTGGATCTTGCCACAAGCATTGACCTGGTGAAGAAGAGCGGCGCATGGTACGCGTATGAAGGAGAGAAGATCGGCCAGGGCCGTGAGAATGCGAAGTCGTATCTGGAGAGCCACCCGGAAGTGATGGAAGAACTGGACCGCAAAGTGCGCGCATATTACCACCTTTCCGATGAGGGAGAAGGCGCGGCGGACAACAGCGGCAGCGACAGCGGAAAGGCGGCAGGAAAGGGAACCCAGAAGGATTCCGCCAAAATAGCGGCAAAAGACGCAGGGAAGAATACGGCAAAGGACAGCGCGGTGAAAAGCGGTGAAAAGGAAGCTTCTGCCAGTGAATTCTCCCTTAAGGGCGGCAGAAAAGAATGATTGTCACAAAGGTAGAGAGCTGTACGAAGACGAAGTTCAAAGTGTATCTGGACGGAAACTTTGTATTCGTTCTCTACAAGGGAGAACTGAAAAGGTTCGGCATACGCGAGGGAGAAGAGGTCACTGGAGAAATCGTGGAAAAAATACGTGTCGAAGTAATTCACAAGCGTGCAAAGATGCGGGCCATGCATCTGCTGGAAGATATGGACCGCACGGAGGCGGCGCTGCGGGAGAAGTTAAGGCAGGGGCTTTACCCTCCGGATGCGGTGGACGCGGCGGTGGCGTATGTGAAGTCCTTTGGCTATCTGAACGATGATCGGTATGCGGAGAACTTTGTCAGGAGCAGGCAGGGGACGAAGAGCAGGAAGGAGATCAGGGCGGCTCTGCTTAAGAAAGGGCTTACATCAGACCAGATCAGCCGCGCGTTTGAGATATGTTCGGAAGAGGATGAGGCGGATGGAGAAGAGGAAGCGGTAAGGGTTCTTCTCAGGAAAAAAAGGTTTGATCCGGACACTGCTGATGAGGCCGGAATCCGGAAAATGTACGCCTATCTGGGCAGAAAAGGATTCTGTTATGATACTGTCCGTCATGTGATACAAAATTACAACATGAATGCTTGACATTGTTGTGAAAACAGTATAAAATTTAACTGTTGTATTTAAGTAATATGTACAATGAAAACTGAATAAGGAGGTGCTCCTGTGCAATTAGTATGGACTATAATTGCCGCGGCCCTCGCTTTGATAGTTGGGATGGTGATTTCTTACTTTGTGACGATTTCCAATCTGAAGAAAAATGCTGAGAGCAAGATTGGAAATGCGGAAGCTAAAGCGAGAGAAATTATCGACGATGCTGTAAAGAGTGCTGAGACAACGAAAAAGGAAGCTCTTCTGGAAGTGAAAGAGGAATCCATCAGGACGAAGAATGATCTTGAGAAGGAGACAAAGGAAAGAAGAGCTGAGCTGCAGCGCTATGAGAAGCGTGTCCTCGCGAAAGAGGAGGCGGCTGACAAGCGCTCAGACGCCCTTGAACACAGGGAGTCAAAGCTGACAGCAAAGGAAGAACAACTCCGACAGCGGGAAGCTAAGGTAGAAGAGCTGAGTCAGAAACGTGTACAGGAACTGGAACGAATCTCAGGACTTACCTCCGAACAGGCAAAAGAATATCTGTTAAAAACTGTTGAACAAGATGTCAAACATGACACTGCAAAGATGGTCAGAGAACTGGAAGCGCAGGCTAAGGAAGAAGCGGATAAAAAGGCAAAGGAATATGTTGTCAACGCTATCCAGAGATGTGCTGCGGACCATGTGGCTGAGACGACGATTTCCGTTGTACAGCTCCCCAGTGATGAGATGAAAGGACGCATTATCGGGCGCGAAGGAAGGAATATCCGGACGCTTGAGACACTCACCGGCGTTGAACTGATTATTGACGATACACCGGAAGCGGTTGTTTTATCCGGATTTGATCCGATCCGCCGTGAGGTTGCGAGGATCGCCCTTGAGCGGCTGATCGTGGATGGGCGGATCCATCCGGCCAGAATTGAAGAGATGGTAGAGAAGGCGCAGAAAGAAGTCGATACGATGATCAGAGAAGAAGGAGAGGCCGCGGCGCTCGAAGTTGGAGTGACGGGGATTCATCCGGAACTGCTCCGTCTCCTTGGCCGTATGAAGTTCAGAACGAGCTACGGGCAGAACGCTCTGAAGCATTCTATTGAAGTGGCTCAGCTTGCGGGACTTCTTGCAGGTGAGATCGGTATTGACGTCAGAATGGCGAAACGCGCCGGACTTCTTCATGATATAGGAAAATCGATCGACCATGATGTAGAAGGGTCACATATCCAGATTGGTGTGGATCTCTGTAGGAAATATAAAGAGTCCGCAACCATTATTAATGCTGTGGAAGCGCATCACGGAGATGTGGAGCCGCAGACGCTTGTGGCCTGTGTAGTGCAGGCAGCTGATACAATTTCAGCGGCCAGACCGGGCGCAAGACGAGAAACCATCGAAACATATACAAACAGATTGAAACAGTTAGAAGAGATAACCAACCAGTTTAAAGGTGTGGATAAGTCTTTTGCCGTACAGGCAGGCAGAGAGATTCGTGTTATGGTAGTTCCAGATCAGGTATCTGATGATGATATGGTGCTTTTGGCCAGGGATATCGCAAAACAGATTGAGTTCGAGCTGGAGTATCCCGGACAGATTAAAGTAAATGTTATCCGTGAGTCACGGGCAACAGATTACGCGAAATAGCAATAGATCATAACAGCAGAGAATGACCGGCCCTTGTCGAAAGACGAGGGCCATTTTTATTCCTTCGGGCAGCGGGCCAGGCGGACATGCAGGCGTGTCCGGCCGACGGCTGCCGCGGGGGCTTTGATTTGTTAGGGGAAGGAGAAATAAGATGAGTGAGCAGATCAAACGTCTGAAAAGAGAATTGAAATTTAAAGGAAAAATCATAGATTTCTATCAGGATACGATGGAAATTAACGGGGATCACACGGTGATCTGGGATTTTATTAAGCACAAAGGTGCTGCAGCTGTAGTGCCGGTGACAGAAGACGGGAAGATACTTATGGTACGCCAATACCGCAACGCGCTGGACCGGTATACACTGGAGATCCCGGCGGGAGCGCTGGACGCGGAGGATGAACCGGGAAGAGACTGCGCGTCAAGAGAACTGGAGGAGGAGACCGGCTACAGGAGCGAGAACCTGGAGTGGCTGATCACACTTCGGACAACGGTTGCTTTCTGTAATGAACGGATTGAGGTCTATGTGGCAAAGGACCTGATACCGTCAAAACAGCATTTGGATGAGGATGAATTTATTGATCTTAAAGCATATTCCCTGGATGAATTAAAGGAGAAGATTCTGACAGGAGAGATCGAGGATTCGAAGACAGTGGCATCTCTTATGGCTTACGCTGTGAAGTATAAAGAATAATCGGACAGTCCCGGCATATAATGAAATATCACACAGGAGTATGAGGAGGAGCTATGAGGATATTTCATACAAGAAAGCAGCTGCTCGCTTTCTTTATGCCGGGATTTCTGCTCGGCATTCTTTATGTGAATTTTGCCGCGAAGAACTATATGGCTGAACCTGGAATATTCAGCGATTACTTCCTGAATCAGTTCCGCACGGTTCAGGTTGATGTGAGGGAGTATCTGTGGTATCTTCTGAGGCTGCGGGCGCTTCCTTTCCTTGTGCTTGGCGGACTTTCATTCACAAAGGCACGCAGGGCCGCGGCTGCCTTGTTTCTTGTGTGGGCAGGGGCTTCGGGCGGTATTTTGATTTCTGCGGCTGTATTGAATATGGGAATCAAAGGAAGCCTTTTGTGTATGGCGGGACTGTTCCCTCAGTTTCTGCTCTATATTCCAGCTTACCTGGTGCTGCTCTGGTATTGCTTCGCGCCTTCCCAGGGAAGCTGGAACCGTCAGAAAACACTGTTCGTTTTGCTGTGCATGGCAGTGGGGATCATTCTGGAGCTGTATGTAAATCCGGTTCTTGTGAAGGCCTTTCTTTCCACGCTGCAGTGAGCAGAACAAGGACAGACAGGACTGATACAACGAGCTGGCTGACAAGCAGTCCCCAGAGGTAGCCCTGGATTCCGTATGCTGGGATTGCCAGGAATACGCCTGCGATACGGACGAGCAGCCCGGTTGTACTGATGAGAAAGGTGTGTGCTGTCTTCCCCAGTCCGTTGATTGCGCTTGTAAGGGCTGTATTTGTGTAGAGAAACGGGCAGATCCACGCAAGGGTCAGGATAAATTTCCCTGCGGAACTGCTGTGGAACAGAATGCGGCCGATAAGGTTCCCAAAGATTAGGAAGAACAGACAGCAGGCCAGGCCAAGGATCAGGCAGCTCCCGACAGCCTTTTTTAGGAGGTTCACAATGCCTGACCGGCTGCCGGAAGCCTGGGTCGCGCTGACAGCAGGCATAAGGACGGTCCCCACGGACCCTGTGATGGCGGAAGGGAAGAGGATGCAGGGCATGGCCATGCCGGTGAGAACACCGTAGAGACTTAAGGCTTCGCTTCCGCTCATTCCATAGAGTTTCAGGCAGGCCGGGATAGAGGCGGCCTCAATACTCTGGAGAAGAGTCACCGTGACGCGGTTAGCGGTCAGAGGCAGGGAGAGACCGAGGAGCTCTGCAAACATACGGCGCCCTGTGGAAAGCTTCCCGGCCGCGAGGGAGAGAAAGGCAGTTTTTGGAGTGTTCTTATGATGTTTCCCTATGATGGAATTATGGCGGGTCAGGAACTTAAGGGAAAAAAGGGCGGAGAACATCTCCCCGGCGACGATGCCGGACGCGGCCAGCTGAATGGAAGGCTCCCGGCCGGATTTTTTTAATATGGAGAAAAGGAACAGCACGAACAGGATGCGCCCGGTCTGTTCGATCAGCTGACTTATGGCGGGGAGTTCCGTCTTCTGCAGGCCCAGACTGTATCCGCAGATACAGCTGTGGACCGCAGCCCAGGGCAGAGCGTAGGAAATGATCAGGAGCATTTCCTCGCAGCGCGGGTCGCCGAGAAAGGAGGCGGCGATTCGGTCCGCGTTCTGCTGGACAAGAATCACTTCGGCAAATGACAGGATGAGTGTGAGGCCAAGAGCGAGATATAACACGCTTCTGGCCTCCTTTATTTTCCCTACAGATGCCTTTGCAGCGGTCATGCGCGAGACGGCTGTCTGAAGACCGGCTGTGCTCACAGAGAGACAGAGGGTGTAGACCGGGAAAATAAGCTGATAGAGTCCTACGTTTTCCTCCCCGAACGCGTGACTTAAGAATATGCGGAAGAAGAATCCCATAAGCCGGGAGATCAGCCCGGCGGCGGTCAGGATCATGGCTCCCCGCAGAAGAATGTGTTTTGACGACATAGTGATCACCTCATGACTTGCCGGAACGGGTATATTTCCGGCAGATGGAAAGCATACTTTTTACAGCATATGTGAATTCACGGGTTGACAGAACATAAGGGAAGTGATATTCTACAAAAGAAATCCCAGTAAATTACTAGGAAATATGGCGGGATATCCCGTTTTGATGAGCGTGTCTTTAACAGAACGGCATTATGGGGAATATACCGCAGGAAGGTCGGGAAAGATGAAACTTTCAACAAAAGGGAGATACGGTCTCCGCGCGCTGATTGATCTGGCACAGTACAGCGGGGACGGCCCGGTTTCGATCACAAGCATATCCGTGCGCCAGGACCTCTCAGAACGCTATCTGGAGCAGCTGATGTCCCTTCTGAAAAAGGCAGGGCTGGTCAGGAGCATCCGGGGAGCCGGAGGCGGTTATGTCCTGGCAAAGGACACAAAGGAGATATCAGTGGGCGACGTGCTGCGCGCCCTTGAGGGAAGCCTGGAGCCTGTGGACTGTCCCGGACTGGATCCGGAGGGCGGATGCAAAGCCGCTGACAGCTGTGTGACAAAATATGTCTGGAAGCGGATCAATGAGAGCATCACCCGGACTGTGGATGAGATCAGTCTGGATCAGCTTGTGGAAGAGAGCCGGAAGAAATGCGCGTCAGACGCAGACCGGACAAAATGCAAAAACTAATGAAATGATATACGGAGGCAGATATGGAAAAACTGATTTATCTTGACAACGCGGCAACGACAAAAACAGCCCCCCAGGCTGTGGAGGCAATGCTGCCATATTTTACAGAGCATTACGGCAATCCGTCCAGCGTGTACGGATTCGCTGCGGCAAATAAAGAAGTGATCGCGAAGCAGAGAGAGCTGATTGCAGGCGTCCTGGGGGCAAAGGCGAATGAGATCTATTTTACCGCGGGCGGAACGGAATCTGACAACTGGGCGCTGATCGCGACGGCGGAGGCCTATGCCTCAAAGGGGAAACATATTATTACCAGCAGGATCGAACATCATGCCATCCTTCACACATGTGAGTATCTTGAAAAACGCGGGTATGAGGTGACGTATTTAGATGTGGATGAAAACGGCCTGGTTGATCCCAAGGCAGTGGAGGCGGCGATCCGGCCGGATACGATCCTGATCTCTATTATGTTCGCGAACAATGAGATAGGAACCGTGGAGCCGATTGCCGAGATCGGGAAAATCGCCCGTGAACATGGCGTCCTGTTCCACACGGACGCGGTTCAGGCGTTCTGCCAGGTCCCGATCCATGTGGACGAGTGCTGCATTGACATGTTAAGCGCAAGCGGACACAAGCTGAACGGGCCCAAGGGAATCGGTTTCCTTTATATCCGCAAAGGCGTGAAGATCCGTTCTTTCATCCACGGAGGCGCTCAGGAGCGGAAGCGCCGTGCCGGGACGGAAAATGTGCCGGGGATCGTAGGACTTGGAAAAGCAGTGGAACTTGCGGCCGCTTCCATGAAAGAGCGCGCGGAAAAAGAAACTGAACTCAGGGATTACCTGATCGAGAGAATAGAAAAAGAGATTCCGTACTGCCGTTTAAACGGCGACCGGGAGAAGCGGCTCCCCAATAACGTAAATTTCAGCTTCCAGTTTATAGAGGGAGAATCCCTCCTTATCATGCTGGATATGAAAGGGATCTGCGCGTCCAGCGGGTCAGCCTGCACATCCGGATCTCTGGATCCGTCCCATGTGCTCCTGGCAATCGGCCTGCCTCATGAGATCGCTCACGGGTCGCTGCGGATGACTCTGGGAGAGGAGACCACAAGAGAGGATCTGGATTATGTGGTGGACTGCTTAAAGGAGATCGTAGAAAATCTGCGGGGAATGTCACCGCTTTATGAAGATTTTGTCAGAAAACAGGCAAAAGAAAATAAATAAAAAACAGATACAGGAGGAATTAGGATATGTATACAGAGAAAGTGATGGACCATTTTCAGCATCCGAGAAATGTAGGAGAGATTGAGAACGCCAGCGGCGTAGGAACAGTGGGAAATGCAAAGTGCGGGGATATCATGAGAATCTATCTCGATATTGATGAAAACCAGATCATCCGGGATGTAAAGTTCAAGACATTCGGCTGCGGCGCGGCTGTGGCGACGAGCAGTATGGCCACAGAGCTGGTGAAGGGGAAGAACATCCAGGAGGCGATGCAGGTGACAAATAAAGCTGTGATGGAAGCTTTAGACGGACTTCCGCCGGTGAAAGTCCACTGCTCTCTTTTAGCAGAGGAGGCGATCCACGCCGCGCTCTGGGACTACGCTGAGAAAAACGGAATCAAGATTGAAGGACTTGAAAAGCCAAAGTCTGACATACACGAGGGCGAGGAAGAGGAAGAAGAGGAATATTGATGAGCAAAGTTGTCGTGGGAATGTCCGGAGGGGTGGACTCGTCTGTGGCCGCATATCTCTTAAAAGAACAGGGATATGACGTGATCGGCGTTACGATGCAGATCTGGCAGGATGAGGACGCCTGTTCCATTGAAGAGAACGGGGGATGCTGCGGATTGAGCGCTGTGGAGGATGCAAGGCGCGTTGCCGCGGCTCTGGATATTCCATACTATGTGATGAATTTTAAAAAAGAGTTCCGTGAGAATGTCATCGACTATTTTACAGAAGAGTATCTTCATGGAAGGACGCCCAATCCCTGCATCGCCTGCAACCGGTATGTGAAATGGGAGGCGATGCTTAACCGGAGTATGGCTATCGGAGCGGACTATATTGCCACAGGCCATTACGCAAGAGTGGAACAGCTTGAGAATGGGAGGTATTCCCTCCGCCGTTCTGCCACCCTGGCAAAAGACCAGACCTATGCGCTCTATAACCTCACTCAGGAGCAGTTAAAGAGAACCCTGATGCCGGTGGGCGCTTATTCGAAGGATGAGATCCGCTCTATCGCCGGGAAGATCGGTCTGCTGGTGGCGGACAAGCCAGACAGCCAGGACATCTGTTTTGTGCCGGATGGAGATTATGCTTCTTTTATTGAAGAAGAAGTAAGGACTAAGACCGGGGAAGAGCTTCCGAAAGGAAATTTCGTGACTTCGGACGGACATATCCTGGGACAGCATAAAGGGATTATTCACTATACCGTAGGACAGAGAAAGGGTCTGGGACTGGCTCTGGGGTATCCGGCCTTTGTCCTTGAAATCCGCCCGGAGACAAACGAGGTGGTGATCGGAACTTACGAAGAATCCTTAACCCGCACAGTGCGCGCGGAGAAGGTGAACTTTATGGCAGTGGAAGATATTGATGAGCCCACGAGAGTGTTCGCAAAGATCCGGTATAATCACAGAGGCGCCTGGTGTACAGTAGAGAAAGACGGCGCGGACGCTCTCGTCTGTCATTTTGAGGAGCCTCAGAGGGCAGTTACGCCCGGACAGGCGCTTGTTCTCTACGACGGAGAGTATGTGCTGGGAGGAGGGGCAATCGTATGAACAGCGGAGAACGCCAGAGCACGGGCATGGTTCTGGGAGATACCCATATGCATACAGAATTTTCTACAGACTGTGACACGCCGGTGAGAACCATGCTGGACGCGGCGGTCCGCAGAGGACTCCGGGCAGTGTGCATCACAGATCACATGGATCTGGATTTCCCGCTCCAGGAAGGGGAAGAACCCCATCCGGAGGGGGAGGTCCCTTTTCAGTTCGATGTGGAGGAATATTTTCGTACACTTCTTCCGATCAAAGAAGAGTACAAAGACCGTCTGGACGTAAGGATCGGCATGGAATTCGGCCTGCAGCCCCATCTCGGAGAAAAATGCCGCCGGATAGCCGAGGCATATCCCTTTGACTATGTGATCGGCTCCGTCCATCTGATCCGGGGGTATGATCCGTATTATGGAAAGCTCTTTGAAGGGCGGCCGGACGCGGACGCCTACAGAGAGGCATTTGAGGAGACCTTGAAATGTCTGGAAAATGTGGAGGACTTTGACTCGCTGGGGCACCTGGACTATGTGGTGCGCTATGGAAAGCACCAGGCGGAAGAATATTCATACCGGGCATTCGCGGACGAGATAGACGCTGTGCTGAAAAAACTGATCACCATGGGAAAAGGGCTGGAAATGAATATGGGCGGCGTCAAATACGGACTCGGGTTCCCCAACCCACACCCGGACGTGCTGAAACGTTACAGGGAGCTCGGCGGCGAGATCGTGACCGTGGGTGCGGACGCCCACAGGCCCGGACACGTGGCGTACGCGTTCGAACAGGCAGGGGAGATCTTAAAAGCCTGCGGATTCCGCTATTATACAGAATATAAAGGGAGAAAGCCCGTATTTTTTAAAGTTTAGCAACAGTTCAGCCCGCGCCATTCGGAAAACCGCACTAACGTGCTTACTGCGGCTGCGCCGCTGTTTTCCTCATAAACGGGCGCTCAGCTCATGAAGCTGTTGCCACAAACTTTCCTAAACTTTCTATTTTGTACTTGAATTTTTGTTTCTGTTTTAGTACAATTATGCTAGTTGATGAATTCTTAACAATGTCATGTTGTGGGAATTCATTGTTGTGACTGTAACACAGTCAAATATTTTCAATTCTTAGGAGGAATTAATCATGGCAGTAAAAGTAGCGATCAATGGATTTGGACGTATCGGACGTCTCGCTTTCAGACAGATGTTTGGAGCAGAGGGATTTGAGATCGTGGCAATCAACGACCTTACATCTCCGAAGATGCTGGCTCACTTACTGAAATACGACTCAACACAGGGCAAATATGCACTGGCTGATAAAGTTGAGGCTGGGGAGGATTCCATCACAGTTGACGGAAAAGAAATCAAAATCTATGCTGAGGCTGACGCTAAGAACCTTCCGTGGGGAAAGATCGGCGTTGACGTAGTTCTTGAGTGTACAGGATTCTACACAAAGAAAGACAAAGCTCACGCTCATATCGAAGCAGGCGCTAAGAAAGTTATCATCTCCGCTCCGGCTGGAAATGACCTTCCGACAATCGTTTACAATGTAAACCACGAGACACTGACAAAGGATGACGACATCATTTCCGCAGCATCCTGTACAACAAACTGCCTCGCTCCGATGGCTAAGGCTCTGAATGACCTTGCACCGATCAAATCCGGTATCATGTGCACAATCCACGCTTACACAGGCGATCAGATGACACTTGACGGACCGCAGAGAAAAGGCGATCTGAGAAGATCCCGTGCAGCAGCTGTTAACATTGTTCCGAACAGCACAGGCGCAGCTAAGGCAATCGGTCTTGTTATTCCGGAACTGAACGGCAAACTGATCGGATCCGCTCAGCGTGTTCCGACTCCGACAGGATCTACAACAATCCTGACAGCAGTTGTTGAGGGCGAGGTTACAGTTGATCAGATCAACGCAGCTATGAAAGCAGCAGCTAACGAGTCCTACGGATACAATACAGATGAGATCGTTTCCAGCGATATCGTTGGCATGACATATGGTTCTCTGTTTGACGCTACACAGACAATGGCTCTTCCGGTTGGCGACGGCACAACAGAGGTTCAGGTTGTTTCATGGTATGACAATGAGAACTCTTACACAAGCCAGATGGTAAGAACAATCAAATACTTCGGAAAACTTCTTGAGGCTTAATCCTGTTTAAGAGGACAGGCTATCAGTTGATTTCGGAATAATTGACTCACAATGGGGTCCGGTCTTATTGTAGGACCGGACCCTATTTAGGTAAAAAAGATCAGGAGGCTATTAAAATGGCAGCACTTAATAAAAAAACAGTAGATGATATCAATGTAAACGGTAAAAGAGTCCTTGTAAGATGTGACTTCAACGTACCGCTCAAAGACGGAAAGATCACAGACGAGACACGTATCGTTGCCGCTCTTCCGACAATTAAAAAACTGATCGCTGACGGCGGAAAAGTAATTCTCTGCTCACACCTCGGAAAACCGAAGGGAGAGCCGAAACCGGAACTTTCTCTCGCACCGGTTGCAGCAAGACTTTCCGAACTCCTTGGACAGGAAGTGAAATTCGCTGCTGATCCGGAAGTTGTAGGACCGAACGCAAAAGCAGCAGTTGCCGAGATGAAGGACGGAGACGTTATTCTTCTTGAGAATACACGTTACAGAGCTGAGGAGACAAAGAACGGAGAAGCATTCTCCAAAGACCTTGCTTCCCTGTGCGACGTATTCGTAAACGATGCATTCGGAACAGCTCACAGAGCTCACTGCTCAAACGTAGGCGTTACACAGTATGTAGATACTGCAGTAGTAGGATACCTGATGGAGAAAGAGATCAAATTCCTTGGAAATGCTGTAGAGAACCCGGAGAGACCGTTCGTAGCTATCCTCGGCGGATCCAAAGTTTCCAGCAAGATCTCTGTAATCAACAACCTGCTTGACAAAGTAGACACTCTGATCATCGGCGGTGGAATGTGCTACACATTCACAAAAGCTCAGGGCGGAAACGTAGGGAATTCTCTTCTTGAGGAAGATTACCTGCAGTATGCACTTGATATGGTGAAGAAAGCAGAGGAGAAAGGCGTAAAACTTCTTCTTCCTGTTGACGCAGTTGCGGCAGACGCATTCTCCAATGATGCAAATACACAGGTTGTCGCTCAGAACGAGATCCCGGACGGATGGATGGGACTTGATATCGGACCGAAGACAGCGGAGATGTTCGCTGACGCTGTAAAATCAGCTAAGACTGTTGTATGGAACGGACCGATGGGATGCTTCGAAATGCCGAAGTTCGCTGACGGAACAAAGGCAGTTGCAGAGGCACTCGCAAACACAGACGCTGTTACAATCATCGGCGGCGGAGATTCCGCGGCAGCTGTAAACCAGCTGGGGTATGGCGATAAGATGACACATATCTCAACAGGCGGCGGCGCTTCCCTCGAGTTCCTGGAAGGAAAAGAACTGCCGGGCGTAGCAGCAGCTAATGACAAGTAGGCCGAAAGCAACTTGGTGACGGCGAGCTTGATATTTTATTTATAGGAGAAGTTAGAAAATGGCAAGAAAGAAGATTATCGCGGGCAACTGGAAGATGAACAAGACTCCCAGCGAGGCAGTTGCCCTTGTGGAAGAATTAAAGCCTCTCGTTGCGAACGATGAGGTTGATGTTGTATTCTGTGTTCCGGCGATTGATATTGTACCGGTTGTTGAAGCTGTAAAAGGCACGAACATCCAGGTTGGAGCTGAGAATATGTATTTTGAGGAGAGCGGCGCTTACACAGGCGAGATCGCTCCGGCTATGCTTGTTGACGCGGGCGTAAAATATGTTGTTCTCGGACATTCTGAGAGAAGAGATTACTTTGGGGAGACAAACGAGGATGTAAATAAGAAAGTGCTCAAAGCGCTTGAGCACGGCATCACACCGATCATGTGCTGCGGCGAGACTCTGGAGCAGAGAGAGCAGGGCGTGACAATGGACTTCATCCGCCAGCAGGTAAAAGTAGGCCTTCAGAACGTAACAGCTGACCAGGCTAAAACCATGGTTATCGCTTACGAGCCGATATGGGCGATCGGAACAGGCAAAACTGCTACAACAGAGCAGGCAGAGGAAGTGTGCAAGGGAATCCGCGAGTGCATCGCTGAGGTTTATGACGATGCTACAGCAGTGGCAATCCGTATCCAGTACGGCGGATCCGTAAATGCAGGAAATGCGGCAGAGCTGTTCGCGCAGGCCGACATCGACGGCGGCCTGGTAGGCGGCGCTTCCCTGAAGGCAGACTTCGGAAAGATCGTAAATTATAAATAATTTTTGCAGCAGTTCAGTCCAGGAATGGAACGGACTGAATTGTTATGAATTGTCAGAAGCGCAAAGTGGATCAAAGACGGCTGAATCATCACGATTTGGCTGTCTTTTTTCATATATAACAGTTCAGCGCAAAGCCCTGGTCAGCGGGGCTTTGAATAGCAGAAAAATTGTTTATCAGCTTACAAAAACGTAACTTGCAATATATCTACTCCTGGTTTATGATAGGACAATAGTGTTGTTAACCTATGTTCTTCAACGCTGCTCAAAGGGGAGATATGATGATGTCATTAGATACATTTATGTTATTATTTGAACGTTTTATAGAAAAGGCTGTCTGGTTTCTGAAGATTTATATTCTGCAGTACCGATATCTGCTGGCCTTTCTGTCGGTGTTTGTGCTGATGTATATTCTGTTCATGCACTGGCTGAATATCCGCTTCCTGAGACGCATGAGACGCCTGGCGGCGTTGGCGTGCCTGGGGATTGAAATTATGGCGATCGCAAACTTTACAATTCTCTTCCGGGAGGCGGGAACCGCCCATCAGTATGAGTTTGAGCTGTTCTGGTCGTACAGACGCTGGATTTTCGGCGGGAGCGTGGAACTGGGAATGGAGATCATTAACAATATTCTTCTGTTCTTTCCATTCGGCTTTATTCTTACAGATGCATTTGGCGGGAAGTGCCCGTTCTGGGCGGTATTCCTCCTGTCGGGAATCTTAAGCTCTATGGTAGAGATCAGTCAGTTTATGTTCAGGATCGGCCTGTTTGAATTTGATGACATATTCAATAACGTTCTGGGAGCCCTGGCCGGATGGTGTGTATTTCATATCCTGCACAGTCTGCGCCACAGAACAGAGCCAAAAAAATTGAAAAAATGAGTTTTATTTTTGTAAAATTTTCCTTAAAAAAGGAAGGTGGTTACAAAAATGAGACAGGACAGGTTAAAATTCAGAGAGGTTGCAGGGATATGGCTGGAAAGTTCGGGAATGAGAGTGAAGGAATCTTCCTATATAAAGTACAGAAATATTCTGGAAAACCACATTCTGCCTGAGCTGGGGGAGTGCACTACAGAGGAAATCACAACGGAAAGGATCAGTTCGTATGCCCGAAAGATTCTCGCGGATGGGAGAAGGGACCGATGCGGCGGTCTCTCGGAGAAAAGTGTCAAGGACATTATGATTGTGCTGAAAGGTGTGTGCCGCCGGGCGGAACAGATGGATTTGTCGGTGCCGTGCCGGTTCGACATGATAAAATTCCGGAAAAATTCCAACGAGGTCCGGGTGCTGGATAAGCGGGAACGGATGGTGCTGGAGAAGTTTCTGTTTCAGGACAATGATTTGAAAAAGACAGGAATTCTGATCAGCCTTTTCATGGGTCTGCGCCTTGGCGAAGTGTGCGCACTGAAAAAGAAAAATGTGCTGCGGGAGGAGCAGATTCTCTGCGTCCGTTCCACCATGCAGCGGATTCAGGACCCGTCAATGCCGGCCGGCCAGAGGACTAAGGTAATCATTACATCTCCAAAAAGCAGAAGCGCAGTGCGGGATATCCCGATTCCGGAATTCCTGTTGGAGAGGTTCCAGGCAATTGATGGAATGCCGGAGGAAGCTTACATATTGACCGGCAGTGAAGAAAAATTCATCGAGCCGCGTACACTGGAAAATATTTTCAAACGCTGCCTGAAAAAATGCGCCATGCCTGAGGTGAATTACCATACACTGCGGCATACATTTGCCACACGGTGCATAGAGGCGGGGATTGACGCGAAAAGCCTGAGCGAGATTCTGGGACATGCCAGCGTGAATATCACTCTGAATCAGTATGTGCATTCCTCGATGGAACAGAAGAGGGAGAATATGAAGAAACTGATGGTGGGGGCGTAAGAGCGGTACAGCTATAAAATTCACTAACTTCCTTGTGCAAAACGTCCGAAAACAGTACCTTGACCAAGACGTATTCTGCGGGGATGGAGCGAAGCCCTGAGCCTTCCTCCATCCCCGCAGAATTTTTCTCGAAATGGGGCTGTTTTCTGGGCTTTTCAGGCCGGGAGTTAATGAATATATAGCTGCTACAAGCAGCAGGCGCGGCGGAAGATTTTCGTAGCCGAAATCCCCCAAGCCGCGTCAATTGTGCTTATAAAGTGAAAAAAGCAATGATTCCTGTCATTTGCTTGATCCTGTGATTCTTTTATGTTATGTTTTATTCACTGATATCGGCGGCCTTCTTGCCGCCTGCTATATCATAGTCAAGAGCAGAAAATTATCTTTTGCATTGACGTCTCATTTTCGGAAGTTCCGTATCGGAGCACACATCCGATGATGAAAGTAACTTTGCAGGATGGATGAAATGTAATAATTCCGTGAAGCATTTTTATGCCGCCGGAAAATAAGGAGGAAATGTGGATGGCAGAAGAACTGAAAAAATATTTTCCAATGATACGGACTCGAGAAGAGATTTGTACGGAAATCGGGCAGAAGAAAGAACTTCTTGAACTTTACCGGGGATGGACTGAGGAACAGCAGAATACATTTTTGGATTACTGTACCGGACAGAGGGGAGTCAGGGTACTGAGTGATTCGGTTTTTAAGGAAGTGTTAGACCCTTTGCGCCGGCCTGAGAGAGTGGAAGAATTGTTATCCCTGATTTTGAAACAAAAAGTGAAAATCCTTCAGGTATTGCCGTTGGATTCACCGAGGATTGGTGATGAACAGTCACTTGTA
Organism: uncultured Mediterraneibacter sp.; assembly: GCA_944384505.1. Lineage (GTDB taxonomy): Bacteria > Bacillota > Clostridia > Lachnospirales > Lachnospiraceae > Mediterraneibacter. The sequence continues at coordinate 16,949 of CALWTQ010000012.1, forward strand.
GTTATGGATCTTGTCGTAGAACTGGAAGATAAGAGCATTGTAAATCTGGAGGTGCAGAGGATCGGATATCAGTTCCCCGGAGAGAGGGCGGCCTGTTATTCGGCAGACTTGCTCCTGCGGCAGTACAGGAGCCTACGGGATGCCAGGAGAGAAGCAGGTAAGAAATTCAGCTATCGCGATATTAAAAACGTGTACACTGTTATCTTGTACGAGAAGAGTACCTCCGAATTTCATCAATTTCCGGATAAGTATATGCACTATTTTGGACAGAAGTCTGACACAGGGCTGAAAATCAGTTTACTTCAAGAGTATGTATTTATACCTCTTGACATCTTTAAAAACATTCTGCAAAATAAAGGTATCAGAAACAAACTGGAGGCATGGCTTACTTTTTTGAGTGTGGATGAACCGGAAACGATCTTAAAATTGATCACGGAATACCCGCAATTTAAAAGGGGTTATGAAGAAATTTATGAGCTGTGCAGGAATACAGAGAAGGTGATGGAGATGTATTCAAAAGAATTGCAGGAAATGGATCGGAATACTGTGCAGTATATGATTGATGAGATGCAGGATGAAATCAATGAGAAGGATAAAGTGATACAGAAGCAAAGTGAGGAAATACAGAAGCAAAGCGAAGAAATGCAGAAGCAAAGCGAGAAAATGCAGAGGCAAAGCGAAGAAATGCAGAAGCAAAGTGAGGAAATGCACAGGCAAGGCAAGAAGATACAAAATCAGGAAGAGGAGATACGGAAATTACGAGAACTTCTCAGAAGTTCCGGCATTTCTTTGCAATAAGCAGCGAATTGTTTTTGGGAGTACTGACTGCGGAATAATGAGATTTAAGAAATCTGCACTGCCGGGGAAATGGGTGGTGCAGATTTTCGTAGATTAATCTGATCTACGAAATCAAAACGATTATAACTCATTTTTAGATATGAATCAATAGAAAAACCTGCCTATTTCTATTGATTCTGTATAACTTTTTCAAATTAATATGAACAATTCTTTATATTTCTTCTATATATTCCGATATTTTAAAACAATATTGTATATTATCAAACAAAATTCTCTTCCTTTTTTCGTAGATCAGATTAATCTACGAAAAACAGGGAGTGATTGATATGTGGTGCGTGCTGAAATGCCGTCCGGGAAAAGCTGAAGAGATTATGACATCATGCCGCAGGAATATTTCAGATGAGATACTGCGGGATGTTTTTGTGTTCACCTATGACCGGATGCGTCGGTACGAAGGCAGCTGGCATCTGGAGACGCGGCCTATGTTTCCGAATTATATCTTTTTGGAAACAGGAGATCCGAAGGCGCTCTATAAGCAGCTTGAAGCTTACCGCGGGATCACGGAACTGCTGGATGAGAATGGAAAGCTTCGTATCGTACAGCCTGAGGAAGAGTGTTTCCTCAGAGATCTGTGCGGAGAGCAGCACCATCTGGAAATGTCTGAGGGCTATATCCTGAATGGAATGACGCATATCATCAGGGGACCTCTGGTGGGGATGGAGCGGAGGATCAGACGGATTGACCGGCATAAGCGGACTGCCAGTGTGGCTGTGCCTGACGGAGATCAGGGAAGGCTTGTAACGGCAGGGCTGGAGATTACATCTAAGAATTAAAAATGCGAAAAAGAACAGTTCAGCGTGTGCCATTCGGAAAACCGCACTGTGTGTTGATTGTGGCTGATGCCACAGTTTTCTTCATTAACGGGCGCTCAGCTAATAAAACTGTTGCTTAAAAAAACCGAAATCGGAAACTTTTACTGTAGTGTGTGCTATGGCAGGAGCGGATTACGGTAATATTGGTATGCATGCCAGTCTGGAGTTTTTCTTTTAACTGCAGATATGGCGAAGCATACTCTAAAATATGTTAGGAGAATGTGCTATGTGGTATGTGATCCAGACGACGACCGGCCAGGAGGAAGTGTTAGTGGATATGATCCGCAGGCAGATTCCCCGGGAGGATTATACGGAATGCTTCTATATAAAAAGGGAGTGTGCCAAAAAGGAAGAAAGCGGCTGGGATGTTTATATAGCAGCCTTGTTTCCCGGGTATGTGTTCGTAGATACAGAACAGCCCGGGGAAATTTATAAGGAACTGAAAAAAGTTCCAAAGCTTAGCAAGATTCTGAAAAACGAGGAAGAAATATTCCTGGCAGTGGAAGAGGAAGAAAGAGTATTTTTAGAAAATATCCAGAGTGAGAACCATCTGGTGAAGCGGTCAACGGTGACATTGGATGAAGAAAAGAAAATCATTTCTGCAGATGGAGCTGTGGGAAGATACCTGGATCAGATTGTGAAACAGCGGATCCGAAAGCGGTATGTACTGGTGAGACAGAAATTCCTGGGGCAGGAGAGGAAGATACTGCTGGGGATCCGGCTGGAAGAGGATAAAGAATAGAAAAACAAATATGAAAGACAGATGCATGAGAAGAAGTCCTGAGAGGGGCTTCTTTTTGTGTGGAGAAGAAAGAGGGAGAACAATGGGCGAAAGGATACAACCTTTTCAATCAAAAGTATGGCTGTCCAGTCCTACAATGCATGGCCCGGAACTGGAGTATGTAAAAAAGGCCTATGAGACAAACTGGATGTCTACAGCAGGGGAAAACATCAATGAAGCAGAGCGTATGGCCTGTGAAAAGGTGGGATGCAAATACGCGGTCGGCCTTTCCGCAGGAACAGCGGCGCTTCATATGGCAGTGAAACTGGCCGGGATGGATGTTTACGGACAGCAGGAGATCGGACAGGGAGCGTTGAACGGGCATAAAATATTCTGTTCAGATATGACTTTTGACGCAACGGTTAATCCGGTTGTATACGAGGGCGGAGTACCTGTGTTCATTGATACAGAGTATGATACCTGGAACATGGATCCTGTGGCGTTAGAGAAAGCATTTGAGCTTCACCCGGAAGTGAAAATTGTTGTGATGGTTCATCTTTACGGGACGCCGGGAAAAGTAGATGAGATCCGGGAAATCTGTGACAGGCATGGGGCAGTGATTATCGAAGATGCGGCGGAATCCCTGGGGGCAGCATATAAAGGTGTCCAGACAGGAAGCTTTGGAAAATATAACTGCATTTCCTTTAATGGAAATAAGATTATCACCGGGTCAGCCGGAGGAATGCTGCTGACAGATGAGAAAGACGCAGCAGAGAAAGTAAGAAAATGGTCCACCCAGTCCAGAGAGAATGCCCCCTGGTATCAGCACGAAGAGCTGGGATACAACTATCGGATGAGCAATGTGATCGCCGGGGTCGTCAGGGGGCAGTTCCCTTATCTTGAGGAACATATTGCACAGAAGAAGGAAATTTATGAGAGATATAAAGAAGGGCTCAAAGATCTTCCGGTAATAATGAATCCCTATGACGCCGAAAACAGCGAGCCAAACTTCTGGCTAAGCTGTCTGCTGATCGAGCCGGAGGCTATGTGCAGGCAGATGAGAGGGGAGCAGGAAGCACTCTATGTCAGCGAGCCCGGAAAGAGCTGCCCAACGGAAATCTTAGAAAAGCTTTCAGAGTGTAATGCAGAAGGGCGGCCGATCTGGAAGCCCATGCATATGCAGCCTATCTACAGGATGAATGGATTTGTGACAAGAGAAGGAGACGGAAGGGCAAAGACAAATGCCTATATCAGTGGCGGAGCAGTTGGAAAAGATGGGAAGCCGCTGGATGTGGGGATGGATATCTTCCAGAGAGGGCTGTGCCTGCCGAGTGATAATAAGATGACGGTGGAGGAGCAGGGGAAGGTGATTGAGATTGTTAAAAGGTGTTTTAAATGAAAACAAAGGGAAAAATATTTGAAAAACGCAACCAAGGAATTTATGCGAGATATATTAAGCGTTGCTTGGATCTTGGGCTTTCTTTAATTGCATTAATTATATTTTCACCTGTTCTACTTGCTCTTACGATAGTTGGAACTCTTGCAATGAGTGGAAATCCATTTTTTGTCCAGGAACGTCCCGGAAAAGACGAGAAAATTTTTAAGTTGATTAAGTTTCGGACCATGACAAATAAAAAAGATAAGCAAGGCAATTTCCTTCCAGATGAGGAGAGATTGACAAAATATGGAAAATTCTTGAGAAAGACCAGTTTAGATGAACTTCCTGAGTTGATTAATATCTTGATAGGAAATTTATCTATTTGTGGGCCGCGGCCTTTAATTCCCTCCTATTTGCCTTTTTTTACGGATAATGAAAGGCATCGGCATGATGTAAGACCCGGTTTAACAGGACTTGCCCAAGTGCATGGAAGAAGTTTTATTTCGTGGGAAGAAATTTTTGCATATGACTTGAAGTATGTGTCTAATATAACGTTCCTAAAAGACATGCAGATAATATTCTTGACGGTAGGAAAAGTATTAGGGAGAAAAAACATTGTCGATATTACACAGGCCACAATTGATGAGAACGGTAATTTATACATAATTGAGAATGGAAAAAAGAGGAAGTTACATCAACCATTGGATATAGAAAGAGGAAATAAGGAGTATGCAAAAAGAGATAGGGAGTAATTTTGACCTTAATCCTAAAATTCTTATGCAAAAAACAACTGCTTGGGATTTAGAAAAAATAGGGATTACTGGAGAGGACAAAGTAATGTTGTCTACGGGCAGAAGTGCGGAAGGATTGATTATTGATGAAATAGAATATAGAAAATCGGTAGCAAAAAAAGTGGCTTTGGTTCCAGCTTTTACATGTCAAACAGTAATAGAGCCATTTGTAAAAAGAGGATACTATGTAAAAACATACTCCATAGATAATCATTTAGGAATAGATTCTCAAGTATTTGAAAAAGAATTATATGAGTCGGAAGCTCAGGTTACATTAATTCATCAGTATTTTGGATTTCATACAGCAAGTAATATATGGCAAATTATCAGGAAAGCAACAAAGAGGGGAATTGTATTTATTGAAGATAGAACACAATGTTTGTATAGCAGCTTTCCTATATTACCTGTGGAATATGTAATCGGAAGTATGAGAAAATGGGCAGCATTACCAGATGGTGGATTTGCAGTTTGCAAACACGGGAAATTTCATAAAAAGCCAGAAATCTATGATACTGAATTAGAAAAAAATAAGGTAGAAGCTGCGGAAGAAAAATATAAATACCTACATGAGAATCAAGGAGAAAAACAAAAGTTTTTAGAAAAGTTTCATTTAGCTGAACAAATGCTTGAAATGCAGGAAAAGTGTTTTAAAATAAGTCCTTCGTCCCTTAAAGTTCAGTCAAATATCAATATAGAGCAACTTAAAAAGAAAAGATGTGATAACTATGAATATCTATATTCTGGCCTAAAGAAAAGCCAATGCATAAAAGTAGTTACACCTCCTTTGCAGAAAGGAGAAGTGCCATTGTATTGCATTTGCATAGCAAAAGATCGAGAAACGCTTCAGAAATATTTAAGACAAAATCGGATTTATACACCAGTCATTTGGCCAAAATCGGAGATGTGTCCGCCAGTGTGCAAGGATGCAAGGATGCTGTATGAAAAAAGTTTATGTATTCCGATTGATCAGCGATATGACATAGATGATATGGATAAAGTCATTAGTTGCATAAAGGAGTTTGAAAGTCGATGCCAATAGTTAGAATTTTAGATGTTAGAGATATAGAGCGTTATAGAGCACGTTTTATTTATTATATTTTTGATAGCTTTAAAAATACGTTATATATGGACACATATACTATTAAAGATGCTGAAGATAAATATGGAGATCTGCTTTTGCATGCCAGCCATAAGAAAGCGATTGTATGTGGTGCTATTGAGGATAATGAACTTATTGGTTTTATTTGGGCATATAAATATCCATTCCGTGACGATCACTCCAGACTCTATATTAGTATTCTCCATATTGATGAGGAATATAGAAGCATGAATATAGGAAGTCAGTTGCTATTTGAAATTGAAGCTTATGCTCGACAGGAAAAAATACATGCTATTTATTTGCATGCAGAAGCTTTCAATACTGGCGCACTAAGATTTTATCAGAGAAATGGATATGAATTTGAGCGGATTCAGATGGTAAAAAAAGAATTAAAGGGTGTAGGGGATCTGTGAATTACTAAAATATATATAAAAAGTTAATGAAATTATTTGTTATTAAAACAAAAGGTTACATATTATAAATTGCTTTGATGAAAATTGCATAACATATCGTTTGAAGAACCAAGCACTATATACATTTATAGATAAAAATGGAATGATAGACGAGGCATTTTCAATGCGTAAAGATATTAAAGAGGTAAAAAGAAATGAACGAGAAACTTGCCATAATAGGATCTGGAGAAATGGCTGTTATCATTGTCGAAAATTCTAAAAAGATGGGAATTATTACTCATACCTTTTCAAATAACCCTAAAGATAGGGCTGTCGGATATTCAGATTACCATCATAATATTGACATTTTTGATATTGATACAATTGTTAGGATTTGCAAAGAGATACAAGTAGGAGGTGTCATCCCTACAACCGAATTAACGATTAGTGTTGCGGCTAAGATTGCAGACAGATTAAACCTAAATGGTATGCCAGTAGAAATTTCCCAAAAGGTTACAGATAAGGGATTTGTTCGGGAAAAGACGAAAAAGATTGATGTGATAAAACAGCCATCTTACATACTTTATGAAAGAAAAAACGGTTATCCTCAGGTAAAAAACTATCCTGTAATTGTAAAACCAACAGCGATGGGGGGAAAAAGAGGCGTATCTGTCGCGTTTTCTCAGGAAGAATTAGAAAAATCTATTCAGTTTGCTCTGGATAATATGCCAGACTATAGCAATAGAATCATTATTGAGAGTTTTATAGAGGATGGAACTGAGTATTCGGTAGAAAGCCTTTCTTATCATGGAAAACATAAAGTGATCCAGATAACTCAAAAAATCACATCTGGACCGCCACATTGTGTAGAGCTAGGACATATACAGCCGGCTTTATTGAACAATGATATGCGGGAAAAGATCGAAAAAGCAATTTCTAAGTTACTGAGAGTTGTACGGGTGGATAATACAACTTCACATACGGAGATAAAAATCATTGATGACGATATTTATCTTGTAGAGCTTAATGCACGGTCAGGTGGGGATCATATCGCTTATCCATTGACGGAATTGAGTACGGGATATCCATACATTCAGGGAGCAATTGAGATAGCAATGGATACATACGTGGAACCAGATTTGGATACTTATGAAAAGAAAAGTTGCGGGGTACTATTTGTGGTAAAGCAAACAGGTAATCTGAAGGAATTATTCGAACATTGTGAAGAATATCCATGGTTATATAAAAGAAATAAAGTTACAGACGGACTACAGGAGATAGTACATAATAATGCCTTTGACACAAACTATATGATGTATTTGACGGAATGCGGAATTCCGAAAGAAATAAAGGAACTTGTAAATATTTAGACAAAATTTTATCTGCGTAGAAATTAGAGCTTATGTTTAAAGTTTTGTTGGAATAGGAGATATAGTGGATGGCGTTGAATGTATATACACTTGATGAGAGTGAAAAGTGGGACGAAATCGTGCATACGTTTAAAGAATTTGATGTTTACTATTTAAGCGGGTATGTGAAGGCATTTCAGAACTATGGCGATGGAAAAGCATATTTGCTTTACTATACATCAGATTATTGTCGAGGGATTCATGTAGTGATGAAGCGAGACATATCGGAAGATAAAAATTTTATGGGTATGATTGAAGAAAATCAATTTTTTGATGTAGCAACACCATATGGATATGGCGGATGGCTGATAGAAGGAGAAAAGGGAAAAGATAAATTATTTGAAGAGTATACTGCGTGGTGTAAAAAAAATAGGATTATTAGTGAATTTGTTAGGTATCATCCCGTTCTTAATAATGAACGTTATACATCAGATGGATATAATGTATTTTCATTAGGTTCTACAGTATGTATGGACATATCATCAAAGAATTCTATATGGAATAATCTGACAAGTAAAAATCGAAATATGATACGAAAGGCAGTAAAATCAGGTATAAAAATTTATAATGGAAATTACCCTGAAATCTATACAAAATTTAGAGAAATATATAATGCTACAATGGATAAGGACAATGCAGAACAATACTATTACTTCAATAAAGAATTTTATCAAAGTATTCTAGAGGATTTATCTAAAAATGCTCAGGTTTTTTTTGCGGAACTAGAGGGAAAGATTATTGCGGTGTCAATCATTCTTTTCGCGAATAAGAAGGCTAATTATCATTTATCTGGTTCAATTAAAGAATATCAACACTTAGCACCGACAAATTTATTGCTTTATAAAGTTGCTTTATGGGGAAATGAAAATGGATATAAAACTTTCCACCTTGGAGGTGGGGTGGGAGCGCGTGAGGACGGATTATATAAATTCAAGAAAGCATTCTACAGGGGGGAACCCCGTATATTTCATATTGGCAAAAAAATTTTTGATGAAGATGTATATAATCAGCTTGTCACAGTGAGAAAACAATCTAATGATGAAATGAAAGAAGGATTTTTCCCGGAATATAGGGCGTAGATTTTTTAGTAAATATCTTAGAACGGAGTGGGATAAATGATTTATAAAAACCCCAATAAATACTTCCATACGTATGAAATTGATGATGTAACATTAAAAAAAATGCAGAAAAAGATGCTTGATATGCTGCTATATTTTAAAGATTTTTGTGATCAACATGGATTATTGTTCTATTTAAGTGGTGGAGGAGCAATTGGAGCAGTTAGAGAACATGGATTTATTCCATGGGATGATGATGTAGACTGTATGATGCCAAGACCTGATTATGAGAGATTTAAAGAATTATGGGAAAAATATGGCGATAAAGAAAGATATGTTTATTGTAGAAGTGATAGAACAGTTAATTATCATCATTGTAGTTCATCTTTAAGAGATCCGAACACGACATTCATATGTACATACAACAAAAACCTAGATATATGCCATGGGATTTCACTTGAATTCGGTCCACTAGATGCGACACCTGATTCTAAGATTCTTCAGTATATTCAAATATTAAACGGATATATTTTTGCATTATTTAATTTTCAGCGTTTACCAAATAATCGAGGGAAAATAGCAAGAATAGCAACAAATATTATATACAAACTTATCCCTTCTAAAAAAATTAAAGATAATATTTGGATTAATGCAGAAAAAGAAAAAATGAAGTTTTCTTGGAATGATTGCCGTTATGTAAAAGAATTATGGGGGAAAACATCTTTTTATAATTTCCCAAAAGAATGGTTTGATCATGCGGTTTACTTTGATTTCGAAGGCTATAAAATGCCATTGCCGGCTGGATATCATGAATATTTAACTTTGATATTTGGAAATTACATGCAGCGTCCACCTGAGTCGGAACGTGTAGCTAAACATGAGCTCTTATATGTTGATATGGATCATCCCTACACTGATTATAAGGGAATTTATTACTTTCCAGAAAAGTCTTCCGGAAAAGAAAGGAAAGGTAAGAATTAATAGTATGTCAAATATAGCAGTTGTTTTTGCAGGTGGAACTGGGACTAGAATGAACACTAGATCAAAGCCAAAACAGTTTTTGGAACTTCATGGTAAACCCATTTTAGTTTATACACTTGAAAAATTTAATGATCATCCAGAAATAGATGCTATTTTCTTAGTGGTATTAAAAGATTGGCTTCATTATTGTGAAAAAATAGTTGACCATTTTAGATTAGCAAAGGTAAAAGCGATTATCGCCGGTGGTGATTCTGCATTTTCGTCTCAAAGAAAGGGACTTAAAAAAGCAGCAGAACTTTTTCCAGATGATACTATCGTCCTTATCCATGATGGTGTGCGTCCTTTGATCGATGAGGAAACAATCACTAAAAATATAGAAACTGTAAAAATACATCGTACAGCTATAACCGTTACACCAGCTATTGAGACTATAGCAATTAAAAATGAAAGTGGAGAAGTAGGAAAAATTATTGAGCGATCTAAAGTTGAAATGGCTAGAGCTCCACAAAGTTTCTTTTTGGGTGATGTTTTGAGAGTACATAATAGAGCTTTAGAAGAAAATAAGGTATTTATTGATTCTGCTAGTTTAATGCAACACTATGGATTCTCACTATTCACAGTTGAAGGATGCCCGGAAAATATCAAAATTACGACACCTAATGATTTTTATACTTTCCGTGCACTTGTGGATGCAAAGGAAAACTCTCAGATTTTTGGTTTTTAGGAGATGCTTATGGATAGAATACAAGCGGATATTCAAGAAATTATTAGTAATAGAAAAATTTTTCTTCCTTTAAGAAATTCAACGATATTAATTACAGGAGCAACGGGACTTATTGGATCTATGATTGTGAAATCCTTGCTTGCAGCAAATATAGAATACTTACTTAATATTAAGGTTATCGGTCATATACGTAATTTTGAGAAAGCAAAAACTATATATAACGAACTAGTTGATAGTATTAAGTTTGTGACTGATCCATGCATTGCATGTGACTATATCATTCATACAGTCTCTCCAACAATGTCAAAGTTTTTTATACAACATCCTGTAGAAACCATTAAGTCATCAGTGAAAAGTACAATGAAGATTTTAGAAAATGCAAAGAGTAATAATGCTATGATGGTTTACCTGTCATCAATGGAGCAATATGGTATTCCATACGAATCCGGACAAACAATGACAGAAGATAAAATAGGGATTATTGATCATTTAAATGTTCGTGCTTCTTATTCAGAATCAAAACGTCTATGTGAATGCTTGTGTGCGTCCTATGTATCTGAATATGATGTAAATGTGAAGATTGCTCGTCTTGCACAGACATTTGGCGCAGGAGCATTATTAACCGATGATCGTATGCCAATGCAGTTTGCCAAAGCAGTCATACAGGGTGATAATATCATTCTAAATACCGAAGGAAAAAGTATTTCTAATTATGTATATCTGACAGATGCTATAACAGGGATCTTTACAATCTTAGTGAAGGGCTTGAAAGGCCAAGCTTACAACATCTGTAATGATAAAGAAACTAGAAGTGTTCGTGAAATAGCAGAGCTGGTATGTTATGAGGTTGCTGATGGAGGTATACAAGTTCATGTGAAAAAGAAACACAATATGGGATATGCGCCAGATGTAGACATGTATCTGGACAGTGGGAAATTAAAGAGACTTGGCTGGAACGCTAATGTCAGCATGGTTGAGGCATATAGAAGGCTGGTGGAGTATTTAACAGAAGACTCATTAAAATAGGAGCGATTATAAATGAAGTTGAGTTTAAGAATCAAACCAAATGCATGGAGTATCAATAATACCTGCATATATATATTCTTTATTATGACTGCAATCATTTTTTTGTATCAATATGATAACTTGGCTTTTAATTTAAGATATGGGTTTATGTCTATAGGAGCTATTCTTGGATTTTGGATATGTATAAATAATAAAAACAAATTTTATCAACCACTAATACTTTTAATAGCATTATCCATATGCTGGTTATTTTGTTTTCTTGGACAAAGTGGATATCTAAACTACTCTTTTGCGAATTATTTGTATACGGTGCTTTATATCGGATTGAGTGTTGTTCTTCTTAGAAATGAATATAATCACTCTCTAACCTTAGCGATATACTTCTTTACCGCATTGACTATACTTCTGAGAATTATCCAAAATGTGAATATGAATCACATACTGTTGGCCAATTCTCGTAATTTTATTTCAGTTTTATTGCTTTTGCCATTATTATTTTATTATGTAAGTTGCCATGATAAAAAGAAACCTATATATGTACTTCCTGCGATTCTCTATTTTTACATTAGTATTTATGCTGTTGGCAGAGGGGGAATTGTTAGTTCTGGTTTTCTTGTGATCGCCCTTTGTATCTATAAAATAACGCAGATAGAAAACAAAAATATTAAACGCCTTATGTGGTTAATTATAATTATAATTGCCTTTACAGTTGGTTTATATATGAGTAATTTGAACTCTTTGGTGATTGGCAGATTTTTGAATTCCTATTTTTCACGTTTTTTATTGAAAGGAGCAACAGATACTTCCAGGGTGACTATTTGGAATGAATTTTTTACGAATAATTTAGATTCGTTAGCAAGTTTTTTACTTGGATCTAATACTTCACTGGTGAGATATGATGGAAACCTACACAATTCATTTATACAAGCATACGCTTCATTTGGATTGATGGGTTTTTTGATCCTTTTAGTATTGCTCGGCAGAGCGATTATACAAGGGTTTAAGCAAAGAGATGCATTGTTTTTAATCCTTCTATTTGGACTTTCGCTTCGAGCTTTTACGGATCGAGTTTTCTTTCAAGGATATTGTGAGATATTTCTATATTATTTTATTCTATACTGGGACTATAAAAAGCACTATTTTTTTGCACAAGATTTACCTCCTAGTATTATGAAACAAGGTGTTCGCCTAAACAGTTAAAGTTATTAAGGAGCTGCTAAGATATGTCTATAATACAAAACGCCTTTTTTTGTACAACTCCATATCAAATTATAACATCAGTTGTTCTTAATGAGATAATTGGTGAAAAATCTGATATCTACATAATTCCACAATTTAAGATGGCGGCTGAATATGCGCAGAATCTTGAAGAGTTGAACCTATTTAATCGTGTAAAGCTAGTTGAAACTGCAATGATTGAAAAACATAAAAAAGCAAAGAATAAGTTTCTCATGCATGTAGGAATAGTTCAGCAGTATTTTAATGTTGAAGCCATAGCAGAGACTTTCTTATTTCCAAACACAGAGTATAAAAAAATGTATGTGTCTTCAAAAGCCTATATACCTAGAATGGCATATCTATATTGTATTAAAAAAGATGTTGAAACTGAGCTTGTCTATTATGATGATGGAGAAGGAAGTTACTACAATAAATATCGAATTAAGGCAAACTATATAGATAAGATAATTAGAAGAATGATTTTTGGAAAAAAGGCGATTGAGGGAGAAAAAGCACAGAAGATTTTTCTATATGAGCCAGAATTATATAGATCATTAAACGATGATCATTATAATAACTCAATTATAGCAATCCCTCATATTATCAATAAACAACGGATGCAAAGAATAATTTCAAAAATTTTCAATATATCTGAAAGGGACTTGATCCCAGAAAAAGCAATCATTCTTGATGTACTTAAAACCGGGAAATTCAGCAAGGCTAATATTGAGGCTCTTATTTCAATATATAGCAGAATTCAAGAGACTTTTTCAAGAGACAATACTATTGTTAAGAAACATCCAAGGGATAAATCAGACCAGTTAACCTCGTTTAAATGTTATGAGAGGTATAACGTTCCATTTGAGTGCTTATGTACGCAAATGAACATGAATGAGAAAGTGTTGATTTCTGTTTCTTCTACGGCTGTTATTCTACCGAAAATTCTGTTGGGTCAAGAACCGATTGTTATACTGCTGTATAAATTGATAGATCAGATTAATCAAGGCGCCGAATATCATCGTAAGCAGGATGCCTTTTATCAACTATGTAAAAAAAATTATTCTGTTCAAGATAAATTCTATATTCCGGAATCGAATGATGAGTTGCTAAATATTTTGCAGTCTTTTTTATAAGAATTCTGGATACAAAAGTGAGGAGAATATGGTGAAAAGGAAAATCAAATTGTTTTTTGCTTATCTTATAGGACATATTTTTTATAAAGGAAAGTATTTAACTGGTAGGCATTTTAAAAAAGAGTATAGCAATGGTTGGAGCTGGGTCATGACTAATTTTTTTATGCAGAAAATAGTTGGAGTTAACCGTGCTGTCCCCTTTCCAGTTGATTTTAGAATGAAAGTAGCCAATTGGAAAAACATAGAATTTGATATTGATGATATGAATATATTCCAAAAAGCTGCGAATTATTATCAAGCTGTTGATGCCAAAATTCATGTTGGAAAGGGAACACAGATTGCGAATGGGGTTGCAATTATTACTTCTAATCATGATCTGGAAGATATAACAGTTCACTCGGAAGGTAAAGACGTTTTTATTGGTAAAGAATGTTGGATAGCTTCTAATGCAGTTATATTGCCGGGCGTACATCTTGGAGAACATACAATTGTTGGAGCTGGTGCAGTTGTCACTAAGAGCTTTCCCGAAGGCTGGTGCATTATAGGCGGAGTGCCTGCCAAATATATTAAAAAAATAGAAAAAGAGTAAAACATAATTGCTTATCATAACCAAAATAACTATAGAAGGAGAAGGAGTATGAAACTTTTGGATGCACTTATTAATAGAGATGAATCCTTGGCTCTTGTCGGGCTTGGCTATGTAGGTATGCCTATCGCTATTGCTTTTGCTAGTAAGGGACTTAATGTTATAGGATTTGATTTGAACAAAGAGAAGATCAAGTTATATAAGTCTGGATGTGACCCAACTAAAGAAGTAGGAGACGGGATAATAAGAAAAACGACAGTTCAATTCACAGCCGATGAAAAAGAACTTAAGAAAGCTAAGTTTATCATTGTTGCAGTCCCCACGCCTGTGAATTCAGACCATACTCCAGACCTAACACCTGTTATTAGTGCATCTGAGATCGTTGGAAGAAATCTTATGCCTGGTGCTATCGTGGTTTATGAGTCCACAGTCTACCCTGGTTGTACAGAGGATGTTTGTATTCCTATTTTGGAAAAACAAAGTGGTCTTAAATGTGGGGTGGACTTTAAGGTTGGATATAGTCCTGAGCGCATTAATCCTGGAGATAAAGTTCATAGACTTGAGAATATTCATAAGATTGTTTCAGGAATTGATGCGGAATCTTTAGCAGAAATTAAAGGTATTTATGATTTAGTAATAACAGTAGGTACTTATCCTGTTTCAAATCTTCGTACAGCAGAGGCAGTTAAAGTTGTTGAAAATAGCCAACGAGATGTAAACATTGCTTTTATGAACGAACTTGCTATGGTCTTTGACCGTATGGATATTGATACTAATGAAGTGGTAGACGGCATGAATACTAAATGGAATGCCCTAGGTTTTCGTCCAGGATTAGTAGGGGGGCATTGCATCGGAGTTGATCCATATTATTTTACATATGAAGCTGAAAAACTTGGATACCATAGCCAAATCATACTCAATGGACGCATTGTTAACGACAGTATGGGAGCATTTGTTGCAGATAGGGCTGTTAAGAAGATGATCAAAGCAGGACAAGCCCCTAAGAAGAGCAAGGTTGTTATCCTAGGCCTGACCTTTAAGGAAAACTGTCCTGATACACGTAACAGTAAAGTGGACGATATTATTAAACAGCTTAATACGTATGGTATTGAACCTCTCGTTGTTGACCCATGGGCAAGTGAAAGAGACGCAATGAATGAGTATGGGGTGAAACTTACACCTTTTAATGATATTTCTGAGGCGGATTGTGTAATTATTGCTGTTGCACACGATGAGTTTAAAAATTTGGGTTTGGAAAGAATAAAGAACCTTTTCAAGAAAGTTCCTGATAAAGAGAAAGTACTCATTGATGTAAAGGGACTTTATAAGATTGATGAATTAAAAGCTTCTGGCATGCAGTGGTGGAGGCTTTGATTTCGTATATGAATTATAGTTTTAATTATGGTGTAAAAAAGGTAATTATAGATGAAGAAGGTATCTGTATGAATTGGTTTGAAGGCAATAAAGATGAGGTATTAATCATAGGAGAGATTGCCCAAGCACATGATGGAAGTTTAGGAGTTGCCCACGCATACATTGATGCTATTGCGGAGGCGGGAGCAGACGTGGTCAAATTTCAAACACATATTGCTGCTTCGGAAAGCACAAAACAGGAGCCGTGGCGAGTTAAATTCAGCTATGAGGACGATCTCCGATATGACTATTGGGAGCGCATGCAGTTTACGGAAGAACAGTGGAAAGGTCTGAAAGATCATGCCGAGAAACGAGGACTTGTATTTCTTAGTACTCCGTTTTCAGTCGATGCTGCAAAAATGCTAGACAGGATTGGTATGACAATGTGGAAAATTTCTTCTGGAGAAGTGAGTGATCCTTGGCTACTGGAGTATATTCTCTCTACGAAGAAGCCAATTATTTTTTCCACAGGAATGAGCACTGAAGAGGAAATTGACCGCTATGTAAATATTTTGACATGCCGTCACGCTCAGTTTGCGTTATTACAATGTACAACGGATTATCCTGTTCCGCCTGAAAGAGTGGGTTTAAATATTCTTGAGCAATTTATTAAAAAGTATCCGATTGTTGGACTTTCTGATCACTCTGGCGAAATGTGGCCTTCATTATCTGCAGTAACACTGGGTGCAAAAATTATTGAAGTTCATGTATGTCTGAGCAAATATGATTTTGGACCAGACGTACCCGCTTCTTTGACCCCGGATAAATTTGCTGAGATGATTCGCGGTATACGATATATCAGAAAAATGAGAAACAACCCGGTAGATAAGGACACTGTAAGTCTAGAGCTTTCAAGGAATAGCCAAATCTTTGCAAAAAGCGTTTGTGCCAAAACTCCAATTTCTAAGGGATCGGTCTTAACAAGAGAAATGTTGTCTTTGAAAAAGCCTGCAAATGGTATTCCCGCACGAGAAGTAGAGTCCATTATTGGAAAAACCGTAAATCGTGATTTTGATATTGATGATTTTATCAAATATTCAGATATAGGAGTGTAAGCAATGAGAAAAGTGTGTGTAGTTATAACTGCAAGAGCAAGTTATTCAAGAATCAAAGGTGCAATGCAGGCGATTCAGAAATCTCCAGATATGCAACTTCAAATTGTTGTGGCTGCGTCAGCAATGCTCAATCGTTATGGTGATGCATATAAGCAGATAGAAGAAGATGGTTTTATCATTAATCGAAAAATATACAGTGTAATTGAGGGCGAAAATCCTATCGCTATGGTTAAGACAACAGGATTGGGAATGATTGAGTTAGTCACAATTTTTGAGGATCTTAAACCAGATGTGGTAGTTACGATTGCTGATCGTTATGAGACAATGGCAACAGCAATTGCTGCTTCATATTCGAATATACCTCTTGCCCATATCCAAGGGGGTGAAGTGACCGGAAATATTGATGAGAAGGTTCGTCATGCAATTACAAAACTAGCAGATCTGCACCTTGTAGCTAGCGAGAAAGCTGCAGCGCGTATAATAAAAATGGGAGAGAACCCAGAGCACGTATTTGTCACAGGGTGTCCTTCTATAGATCTTGCATCAAGAGCAATAATGCCGGAATTGGATTTTGACCCGATTGAAAAGTATGGTGGCAGTGGAGAAAAACAATTTAAACCAAAGGACTATTATATTGTTATACAGCATCCTGTCACCGATGAACGAGAATTGGCCCGCTATCAGGTTACGGAGACACTGAAAGCAATGTATGAACTCGGGAAGCCGACTTATTGGATTTGGCCGAATGCTGACTCTGGTTCAGATGAAACATCTAAAGGAATTAGAGTTTTTCGTGAGAGATATAAACCGAAGAACATCTGGTTTTTTCGTGATATTCCTTCACGCGATTTCCTGAAACTGTTATATCACAGCACTGGAATTATAGGAAATTCCAGTGTGGCGATTAGAGAATGCTCTTATCTTGGTGTTCCTGCGGTTAATATTGGTAGCCGTCAGTCAGGACGTGATCGCGCGGAAAATGTTATAGATGCTTCTTACAATAAGGAGTCTATTCTTGCAGCAGTTGAAAAGTGTGGCTCGATGCCAAGAATACAAAGTACTCTTTACGGTGATGGAAATGCTAGTGAGCGAATCGCAGAGGTTTTAAGAACCGCTGAGTTGACCCATACGAAGAAGTTGGCTTATTGAGGAGAACTATTTATGAAAAAGAGATATCTTGGCGTAATCCCTGCGCGAGGCGGATCAAAAGGCATACCGAAAAAGAACATAAAGAATATGAATGGGAAGCCTTTGATTTTTTATACTATTGAAGCTGCCAAGCAGGCAATTAGTAATGGTGCCTTGTCTCATTGTATAGTTTCAACGGACAGTGAAGAAATTGCAGAGGTTTCTCGTAGTCTTGGAGCAGATGTTCCGTTCATGAGACCAGAGTACCTCAGTGGGGATACAATTAAGTCGGTAGATGTTATCTTACATGCTTTATCATTTTTAGAGGAACGGGGAGAGCATTATGATGCTGTAGTAACGCTTCAACCAACGTCACCTATGAGAACAGTAGAGGACTTGATTGAAGGCATAAAAACATTTGATAATAGCTCTTTAGATTCACTTATTGCAGTGTATGAGGATGTTAAGGCTAATGGGTTTAATTATTATCGCATGGGCGATAACCATGAAGGTATACCCGAACATGAGGAGCATAATATAGGTATAAGGCGGCAGGAAATGAAGCCGATGTTCGTGAGGAATGGTGCATTATACATCTCCGCAGTTGAGCTTCTTAAAGAGCGAAAACTGATAATCGGAGATACCCCTCTTCTATTTGTCATGCCCAAGGAGCGTTCAATTGACGTGGACTCAATAATGGATTTTGAATATATTGAGCTTTTAATGAAAAGGAGTAGCACTGAAGCAAATCAAAAAGCATACTGATTACAGAATGTATTAATGATGTCTTTAAAAAAGGAGCTCTATATTGGTATGAACAAATTAAAAAACAATACTAAAACGGGAACTGTAATTAAAGCTGGTATTTGGTATACGCTTTCTTCTTTTCTTACAAGAGGGGTTGCGTTTATTACAACTCCAATATTTACTCGGCTATTAAGCAGCAATGATTACGGAGAATATAGCAACTTTGTTGCTTGGGCGGGGATTATTGTCATTGTAGCGACAATGGACATGCATGCAACAGTGAATAGTGCACGCTATGATTATAATAATCTTGACGGTTATTTATCCTCCGTAGCGATAACAGGAACAATTGTAACGAGCGTTTTATGGGGAATAGTGCAACTATTTCCAGATTTTTTTTGTGAATTTTTCTCTATGGAAATGCCATATATAAACCTATTATTCATAATAACGATGGTTTCGCCTGCCCTTCAATTGTTACAGGCAAAAAATAGAATTAACTATAAATATAAGTCATATGTTGCTCTTTCATTTGGATCTGTGTTTCTATCCACATTTGTTTCTCTTTTGCTTGTTGTTTTTATGCAAAACAAGTTAGCTGGGAGAATTATTGGCCATTATGGTACTGTATTTCTAATCGATTTGTGCGTATATTTTTATATCATTTATAAAGGAAGACAATTCAAATGGTCTGAATGCAAATATGCATTACTAATTTGCATCCCTATGGTTCCACATCTACTGAGCAAATATATACTAAATCAGTCGGATAGGATTATGATAAAACAGTTTTGCGGCGCAAGTGATACAGCGTTTTATAGTTTGGCATATAATTGTGCAATGATTCCCATTATACTAGCTACAGCAACAAATATTGCATGGAGTCCATGGTCTACTGAACAAGTACATCATGAAAAATACAGCAGAATTCGTCAGGCATCGTATTATTATATCATGTTATTTTATGCAATAGTAGTAGGGATTTTTTTACTCGGTCCAGAAATAATACTTATACTCGGTGGAGAAAAATATGCTCAGGCAGTAAATGTTCTGCCTCCAGTTGTAATGGGGGCTGCATTTCAGTTTCTATATAATTTATATGTTTCGTTAGAGCAGTTTGCAAAGAAAACTATCGGGATGGCGATCGGAACTACAACAGCAGCTTTAATTAACATTGGATTAAACTGGATTTTTATACCAAAGTTTGGCTACATTGCAGCAGCATATACTACACTTTTTGGATATGCGTGCTTACTTATTATTCATTATTTACTTGCTAAGAGGACAGGATATTCTCGAGCCTATGATGAAAAATTTATTTTTATTTCTATTTCATTTTTGTTTGCTATTATGTTGCTTTCATTATGGTTTTACACAATATCTCCTATTATTCGCTATGCCTTGGCCACGGCAATGGTCTTTGTAGTGATTTATGTTGGACTAAAAAAGCAAGATCTCATAAAATCAATTCTCAGAAAATAGACAGTAGGCGCTAAATATTCCTGCGGATTTCCTAATCTCTGAGTTACACCTATAATTGTAGTCGATAGATATTTAGACTATTTTAATATAATTATGAAGGATAGGTTATGGCAGCTACTTGCAAAGCTCGTGTTCCGATGACGGAACAGATCAGGGATTATCAATGAATGCGGCCAGAGCAGTATGACAGATGCTGGCTGGTATCGTGATAACGATATTGTGGTAAGTACTTTTTACAACTGGGTCAACTGCTATCGGAAAGTGGTAGCGGATTAGTCCCCACCACCGAATTATGGTCATCTTGAGGTTCCCTGGATGGAACAGGACGTGGTCTCCATTGGCATTGTTCCGGATCATATTCCGGAACAGTATACAGCACCACAGATGCAAAACCTGTACCTTGATAATTCACATATGATTGAAGCTGATATGAAGGATATCACGGTTCATATCAGCAATGATGCAGATCCTGCTCTGCTTACCAGGACATTCCGCTTGCTTCAGGAGTTCTCATATCAGGTGACATCTCCAGACTTGAGAAGATCTACATTGTCTGTGGCTATACGGACTATCCAAGAAGAATTATTATTCGAGAAGATTTTGGTTATCATAGTTAATAGCGATATTCTCAATAATTCTTTTCGAATAATAATTCTACTTTCTTTTCAGAAATTCAGGCATATTTCTTTTCAACCGTGTAAGCACGAAAGAGGCGATATCAGCTATTCAGTAGCACTTCCATAACATAGGCGGATATATGGTCAAGAAGATGATCGAAGAGCAGAAAAAGCAGATGTCAGGTAGTTGCTCAGATTTTATCGGCAGCATAGGAGCTGAGCGTCTTGCTAAATATTTCGTTGTCCAGTTTTGTGCAGTATTTGAAACAGTCGCAAATGGTACGCTCCCGATCATAAACATCAAGCTGTATTCCATAAAAATTCCCACTTGCTTTTCCGATTTCAAACAGAGTAAGCCGCACAAAATATACTTTGGTTGCAAGAGAGCCGATCTTCATTTTTTCTTCATTTTTGCTCATGAAAAGTGCGGGAGATACCTTGCTTTAGTATATATCATAATATATACTAAATGCATAAGGAGGTGCATTATCATGATGACTGCAAAATTGTTTGAAAATGGACGGAGTCAGGCAGTCCGTCTTCCGAAAGAGTGCCGCTTCAATGGTGATGAAGTTGCGGTTAACAAAATTGGTGATATCGTTATTCTGATGCCGAAAGAAAACAAGTGGGCTGGATTCCTGAACAGTTTAGAGATGTTCTCAGACGATTTTATGAGTGATGGCAGAGAACAGCTTCCGGTACAGGAGCGTGAAGCTCTATGAAGTATATGTTAGACACAAACATCTGTATCTATGCAATCAAGCATAAGCCGCCAGAAATTATAAAGAATTTTCTAAAGCACGACCCGGATCATATATGTGTCTCGTCAATCACTTACGGTGAATTAATGCATGGTGTGGAGAAGAGTCAGGCAGTGGAACGTAACCGCGCAGCAATTACGCTGTTTTTATCGTCCATTTCTATTCTTCCGTTTGATACTTATGCTGCGGAAGAATATGGAAAAGTTCGCGCAGAGCTTGAACGTAAAGGGACGCCGATTGGGCCGATGGATATGTTGATTGCGGGTCATGCAAGATCAGAAAGATTAATTCTTGTAACAAATAATACCAGAGAGTTCTTTCGGGTTGAAAATCTGAAAATTGAAGATTGGGCGAAAGAATAAGTGTGCTATAATGTTTTACAGTGGAGGTTTCTTAGACAGCAGTGTTTAAGGAACCTTTTTTGCTTTTATGCTAATATCTATCTGGATGAACTGAGGATGAATCTAAGTGAAGGTCCCTTAGACAGAAGTGTTTAGGGGGACTTTTTATTCCCGCGGGCAGCGAGCCGGGCGGACATGCCTGCACGTCCGTTCGGCGGCTGCCGGAGAGTCCTCTCAATTGACTGCACCCGAAATACTAAGTATAATGGATACAGTATATAAAGCTGTCTCTTGACGCCTTACCATACGCCTGTTTTTTTACAGCAAAGCACTGGCAGAATGCGCGAAAGTGACAGTGAGAGCAGAAAGGGGAATTGGGAAATGGGATTGCTGGACCGCATGAAAGAAGTAATTACAGTAGATATTTCCGGGAAGATTTCTTATGGCAGCAGCATTCTGAAACTATCGGGTGAGATCAAGTCCAATGAACGGGCGGTGGAGAATCTCATCGTTCAGGTGGGAAAGCGCTGTGTTGAGAATCATATCAATGACAAAGACTCAGAATATGACGATCTGTTTCGTGAGATCCTTGAGCTTCGCCGGAAGAACCGGGAGATGGAGGAACAGATACAGGAGTTGAAAAGGCAGCAGGCAGAAGAGGAAGAGAGACGCCAGCGGATGCGGGAAGAGATGAAGAACTCTTCTGCACAGAATTCCGCTGCACAGAATTCTGCTGAAGAGGATTCCGCTGTGCAGAATTCTGCTATGCAGGATCCTCCTGCTGAAGAAGGAGGGAAGTTCTGTGGGAAATGCGGGAAGCCAAATGACGGAGACGCGGCTTTCTGCGTGTACTGCGGAGCGCCGTTTGAGAGTGAAACTGTTGAGAAGACAGATGAAGATGCGGGGGAGGATACAGATGTATTGTAAACATTGTGGAAAAGAGATCAGGGACGGGATAAGTTACTGCCCCGCCTGCGGGAAGCCTGTGGGGACAGCAGGGAAACAGGAGAAGGAGACCGGAACCGGGATCACGGAACCTCCGAAGAAGAAAAAGCCGGACAAGAAGCTGCTGGCCGGTGCGGTGGGAATAGCGGCACTGATCCTTGTGGGGATTGTGGCCGGCAGGACGCTGCTCTCCGGCGGCGGGCAGGATGTGACAGCGGATGGATCCGGACAGGGCGGAAGCGGCGGATCTTTCGATGAGGCGCAGAGCGATCCCGGGGATGAGAAGTGGGCCAATAATAAATCCTATAAAAAGGCCTACAAGGAAGAGTATGACTCATTTGAAACGATGGTTCAGGAGTATTCAGAGGCGGCAGGCCGGGAATATACAGAAACTCTTGATGAATATGCGGATCAGATTGATGAAATTTACAAGGCTGTTGAGAAAGAAATCCCGGATCTTTCTGACCGGATCGCGGCGGATATTGCTTCCACAGCGGACGGCGAGACAGCTTCCGCGATTATCGAAGCGGCGGCCGGTGCGGCGATTGACAATGAAACGGTTCGCAAATCCGCATACAAAGCGACGATGATTGCGATGGATTCTCTGCTTTCCTATGCGGCGAATTATACGTCTACGGATTATCCGTTCGGATTTGAAACGTTTGCCGTGAGCGGAGATTATGCCCTGCTCCGCTCAAACGGGACTTATGACGATTTCTATAAAGTTACGAAGCAGAGTATGTCATATGATACGAAGATGGAAGCGATCCAGGCCCGCATAGCTGACCTGGAGGCCGAGGCTTCGAATACAGAGGATGAAGATGAATACGCGGGACTCATGGGCAGGATCGCGGCGGAAGAGGACAGGCAGAAGGAAACAGAAGACCTGTTCCTCAAGTGTATGGCGTCTGTCGCCTGCGGCGGACAGCAGTACTGTGTTGACAGTGCCAGCCCGAAGCTGTTCCTTCTGGTGGATAAGGATGGCAAGGTTTATAACACTTTCTGGGCGACGAGAAATATCGGAGTCGGAGGGGACGACTGCAATCTTACGCTGAACAGCAACGGAAGCTGCTTCATCAGCAGCCCCACTGAGCGTTTCGTGATTGACCGAAACGGGGACACCCTGTTTGAAGGGAACTCCTTTGCGCAGAGGGAAGAGGAGGCAGAGGGAGATTCCATTATCTGCACTTACGGGCCGAGCGGGAACGCGCTCCGGGAAACAAAGATGAAGGATTCCGAAAATGGTACTTATTATGTACTGGAGCTGGTCAATGAGAAGGGGAAAGCCAGTGAAGTTTTAGAGATAAAGGATGTCGACGAACAATTTGGCTATCTGTATCCGATTTCAGGTTTCAGATACGATCCGGTTCACAAAATACTCTGGAATGATGATACGAATGGCTCTATGTACTGCAGTGATTATACTCTGCTGAGGTACATTTCTCTGGACGGTAAGGAAGAGGAAGCTGTAGTTGATCTTAGTTCAGGAGAACTGACTTCCAGAGAAGAGTTTGAGGAGAAGTTCCTCTCAGATATGTCTGAGGAAACAGAAGAGAATGCGGCCTTCTGTGAAACGGGATCCCCGCAGGACGGATGGTTCTGCGACGTGGACGGCGGAAAAATCTATACGGAGAATGAGTTTGGTCTTTCGGAGCGTGACGCTTACAATAACCGGTCAGAGCTTGACACCGGGGACGTGGGATTTAACATGGACGCCCTGAAGGAGAAAATTGATGAGAGCAGGGATCTGCGTTTCTGGTACTGCAGGGATGATCTGCTCTGGGTTGTCACGAAGAGCGGTTACTTCTATACATGCGACTTAAAAGGCGGGAAGAAGAGTTCGGAGGTTGAGATAGGAGAAGACGCATCATGCTATTTCACGCCTTATGGGCTGCTCGTGTGCGCTGAGAACCAGGAAGAGGCTGCGGACAATGAGCAGAGTAATGGCGGCTCCAGGTATGAGTACTGCGTATATCAGTATGACAAATCCGGGAAGGTGATTGCTGAGTATCCTTCTTATAAAGACAGTGTGAGTACCGGTGATGTATACGGGTTCCTCTATTATAATGGAAGGGATACTTATAACCTGGAACTGCAGGAAGTAATCAGTATAGAATAGCGAAAGACGCTGGATTGCTCTTGACATTTTAATATTTTTGTACTATATTATTAAAAACTTAACTATTAAGTTTTGAACTGCATCGGGCATACCCGGTGACATCCAAGGATGCTTCCTGAAATCTGCTGTTTCCGGATTTCCGGAAGCATTCCTATAATAGAGAGGTGAACAGAATATGAAATGTCAGTTTTGCAATAAGGACAGAGCAGACAGGGTATTTTACATAAACTGGATGGGCACGGTGTATCAGGTGCCTGTCTGCGGCGATTGTCTGCAGAAAATGTGGAATCAGGCTGCGGCTTCCGGAAGGACGGAAGAGTTTAAGAATTATACGGGCTGGTGGCCGGGGAAGCAGGAACCCAGGCAGCTGGGCGACCGGGCCTTTCCCGAGACGGCGGTACCGGGACTGATTAAGCGGCGGAAGATTGCGGCTCTTAAGTCCCGGCTGAATGAGGCCGCGGAGCTGGAGAATTATGAGGAGGCTGCGAAGTTGAGAGACGATATAGCCACCATGGAAAGAGGTGTGTATAAATGACCATTAACTTAAGTCAATACAGTCAGCGGATGATGAAAGTATTTCAGGAGGCGGTGCGCTTTGCCGCGCATATGAAGCACGGTTTTATCGGCAGCGAGCATCTGCTCTGGGCGCTTGCCCAGGACAGGGGCGCTGCGGGGCAGGCGCTGCGGCGGAACGGGCTGGATCAGAACCTGATTGAAGAGTACCTGCGCCAGTATGATTTTGCCGCGGCCGCAGGGGGATCTTATCACGCAGTACAGATGTCAGGCGAAGCGGAACAGGTGCTTTTACTGGCCGGATCCAGGGCGGAGTCCCGGGGACATGAGAAGACAGAGCCCGAGGATCTGCTCAGAGGGATTCTGGATGCGGGGGAGTGCGCCGCGTCGCAGATGCTTCATTCTCTGGAAGCGGATCCGGAGGAGATCCGGCGGGATCTCGACGGGGTGAAGTCCTCTGTATTTTACAAGATGATGAGAAACGGCAGCGAACTGAAGAATACTTCCCGGGAGGATGCCGCAGATCCCCGGGAGTCGGAAGATGCCGCGCATAGCGGGCCGGAGAGAGACGAGGAGGAAGAGGAAGGAGAAGACGGGGAGCAGGATGAAACTGTGCTGGAGAAGTACGGGCTTGATATGACTGCGAAAGCGCGGGACGGCGGCTATGATCCCATGATCGGAAGGGAAGACGTGCTTGAGCGCATAATCCAGGTTCTGTCCAGGAGGACGAAGAATAATCCGGTTCTGACCGGAGAGCCGGGAGTGGGGAAGACAGCTGTTGTGGAAGGACTTGCACAGCGGATTGCGGATGAGCGTGTGCCGTCGAATCTGCGGGGCAGAAGGATTATCGCCGTTGACCTGGTGGGGATGATCTCAGGCGCCAGGTTCCGGGGAGACTTTGAAGAACGGATGAAATCATTTCTCAAGGAGGCGGAGGCTGAGGGAAATGTAATCCTGTTCCTTGATGAACTTCACATGATCATGGGGGCAGGCGCAGGAGCGAGCGAGACAATGGACGCCGCAAATATACTGAAGCCGGTTCTCGCAAGGGGAGAACTCCAGGTGATCGGCGCTACAACCGCAAGGGAATACCGCCGGTATATAGAGAAGGACGCCGCGTTTGAAAGGCGGTTCCAGCCCGTGGACGTGGCGGAGCCGGATGAGGCGGACGCGATCCGGATCCTGACCGGGCTGAAAGGGAAATATGAGAAGTTCCATGGCCTTGAGATCACAGACGGGGCGGTAAAGGCGGCAGTAGAACTTTCCTCCCGCTATATCCAGGACCGGTTCCTCCCGGATAAAGCGGTGGACCTGATGGACGAGGCGGCCTCCCGGATCAAAACGCGGGGACTTACAACGCCGCCGTACCTGACTGAACTGGAAGAGCGGATGCGGACCGTCCGGAAGGAGAAGAAGCAGGCCGCTGACGCACAGGATTATGAAAGGGCTGCTGTTCTGAGGGATCAGCAGAAAGCGCTGATGGACGAACTGGCCCAGAAGCAGGTGGAGTGGCAGAAAAAGCAGCGCCGCAGTGTGAATGAGGAAGATATTGCCGAAGTGGTGTCATCCTGGACGAAGATCCCGGTTACTATGCTGACAGAAGATGAGTCGGAAAAACTGCGGACTCTGGGCGATACGCTGCACAGGCGTGTGATCGGCCAGGACGATGCGGTTGAGGCCGTGGCGAGAGCGATACGCAGAGGCCGGACAGGCGTTGCGGATCCGGAGCGGCCCATCGGTTCATTTCTTTTCCTGGGGCCCACAGGCGTCGGGAAGACGGAACTGTGCCGGGCAATGGCAGAAGTGATCTTTCACGATGAGAATGCCATGATCCGTCTGGATATGTCAGAATATATGGAGCAGTATACTGTATCTAAGCTGATCGGTTCTCCTCCGGGATATGTGGGGTATGAAGAGGGCGGACAGCTCACGGAGATGGTCCGGCGCAGGCCGTACAGCATTATCCTTTTTGATGAGATTGAGAAGGCACATCCGGATGTGTGGAACGCCCTGCTGCAGATCCTGGACGATGGAAGGCTTACCGACGCGCAGGGACGCACGGTCAGCTTTAAGAATACGCTCATTGTCATGACGTCCAATATCGGCGCCAGGGAGATTACGGGCAAGAGTTCACTGGGATTTGCCGCGAATGAAGATGATGAGGAACAGCGGCGGGAGAAAAATATCAGAAACCGTGTAATGGAGGCTGTGAAAGCTACATTCCAGCCGGAGTTTATCAACAGGCTGGATGAAGTCATTGTATTCCATCCGCTGAAGAAAGAGGATGTAAGAAAGATTGCGGATCTGCAGATTGAGAAGCTGATTCACCGGATGGAGAAACAGGGAATCAGCCTGCGTGTGGATGACAGCGCAGTCAGCCTGCTGGCAGAAAAAGGCTACGATCCGGCGTTCGGCGCGAGACCGCTGAAGCGGACCATCCAGTCCATGCTGCAGAACGCGGTGGCGGACCGGATCCTCGACGGAAAGCCGGGAGAAAGTGAGAAACTCTCAGCAAAGGCCGAAGGAGATAAGATCAAAGTATGTGCGGAACAGTGATTCCCCGTCAGTCTTTCTCTTCTGACTCAAAGGCTGTATAGAGCTCATCCAGGCTCCGGATCAGCTGAATTAACCGGCGCATATTGTCTTCACCGAAGCGCTCCAGGATTCCGTCCCAGACCGCGTCATATTTTCTGCGCGACTGCTCGGCGGCGGCTTTTCCCGCTTCTGTAGCGCGGATGGAGACTTTGCGCCGGTCCTTCGGATCGATCTCACGGGTAATATAATTCTTCTTTTCAAGAGTATTCAATATGTATGAAATAGCAGGCTTTGAGATATGAAGCTTCTGCTGGATCTTCGGAACATCCAGGTTCATGCAGGGACATTCCCGGCAGCATGTGCCTGCGATGCTCTGGAGGATCACCATCTCATTCATCTGCATCTCACACTCCGATGAGAGCGCGGATTCAAGCTTTCGAAAATGAATCACAGATGTAAAAAACTGTTCTCTCAGATCACTGTTCATGATTAACTCCTTAATTAATAAAGATTTAATGAAATTATACATCACAGAAACTGGTATTTCAAGGAAAAACTGCTTTACAGCCGCCGCAGTACAAATTTATTGCAAAATCATCGGAAAGCGGGTACAATAGGTAACGGGACAAAGCCCTAAATGTACAATAAAGGAGATATGGATATGAGTAAGAGACCAACCGTATTGATGATATTAGACGGCTACGGCTTAAGAGATGAGAAACATGGCAATGCTGTTGCCGAGGCGGCAACTCCGGTGATGGACAGGCTGATGGCAGAATGCCCGTTTGTGAGAGGGAATGCCAGCGGCATGGCGGTAGGGCTTCCGGACGGACAGATGGGAAACTCTGAGGTAGGCCATCTGAATATGGGAGCCGGACGTATTGTCTACCAGGATCTGACTAAGATCACTAAGGCGATCCAGGACGGCGATTTCTTTGAGAATAAAGCGCTTCTGGCAGCCTGTGAGAATGTGAAGAAGAATGATTCTTCGCTTCATATGATGGGGCTTGTATCGGACGGCGGCGTACACAGCCACAATACACATATTTACGGACTTCTGGAACTGGCGAAGAGACAGGGGATCGGGAAGGTTTATGTGCACTGCTTCCTGGACGGACGTGACACGCCTCCGGCATCCGGTAAAGAGTATGTGGAGGAACTGGAAGCGAAGATGAAAGAGATCGGCGTCGGCGAGGTCGCTACAGTATCGGGCCGCTACTACGCGATGGACCGGGATAACCGCTGGGACCGTGTGGAGAGAGCTTATAAGGCGCTTGTAAAAGGCGAGGGAGTACAGGCTGATTCCGCGACAGCAGGAATCCAGGCTTCCTATGACAATGAGAAGACAGACGAGTTTGTAGAGCCTATGGTTGTGATGAAGGACGGCGCTCCCACTGCGACTGTGAAGGACGGGGATTCCCTTATTTTCTTTAATTTCCGCCCTGACCGCGCGAGAGAGATCACGAGAACATTCTGTGACGATGATTTCACAGGGTTTGACAGAGGGGAGCGTGTGAAGACGACATACGTATGCTTCACTGAGTATGACGTTACGATCCCGAATAAGCTGGTAGCGTTTGAAAAGGAAGAAATCACGAACACATTCGGCGAGTTCCTTGCAGCCCATGGGCTTAAGCAGGCGCGTATCGCTGAGACAGAGAAGTACGCTCACGTAACATTCTTCTTCAACGGCGGAGTTGAGGAGCCGAATCCGGGTGAGGACAGAATTCTTGTAAAATCTCCAAAGGTTGCAACTTATGACCTGAAACCGGAGATGAGCGCTTACGAAGTGTGCGATAAACTGGTTGAGGCGATCAAGTCCGGCAAATACGACGTGATTATTATCAACTTCGCGAACCCGGATATGGTAGGACATACCGGAGTTGAGCCTGCCGCGATCAAGGCCATTGAGGCTGTTGACAAGTGTGTGGGACGTGCGGTAGACGCTATTAAAGAAGTAGACGGACAGATGTTTATCTGTGCTGATCACGGGAATGCAGAGCAGCTTATCGATGAGGAGACAGGGGAGCCGTTCACAGCCCATACAACCAATCAGGTTCCATTTATCCTTGTAAACGCAGATCCGTCTTACCGCCTGCGGGAGGACGGATGTCTTGCGGATATCGCTCCGACGCTGATTGAGATGATGGGAATGGAACAGCCAAGGGAAATGACAGGGAAATCTCTGATTATAAAATAGAGAGAAAATAAACCATGAATGATAGACCCGGGCAGCTCCATGGCCGGAAGGAAATGAAGGCCGGGAGATACCCGGGTCTATCTGTGGACGGTTTAACGTTGAGAACACAAGAGAGGACGGCTGATTATGGATGAAAAGAAGATGCAGAAACGCCTGAACAGAATATTGAGCTATCTTGTAATCACAGGGGTCATTCTTCTGATAGCAGGTGCTTTTTTCATCCTATTCCTGCGGAATACTGTGGATCAGGCTGCGGATGAACAGATGAAAAGCGAGACTGGCGAGTATGTCAAGAGGCTGAAGAAACAGATGTCATCGGATCTTCAGCTTCTGGACACGATCGCAGGCGTAATGGAAAACAGCAGCATATCTGAGGAAGAGGAATTTCCGCAGATTTTAGCTGACGTGCGCGCTCAAAATGACTTTCTGAGTATGGTTTACTTTACGGTTTCCGGAGAAGGGATAGTGGTTACGGACGCGGAGGTAAGAGAGATGACGCTGGAAGAAAGTCAGGGGGAGATGCGGGAGGTGGTGACCGCTGTCCTGAGCGGTGAGAGCACGATCTCTGATTTGTTCTGGAGCAAAATGGTAAACGAGAATGCCTTTGCGTACGGAGTCCCGGTGAAAAAAGACGGCGTGATTACAGGGGCGCTCTGTGCCAGCGACCATGTGGAAATATTCACGGATATTCTTGAAGGGCAGCAGGTTATGGGCGGCAGCGGGAGTATTAATCTGCTCAGCCAGAACGGTGATTTCCTGCTTCGTTTCTGGGAGCCTCTCAAAACAGAGGAAAAAGCTACGATTTTCTCCTCGCCTTATCTGGATTCTGATCAGTTTGAAGAGGTAAGGGAGAAGATGGAAGCAGAGGAGGAGATCTGGTTTTCATTCAGGTATGAAGGGGAGTCATACAGATCATACCTTGAGCCGCTTGGGATAAATGGCTGGTATCTTCTCTGTGTGAGCTCTGCGGAGAGGAGTAATGAACTTCTGTCTCTGGCTGTGAAGGTCATGGGAGCGGTTTCTGCCGGGATTCTTATAATTGCTGCCCTCTGGCTTTTTTATATTCAGAGGGTTGTCAGAGAAAATATGAAGGAGCTGCGCAGCCTGGCGTATTATGATACGCTGACCGGAGCGTATAATTTTTACCGTTTTACACAGCTTGCGAAGGAGAGACACAGGAAAGACAGTGAATGTACGATAGTTGCCCTCAACGTTCACCAGTTCAAGTTGATCAATGAAATTTTCGGGAAGGAGCAGGCAGACCGGCTTATTTGCCATATTTCTGATACAATACACGGATGTATCAGGGAAGACGAACTTTTCTGCCGTGAAAGCGCTGACTTTTTCTATCTTTTTCTGAGAGATACAGACAGGGACAGGATCCGGGAGCGCATGAAATGGATTATGGAAAACGGCGCCGGATATTCTGATCAAGAGGGCGAAAAATATCACACTTTCCTGTATTGCGGTGCAGTGATATCCAGGAAAAGTGAGACGGTCTATGAAGTGGATCAGATGCTGACGCATGTGATGTTTGCCCTGGATAAGGCGCGGGAGACGCATCAGAATAATGTGTGGTTCTTCGATTCAAAGCTGCATGAAAAGGAGCTGATGAACAATTATGTGGAAAGCCATATGTACCAGGCGCTGGAGGACAAAGAATTCAGGCTCTTCCTGCAGCCCCAGATAGACCTTGCCACGGGGAAGGTCTGCGGCGCGGAAGCTCTGGTCCGCTGGATAAAAAAGGACGGCAAAATAATATATCCGGATCAGTTTATCCCGCTGTTTGAAGAAAATGGCTTCTGCAAATTTCTTGATATGTATATGGTTGATAGAGTCTGTTCCTGCATCCGGGGCTGGATCAACAGGGGATATGAACCGGTTCCTGTATCGGTCAATCAGTCGAAGACGGTAATATTTGAACATAATTTTACAAGAAAACTATACACTATCGTCATCAGCTGGGGGATCAGTCCAGAGCTGATCACTCTTGAGATACTCGAAGGCATGGCCCTGAAGAATCCGAACGACCTGAACCGGAAAATATCTATGCTGAAGGAAAAGGGGTTCCGGATCGCCATGGATGACTTTGGAAGCGGCTATTCGTCTCTGAATACACTGGGGCAGATCCAGATTGACGAACTGAAACTGGACCGCGGGTTTCTGCGGGACGTTGCGGCGGATAAAAATAAGAAATCCTGGATTATTATGGAGCAGATCACAGAAATGGCAAAGAAACTGCACATTAAGACGGTTGTGGAAGGTGTGGAGACCGGGGAGAATGACCGGATGATCCGGGAGCTGGGGTGCGACTGCGGTCAGGGGTATTATTACGGGAAGCCGGTCAGCGCGGAGGAATTTACCGAAAAATATATCATAGGCGGACATGAACTGAATTGAACGGAAGGGATACGATAAAATGAGAGAGAGACTGACAAAAAGCGATGTGGATAAGATAAAGGCAGAAATTGAGCATCGTAAACTTGTGGAACGCAGAGAGCTTATCGAGGCTGTGAAAGAAGCCCGCGCCCAGGGCGACTTGAGCGAAAACTTCGAATACCAGGCGGCCAAAAGAGAGAAAAACCGCAATGAAAGCCGGATCAGATATCTGGAGAGAATGTTGAAAACAGCGGTGATTGTGGAGGATCATTCTGCATCGGATGAGATCGGGCTCAACAATACGGTGGAGATATACTGTGAGGATGACGACGAGGTGGAGACATACCGGATTGTTACCTCTGTGCGGGGAAGCTCGTTAAACGGACTGGTCAGCATAGAGTCGCCTATCGGCAAAGCTCTTCTCGGCCACAAAGAGGGGGACCGGGTATTTGTGAAGGTGAATAATGACTTTGGGTATTATGTGGTGATCCGGAAAGTCATAAAGACCGAGAGTGAGGATGAAGATCAGATCAGAAGTTTTTAAATGATATTGAAATACAGGAGGAATTATGAAGTATAAAACAGCTCTTTTTGACCTGGACGGCACAATCACTGATTCCGGCCCGGGAATTATGAACAGTATCCGCTATGCGCTTACAAAACATGGACTTGCGGTTCCATCAGAGGAAACTCTCAGGACGTTTATCGGACCGCCGCTCAAAGATCAGTTTCAGATCGTATGCGGCCTTACGGAAGAGGAGAGTCTGAGGCTGGTGGAATCCTACAGAGAGTATTACACGGTGAAAGGTATCTATGAAAACAGCGTGTATGACGGCGTGCCGGAGATGCTTAAGAGACTTGGAGAAGCCGGGATCCGCGTTGTGATGGCGACTGCCAAGCCGGAAGAATTTGCCGTGAGGATTGCGGATCATTTTGACTTTGCGAAATATTTTGAATTTATCGGCGGAGCTTCTATGGGAGAAGAGCGGACTAATAAGTATGAAGTGATAGAATATGTGCTTGCGTCCTGCGGGATCTCTCAGGAGGAGAGAGAAAACGCGGTTATGATAGGAGACCGCTCCCATGATATCCTGGGAGCGCAGAAAGCCGGCATCCACAGTATCGGAGTGCTGTACGGATACGGAAGCCGGGAGGAGCTGACCGGAGCGGGAGCTGAGCGGATCGCTGATTTGCCCGGAGAAGCCGCGGATATTATATTAGGGGAGTGAGGACTTCCGGGAGAGTCTTAAAGGGAAGACAGCTGAGCCTGTGTATGACAGAGGCTCAGCTGTCCTCTTTTTAATGGCTGGTACAGTCTTGCATATGAAGAAATCATTCTGCGTGATATAGCCAGATATTTATTTTTCATTGTACTAGGCAGGGAAAAATTCAGATTCCGGCATTTGTAAAAGTTCGTTCTGGGTTTATTGCGGCTGAGCGGATGCAATAAAAAATATTTATCGTTAATAAGATATTCTAATTACACTTTTGGCTGAAAACCTGTATAATAACTAACTAGAGTGTATAATAGCGGTTAGTTTTGCTATTATCGCTCTTTGTACACAGGAAATTTTATTGTAACAGTCCGGCATGACAGATGACGGACTGCTGCATACATTACTTAGAATTGAGGAACATACATGAGAAAAGAGAAAGGCATTGTTTTTGCAGGAATTGACGTCGGATCCACAACAACGAAAACGGTTGTTATGGACGGAAATACACACACTGTTCTGTACTCAGATTACAGACGGCATCAGGCAGATCAGATAAAGAGCGTTCAGGATATATTGTGGAAGCTGCAGGGGAAATTCCCGAAACATCAGATCTATCTTTCTATGACCGGCTCAGGCGCGAAGATACTGGCGGATGCGGTGGGGGTTCCGTATATCCAGGAAGTAGTGGCGAACTCAGTTGCGCTGAGGGAAAAGTATGATAATGTAAATACTGCCATCGAGCTTGGCGGTCAGGATGCGAAGATCATTTTCTTCCGTGAGAATGAGTCAACGCACCAGCTGGAAACTTCGGATATGCGCATGAACGGAAGCTGTGCGGGCGGAACAGGAGCGTTCCTCGATGAGATTGCTTCGGTGCTCAGCATGCCCGTAGAAAAGCTGAATGAGGCCGCGGCACATGGCACCTGCGTTTATGACGTTTCCGGACGGTGCGGCGTGTATGCCAAGACAGATATTCAGCCCCTGCTCAATCAGGGAGTGTCGAAAAACGATCTGGCTCTGTCCGCGTTTCACGCGATCGCAAAGCAGACCATCGGCGGCCTTGCGCAGGGGATGACAATCCGGGGGCCGGTCGTGTTTGAAGGGGGGCCTTTGACCTTTAATCCTGAGCTGGTGAAAGTGTTCGCGCAGAGGCTGGATCTGACGAAAGATGAGATTCTGATCCCTGAACATCCGGAGCTGATGATGGCGTACGGCGCGGCTCTGTCTCTGGAGACTCTCTCTGACAAGGAACCAATCTGTCCGGAAGAGCTGACAGCGGCTCTCAGAGAGATGAAAAGCAAAATGAAAAGTCAGGGCAAGGTTCCGCCTTTTTTCGAATCAGAGGAGGAGAAAGCCAGGTTTATGGAGAGGCACAGCCTGCCCAGGTGGGAGCCTTATCAGCCGGAAAATGGTGAAACCGTAAGAGGATATCTCGGAATTGACTCAGGGAGCACAACGACGAAATTCGTCCTGATGGATGAAGAAGAACAGATACTGGATTCCTTCTATGCCCCTAATGAGGGAGATCCGCTCAATGTGGCAAAGCAGGCGCTCTTGGAACTGAAAAGCCGTTATGAATCCGCAGGAGCACACCTGGAGATTATAGGCGCCGGAACAACGGGGTATGGAGAACAGCTTTTCGCAGAGGCGTTCTCAGCCGAATGCCATGTGGTGGAGACTGTGGCTCATGCCAGAGCGGCGGAGAAATATGTGCCGGGCGCTTCCTTCATTCTCGACATCGGCGGACAGGATATGAAGGCGATCTGGCTGGAAGATGGAATCATTACAAACATTGTTGTAAATGAAGCATGCTCGTCCGGATGCGGGTCTTTCCTTGAGAATTTCGCCGCCTCTTTGCATATTCCGGCGGATCAGATTGCCGAAGCCGCGTTTTCTTCGGAGAATCCGGCGGACCTGGGAAGCCGCTGTACGGTCTTCATGAACAGCAGTATTGTAACGGAGCAGCGCAATGGAAAGCTTCCGGGAGATATTATGGCCGGCTTGTGCCGCTCGATCATAGAAAATGTATTTACAAAGGTGATCCGCCTCTCAAACACAGACAGCCTGGGAGATAAGATTGTCGTCCAGGGAGGCACATTTAAAAATGACGCTGTCCTGCGGGCGCTGGAGCAGTACACGGGGAAAGAGGTGATCCGGGCGCCTTATCCCGGAATTATGGGCGCTATCGGCGCGGCGCTTCTCACAAAAGAGCGGATGGGCGGCACCCGGAAAACCTTTATCGGGCTGGATGCGCTTGAACAGTTTACATATACTCAGAAAGCGGATCTTCCCTGCCCGTTCTGCGGAAACCACTGTAAGAGGACTGTGGTTCAGTTCTCAAACGGGAAACAGTGGGTTACGAATAACCGGTGCGAGAAAGGGGAAATACTGGGGGATCCGAAGAGTGAGGACGTGCAGAAAAAGGTAAGAGAAGCGGCAAAAGAGCAGAACAGCACGCCGAACCTGTTTAAATTGAGAGAGAAGCTTCTCTTCCAGACATATCCGTATCCGGAGCCTTCCGCTGTGAGGGACACAGTGATCGGTATTCCGAGAGTGTTAAGCTTCTGGGATATGATGCCGTTCTGGAATACATTCTTCCGCGCGCTGGGATTTACAGTGAAGCTTTCCCGGCCAAGCACGAGGAAGCTGTATGAGAGCGGTTTGAGCGCAGTGACGTCGGATACTGTCTGCTTCCCGGCCAAGCTGGTGCATGGACATATCCGCGACTTGAAAAAGCAGAAGGCAGACAGGATCTTTATGCCTTCCTTCAATAAGATGCCAACAGAAAATACGGAGGATACCAGCGAGTCTATGTGCGCTGTGGTAAAGGGATATCCTCTTGTAATAAAGAATTCGGACAACCCCAAAGAGCAGTGGGGCATTGAGCTTGATCTGCCGATGTTCTTCTGGTATTCAGATCAGGAGAGGAAAGACCAGATCATCCAATATGCTATGGATACCTATCAGATTTCCCCGGAGGAAACGATGAAAGCCATCGAGGCGGCTGACAAGGCGCAGCAGGCCTTTTCTGATGAAATGCACAGCGCGGGACAGAAGATCCTGGAAGAGATACAAAGAAACGGCAGCTTCGCGGTTGTGCTTGCCGCCCGGCCCTATCAGACAGATTCCCTTGTAAATCATGATCTGCCGGCACTGCTGGCAGGGATGGGAATCCCGGTTCTGACAGCCGATTCGCTTCCTCTGGAGAAAGACGGAGAGCTTAAGAAGAGCGCCCTGGATATCGTAAATAATTACCACGCGCGCATGCTCTCCTCCGCGATCACGGCAGCCAGAAATCCTAATCTGGAATACATCCAGATCGTCAGCTTCGGCTGCGGGCACGATGCTTATCTGTCAGATGAGATCATCAGGGTCATGAAAGAGATATCCGGGAAGACGCCTCTGGTGCTGAAACTGGATGAGAGCGACGTCCAGGGGCCGATGCGGATCAGGGTGCGTTCCTTTATTGAGACTATATCCATGCGCAGGAGCAAGTCCAAGACAAAGCAGGTGAATCATCTGGATGATCCGTATCCTGTAAAGTTCACGAAAAAGGACCGGAAAGAAAAAACTGTGCTGGTCCCCAACACCTCCCACGCGTTCAGCCGCGTGATGTCCGCGGCTATGAAGAAGCAGGGCCTGAAGGCCGTGCCTCTGGAATATGGGAGAGAGACGGCGATCCGGCTTGGCAAACAATATGTGCATAATGACATATGTTTCCCGGCTCAGATCGTCATCGGCGAAGCTCTGGCCGCACTGAAAAGCGGAAAGTATGATCCGGATAACACGGCCATAGCGATGGGCAAATATATCGGGGACTGCAGACTGACCCACTACAGCGCGCTGCTGCGGAAAGCCCTGGATGACGCTGGATTTTCCCAGGTGCCGATCCTGACAAATGATGATAAAGACAGCCATGACCTCCATCCGGGCTATAAGATGAATCTGATGGCTTCCGTGCAGATCGCTGTGTCCCTTCCGATGGTTGACGTGCTCGAAGAGCTGCTTCGCAAGATACGGCCATATGAAATCGTGCCGGGCAGCGCGGACAAAGCATTTGAGCAGGGGATGGATCTTCTGATTGACGGGCTGGAGAAGCACGGAGTGCGGGGAGCCCTCAAAGGATTCGCCCAGGCGGTTGATGTGATGAAGAAAGTAGAGTATGACCGCTCCCACAGAAAGCCGCAGGTGCTGATTGTCGGAGAATATCTGCTGAACTTCCATCCGGGAGCGAACCATGAGATTGAAAGATACCTTGAGAAAAACGGGTTTGAGATCATCGAGGCGAGAATGTCTGATGTGATTCAGAAGATCTATTTTAACAATGATTCCATCATTCACCAGTGCAGCGTTCACAGGCCTGTCAAGGATAAGATCTGGTATGCCGCGGCGGATAAAATATTCGACATTGCGCATGATATGACAGACCGGATCGCTTCCACACATCCGCTGTATGAGCGCGCCTGCAGGCTGCCCGAGCTGGCCAAGAAGAGCGATGAGATCATTCCGCGGACATTTGACGCGGGTGAGGGAATCCTTATACCTGGCGAGATCCTCCATCACGCAGAAAAAGGATGCAGGGCATTCGTGATACTGCAGCCGTTTGGATGCCTTCCAAACCATGTGGTAGGCCGCGGCATTGTGAAAAAGCTTAAAGAACTGTATCCGGACGCATGGATCCTCTCGCTGGACTATGACCCGGACGTCAGCTTCGCCAACCTGGAGAACCGTCTCCAGATGCTTGTCATGAACGTCAAAGAAATGGGCAAAGACAGACAGCAGAAAAAAGAGAAGAAGGAAGAAGACGGGCGGAAGCTTGGAATTGCATAAAAATACGCCGGGGCAAAAGCCCCGGCTGTTGTGCACTGTTTCATTTACTTACAGTATAATGAGGCAGTGCATTTGTTTTACATACATTTTTCATTAGATAAAGTATAGGTTTTACATCTCCAGATTATACTATGGACGGAAAACAGAAACGAGGGATGAAAAATGTACACAAGATTATGGAATCTGATTACAAAACATATGGATGAAAGCCACGCAGTATCACTCTTCCTGCCGGTCATGATCGTTGGATGGACAGTGTTCGGAGTCGCTGCCGGACTGCTTGTATGTACCGTTACAGGAACATCAATCATGCACGCGCTCGCAGACCTGATCTGCGCCGGAGGATACGCCGGGCTGGTGCTGGGACTGCTGGGAGGGTGCTTCTTCCTGTACCGCAGA
Organism: uncultured Mediterraneibacter sp.; assembly: GCA_944384505.1. Taxonomy (GTDB): domain Bacteria; phylum Bacillota; class Clostridia; order Lachnospirales; family Lachnospiraceae; genus Mediterraneibacter. The sequence continues at coordinate 55,816 of CALWTQ010000012.1, forward strand.
GGGCTGTGAATACAGCTATTTAGCGCACTAACATTTCCTGTGACTTACGTCCGGAAGCGGAGCGGATTGTTTGCGATACGTATTCTGTGAAAGGGGACAGCCGTGCGATGTTCCGTTCCAGAATCCGGAAAATCTAGCAGGCCGAAGAGATGTTTAAGGGCAAATCGGCGCTCCGGGCAACTCGCTGCGCTCAGACAATCCCTGCGCGCCGCTTAACAACATCTCTCCGCCCTTAAGATTTTCAGCGGATTCCTCCAAAGTCACATCTCCCGGCTGTCCCCTTCCCCAGAAAGTATGCTCAAACCATCCGCTCCGCTTCCTGCGCATTTCCAGACGGAAGTGTTATTGCCCTAAACAGGCTGAAACGCAGAACTGGCGCGGCTTGTAGGCTTTCCATTGACGAAAGTCTTCCGGCCGCGCCTGCTTCGTGCAGCAGCTATATATTCACTGACTTACGATTTGTGAAGCCCTGAGTCATCCTCCATCCCCGCAGAATACGTTTTTGAAATAGTCTCTGTTTTCGGACGTTTTACACGGGAAGGTTAGTGAACTTTATAGCTGTATATTAATTCTCTGCCTCCAGGTTCTTGAATGCCGTGGACAGCATCAGCTTTATTCTGTTCAGCTGATTTACTTCGCTTGCGCCCGGATCGAAGTCGATTGCCACGATGTTTGACTTGGGATAGAGTCTCCTGAGTTCTTTGATTACTCCCTTTCCTACCACATGGTTCGGCAGGCAGGCGAACGGCTGTGTACACACGATGTTTCCTGCGCCGCTGTGGATCAGTTCCAGCATCTCTCCGGTGAGGAACCATCCCTCTCCGGTCTGGTTTCCGATGGATACGATATCGGACGCCATCTTTGCCAGATCTTCGATGTGTGCCGGAGGTGTAAAGTGTTTACTCTCGGCAAATGCCTTTGTGGCGGGAGCGCGCAGCCATTCCACGGCTTTGATGCCCAGGTTTCCGATGAGCGCCTTGGATTTCTTGAATCCGAGGTGGGATACCTTGAAGTTCTGGTTGTAGAAGCAGTACTGCATAAAGTCGATCAGATCCGGAACCACTGCCTCAGCGCCCTCTGCCTCAAGAAGGTCTACCAGGTGATTGTTCGCCGCCGGGAGGAACTTGACGAGGATCTCACCGACCACGCCGACACGGGGTTTCTTGATATCAAGGATCTCGATATTGTCAAAGTCATTGATGATATCCCGGCACAGTTTCTTAAATTTCCTTCGGGACGGATATCCCTCGGAGACGAATTTCTGACACACGCTGACCCATTTGCGGTGGATGGCGTTTGTCGTGCCCGGAACTGCCTCGTAGGGACGCATCCGGTAAACGCATTTCATAAAGATATCTCCGAATACCGCAGCATAGGCAATGCGGATGGCCAGAGGAGCAGTGATCTTGAATCCTGGGTTCGCCTCCAGTCCGCTTAAGTTGATGGAGATGACAGGGATATGTTCATATCCGGCTTTCTTCAGCGCCCGGCGGATGAATCCGATATAGTTGGACGCGCGGCATCCGCCTCCGGTCTGGCTGATGATGACTGCCAGATGATCCGTGTCGTACTGTCCGGACAAAATGGCGTCCATGATCTGTCCGACTACAATAAGAGACGGGTAGCATGCGTCGTTGTTTACATATTTTAATCCCATGTCCACTGCCTGGCGGTTGTCGTTTGGAAGCACTTCGATTTTGTATCCGGCAGCCTTGAACGCAGGCTCCAGAAGCTCGAAATGGATCGGCGACATCTGCGGGCAGAGGATGGTGTAGGTCTTGCGCATCTCTTTGGTAAACGGCACTTTCTCAATGGAAGAGGGCCGGATGGTGCGCTCTGTCTTTCTGTTCTCCCGGACACGGATCGCGGCGAGGAGTGAGCGCACGCGGATGCGGGCGGCTCCCAGGTTGTTGACCTCATCGATCTTCAGCGTGGTGTAGATCTTATCAGAGTCAGTCAGAATTTCCGCCACCTGGTCTGTTGTTACCGCGTCCAGACCGCAGCCGAAGGAGTTGAGCTGGATTAAGTCCAGGTTCTCCGTTGTCTTTACATAGTTTGCCGCTGCGTACAGACGGGAGTGGTACATCCACTGGTCCATGACGTTCAGAGGACGCTCCACTGGATTGAGGTGGGAGACAGAGTCCTCAGTCAGTACGGCAATATTGTAGGAGTTGATCATCTCTGGCAGTCCGTGGTGAACCTCCGGGTCAATGTGATACGGACGTCCGGCCAGGACGATTCCGCGGTTTCCTGTCTCGTTCAAGAATTTGATGGTCTCCTCGCCCTTGCGGCGCATATCCTCACGGCACGCGGCAAGCTCATTCCATGCGTCGTGCACGGCTGCTTTGATCTCGCTCTCAGAGAGAGAGAACTTCCCGCCCAGTTCCTCGATCAGGCGGTAAGAGATCGTATCCTCACTCTGGAAGGAGAGGAAAGGATGGATAAAGTCCACCTCACCGTTGACGATCGGGTCCATATTGTTCTTGATGTTTTCCGGATAGGAGGTGACAATCGGGCAGTTATAGTGGTTGTTCGCGTCTTCAAATTCGTTCCGCTCATAAGGAATGGAAGGATAGAAAATGTGCTTTATGCCTTTATTGATCAGCCACTGCACATGCCCGTGTGCCAGCTTTGCCGGATAACACTCGGACTCGCTGGGGATGGATTCAATGCCCAGCTCGTAGATCTTCCTTGTGGAAGCCGGAGAGAGCACAACCTTAAAGCCCAGCTTTGTGAAAAATGTAAACCAGAACGGATAGTTCTCGTACATATTCAGCACGCGGGGGATACCGATCTCGCCGCGCTTCGCCTCCGCATCGGAGAGCGGTTCATAGTCAAAGTAGCGGTGGAACTTGTAGTCGAAAAGATTCGGAAGATTGTTCTTTGACTTTTCCTTTCCAAGTCCCTTTTCACAGCGGTTTCCGGTGATGAACTTACGTCCTCCGCTGAAATGATTGATAGTAAGACGGCATGTATTCGTACATCCCCGGCATTTTGTCATAGTTGTAGAGTACTCTAGGGCGTTGATGTCGTCAATGGAGAGCATGGTTGTGCCCTCGCAGTCTGTGTAGCGCTCTCTCGCGATTAGGGCAGCGCCGAACGCGCCCATAATACCAGCGATATCCGGGCGGACCGCCTCGCAGTCCGCAATCTTCTCAAAGCTTCTTAAGACCGCGTTGTTGTAGAATGTACCGCCCTGCACTACGATATGGCTGCCCAGCTCTGATGCGCTGGACACCTTGATAACCTTGAACAGAGCGTTCTTGATGACAGAGTACGCAAGTCCGGCGGAGATATCTGCTACGGAGGCGCCCTCTTTCTGAGCCTGCTTTACCTTTGAGTTCATAAATACAGTACAGCGGGTTCCAAGGTCAATTGGGTTCTGGGCGTAGAGCGCCTCGTGAGCAAAATCTTCAACAGTATAGTTCAGTGATTTTGCGAATGTCTCAATGAAAGAACCGCAGCCCGAGGAACATGCCTCATTGAGCTGAACGCTGTCTACGGTCTGGTTTTTGATTTTAATGCATTTCATGTCCTGACCGCCGATGTCCAGAATGCAGTCTACGTCAGGTTCGAAAAACGCAGCCGCATAGTAGTGTGCGATTGTCTCAACTTCTCCCTCATCCAGCATAAGGGCAGCTTTGATGAGAGCCTCGCCGTAGCCGGTAGAGCAGGAATGCACGATCTCAACGCCTTCCGGAAGCTTCGAATAAATATCTTTGATCGCGGTGATCGTTGTTCCAAGCGGATCTCCGTCATTGTTATGATAGAACGAATAAAGGAGAGTACCGTCCTCACCTACGAGAGCTGCCTTAGTAGTCGTAGATCCTGCGTCGATTCCGAGGAAAGCCTTGCCGCGGTAAGTTGCGAGATCTTTGACCGGCACCTGGTGCTTTGCGTGGCGGGCAGTGAACTCTTCAAATTCTGCCGTAGTAGCAAAAAGCGGCTCAAGACGTTCTACTTCGATCTCCATCTGAACGCGTTTTTCAAGACGGTTCTGGAGTTCGCGCAGCGCGACCGGAGTGTCTTTTTTAGAGTTCAGCGCGGAACCGATTGCCGCGAACAGATGGGAATGGTTCGGCGCGATAATGTGTTCGTCGTCCAGTTTGAGTGTGCGGATAAACGCAGCCCGCAGCTCAGAGAGGAAGTGAAGTGGTCCGCCCAGGAATGCCACATGTCCGCGAATCGGCTTTCCACAGGCGAGTCCGCTGATTGTCTGGTTGACTACAGCCTGGAAAATGGACGCGGCAAGATCCTCTTTAGAAGCTCCGTCATTGATCAGGGGCTGGATGTCGGATTTCGCAAATACACCGCAGCGCGCCGCGATGGAGTAGAGCGCTTTATAATTCTTCGCATATTCATTCAGACCGGATGCGTCTGTCTGCAGAAGAGAAGCCATCTGATCAATAAAAGAACCTGTACCGCCCGCACAGACTCCATTCATGCGCTGTTCTACATTTCCGCCTTCAAAATAAATGATTTTCGCGTCCTCGCCGCCCAGCTCTATGGCAACATCTGTCTGCGGGGCGTAGTCCTGGAGCGCTGTGGATACAGCGATCACTTCCTGGACGAAAGGTACACCCAAGTGCTTGGCCAGAGTCAAGCCGCCGCTTCCGGTGATGACAGGGGAGACCTGAATCGGTCCCAGCTTATATAAGGCGCGTCCGAGCAGGTCGGAGAGCGTCTCCTGGATATTGGCAAAATGCCGTTCGTAATCAGAGAAGAGTACTTCATTGTCCTCGTCAAGAACTGCGATTTTGACTGTAGTGGAACCAATGTCGATTCCCAGAGTATGTAATTCTTTCAGATTCATTAAATATTCTCCAATCTTTTTTATATGATTTATGTGAGTTACTTCTTATTAAATGCGTGTAAGCATTTTACAACAAACTACATTATACGACATGTATTTTAAAAAGACAATTGGAATTATGATGCGGGTTTTCAAAATAATTCCTGGTCTTATGGATAAATTATATAAAGATCATGTTAAACTATGAAAAAGAGGCAACTTGCGTTTGACAAACAGGGGGAGCTTCGCTACAATTGTATCGGTATAGATACAAAATGGAATTCTTTTTCTGCTTTCGTACCATTTAATACCATAAATATAAATCAACAGAGTAAGGAGTAATCATTTTTGAACTGGCTGGACAAATTAGAAAGAAAATTCGGGCGTTTTTCAATTCCAAATCTGACCACTTATCTGCTGGCTGCATATGTGATCGGTTATGTTACACGATATCTGATGCCTAGCCTTTTAAGCTGGCTTACACTGGAACCGGGGCTGATTTTGAGAGGGCAGATATGGAGGATTATAAGCTGGATCTTTATTGCGCCAAGTGAGAATCTGCTGTTCTTTGTGATCATGATCATGCTGTATTATTCTCTTGGCAGCGCGCTTGAGCGGACATGGGGAGACTTTCGGTATAATGTGTATATTTTTTCCGGGCTTCTGTTTACAGTGATCGGTGCGTTTATCCTGTATGCTGTCCTGAATGGAATGTACGGTCAGTATCTGTCAGGAGGCACGCTGACATTTTCCGGCATGGGAGGACTGTTCAGCGTTTCCTATGTTTATATGAGCATATTCCTTGCATTTGCTGTCACTTATCCGGATATGGAAGTGCTTCTCTATTTTATCATTCCGATTAAGATGAAATGGATGGGCATTGTGTACGGAGTTCTGATTCTGTACTCTATTATCACGGGAAATTTATTTACAAGGATTGCCATTGTGGCCTCTGTGCTGAACTTTATCATTTACTTTCTGGCGACCAGGAATTTTTCCAGATATTCGCCGAAGGAGAAAGCGCGCAAGGCAAAGTTCAAACGGCAGTCCGCACCTCATATGCACTATTCAAACGGGGCAAAACACCGCTGCGCTGTGTGCGGGCGCACGGAGCTGGATGATCCCTGCCTGGAGTTCCGTTTCTGTTCGAAATGCAACGGGAATTATGAATACTGCCAGGACCATCTGTTTACGCATGAGCATGTGAAATGACGGGTTACTGTTTACAGCCCGGCTGACCACACAGGCGAAACAGAAAGCAGCGGAGGCAGTGGCAGACAGAAATATTTATAATAAGGAGAGAATGACATTTATGAAAAAGACAAAAGTAGTATGTACAATGGGACCGAACACCAATGACAGGGAACTGATGAAAAAGCTGATAGAAAATGGTATGGATGTGGCCCGTTTTAATTTCTCACACGGGGATCACGAGGAGCAGAAAGGGAGAATGGATCTCTTAAAGGAACTCCGGGAAGAACTCCACACTAACACAGCGATCCTTCTGGACACAAAAGGGCCGGAGATTCGTACCGGTGTGCTCAAAGACGGAAAAAAGGTCATGCTGGAGACTGGGAAGCAGTTCACTCTGACTGTGGATGAGATTGTCGGGGATGTGAATAAGGTATCCATTTCATATGAAGGTCTTGTGCACGATATTGATCTGGGGAAAACGATTCTGATTGACGACGGACTGATCGGACTGAAGGTTATAAGCAAGACAGACAGAGATATCGTCTGTGAGGTAGTAAACGGCGGCGAGCTGGGGGAGAAAAAGGGAGTTAATGTGCCGAACGTAGCGGTAAGACTTCCCGCGATTACAGAGAAGGACAAGGATGATATCCGTTTCGGAGTGGAGCAGGGAATTGACTTTATCGCGGCTTCCTTTGTAAGAAACGCAGAGTGCGTTCTGGAGATCAAGGATTACTTAAGAGAACTGAACGCTCCGTTTATCCCTGTTATCGCTAAAGTGGAGAATGCGGAGGGGATTCGCAATATAGACGAGATTATCCGCGCGGCGGACGGCGTTATGGTAGCCCGCGGCGACCTGGGAGTGGAGATTCCTGCCGAGGAGGTTCCCTACCTGCAGAAAATGATCATTCAGAAATGTAACAGCAATTTCAAGACTGTAATCACAGCGACACAGATGCTGGATTCTATGATGAGAAATCCGCGTCCGACAAGAGCTGAGGTGACAGACGTGGCAAACGCCGTATATGACGGAACCGACGCGGTGATGCTCTCCGGTGAGACTGCGCAGGGCAAGTATCCGCTGGAAGCGCTTCAGATGATGGTTCATATCATTGAGAGTACAGAGCAGCACCTGGATTACGACACAATCCTCGAGAAAGCCGGCGGACATCTTAAGAAAGGTCTTTCCAGCGCTATTGGCTATTCTTCAGTCCTGGCGGCGGCAAATCTGAACGCAAAGTGCGTAATCACTCCGTCTGTGTCCGGAGCGACGACGAGAGTAGTCTCTAACTTAAGACCGCGCCAGCCGATCCTCGGTGTGACCCCAAATGAGAGAACTCTCAGAAGAATGTCTATCTACTGGGGAGTGGTTCCGATCAAGTCAAGAGAGTTCAGCACCACAGACGACATCTGCGACGGCGCGATAGAGCTGGCAAAAGTAAAGCAGTATGTAGAGAGCGGGGATATCGTAGTGCTTACAGCGGGAATCCCGTCCCCGAATGTGAAGCAGGAGAGAAGCGCGACGAGCAATATGATGCGGATTGCGACAGTAGACTAAGAATGATACAGCTATAAAGTTCACTAATGTCCGGATGCAAAACGTTCGAAAACAGGGGCTGTTTCTGAGACGTATTCTGCGGGGATGGAGGACGGCTCTGGATTCCGCTCCAGGGATATAAGTGAAACTAAGAGTTCCAGTGACGGACTAAATGCAAGGACTGACGGTGG
>CALWTQ010000013.1 GCA_944384505.1 uncultured Mediterraneibacter sp.
GTTGCTCTCCGTCTGCCCCTGCTTTTAATCCGTGGCCGGAACTTCATAGTTTCCCTTATTTCCCTGGAGCGAAGCCCTGAGCCGTCCTCCATCCCCGCAGAATACGTTTTTGGAATAGTCGCTGTTTTCGGACGTTTTGCATCCGGGTGTTAGTGAACTAAATAGCTGCTAGATAGTTGCGTGCGCTACAATTTTGTGCTATAGTATTAAACCGGAACGGAATTTAAGGAGGTGTTTTTATGTGTGAGCACTCTTTTCCTGATATTGGCCGCTGGGTTTCTATCTTTGACCGGCTTATGAAGATGTATTATGACAGAGGGCTTGCTGAATTTGAGATTGGCTGGGGACAGCAGTTTTACGTGGAGTATCTTTATCATCATCCGGGCGCGTCGCCCCAGGAGATGGCGGACAGGTTCCGCGTGGACCGGGCCACATTGACTAAGATCATAAAGAAATTGACGGAAGTAGGGTATATGCGCGTGGAAAGCGATGAGAGGGACCGGCGCATCAAGCACTTATATCTTACGGATAAGGCGGTACCTGCTGCGGAGCAGATTAAGAAGGTCCACCAGGATTTTTACCAGACTTTGAGCTGCGGTATCTCTCCGGAAGATATGGAGAAGGCAGGGCTTATCCTGCAGCAGATGACGGATAATATTAACAGAAAAGTATGGCACAGAATGGAAAATGGCCACGGGGAGGTACATCATGGAAAATAGTGAACATATACAGTTAAGCAGCGGGAAGCGGACGATGATTTTTCTCTGTCTTGTTGTTTCCGGTATTGCATCGTCCATTTTATCAACAGCTATGACGACGGCTCTGCCGAATGTGGTGGATTACTTTGGAATCAGTACTTCGGTCGGACAGTGGATTACAAGCGGATACTCGCTTGCCATGGGTATGATCATGCCGTTTACGGCATTCCTTATCACCCGTTTCCCCACAAAGAAGCTGTATCTGACAGGAATCGGCGGATTTATACTGGGCCTTCTGATCAGTATCTTTGCCGGGAATTTCGCTCTGATGATGGTGGGAAGGGTTCTCCAGGCCTGCGGGAACGGGATTCTGATGACAGCGGCCCAGGTGATTATCCTGACTGTCTATCCGGTAGAGAAAAAAGGGACGATGATGGGGACTTACGGACTGGCGACGACGGCTGCGCCTGTGGTGGCTCCGACGATTGCGGGTCTGATGATTGACGCGTTTGGGTGGAAATCCATTTTCTATGTAGCGCTGGCTATTATGGCAGTCTCCTTTGTGATATCGTCATTTGTGTTTGAAGACGTGCTTGAACTGCAGGAGAAGAAGTTTGACGTGGTGTCATTTGTGGAGAGTATCATCGCGTTTGGAGGGATCACCCTGGGAATCGGAAATATCAGCAGCTTTGGGCTGATCAGTGTGGAAGGCGGGCTGCCGCTTCTGACCGGGGCGGTGGTATGCGTATTCTTTGTGATGCGCCAGTGCGGTCTGGATAAGCCGTTCCTGGACGTGAAGATTCTGGCCAACCGGAATTACGCAGTCAGCGTGATCGCAAGTATGGTTCTCTATCTGGTGATGATGGGCTCTTCTGTAATGATGCCGCTGTATGTCCAGAGTGTTATGGGATACTCAGCGGTTGTATCCGGCCTGGTGACACTTCCGGGCTCTCTGGCGACAGCTATCGTCAGTCCGTTTGCGGGACGGCTGTATGACCGGATGGGAATTAAAAAGATTTTCGTACTTGGAGCGGCGGCTCTTATTGTGAGCAATGTAGGTATGTATTTTCTTACTTTGGATACTCCGCTCTGGACTGCGGCGGCGCTTAACGTGATCCGCAATATTTCCATCGGAAGTCTGATGATGCCGCTCCTGACATGGGGAACGAGCAACGTGCGCCCGGAAAAAGTGGCGGATGCTTCCTCCCTGCTGACCTCGCTGCGGACGATTGCGGGATCTATCGGCTCCGCCGTGTTTGTGGGGATCATGACAGCGGTGAGTGCGGCCTCTGCAGAAACGTGGGGAGACGGCGCGCTGATGCATGGAATGAATATATCGTTTCTGTGGATGGCAGCCGGGGCTGTCGTACTGTTCCTGATCGCGGTTTTCGCTGTGCGGGAAAAGTAGCGCCTGAATGCTTTTCGGGCATAAAACTTTATAAAAACTAAGTATTGGATATATTTAAGCCGTGGAACTATACTTTATGGTAACAGCTCAGTCAGCAGCAAAAGACTGCTGAAATGATCTTTATCCGCAGGGGGAGTTCCAATGAAACAGCTGATATACCGGCTTACAGAACCTAAAATGGACATACCTGGCAATCGGAAGATCTTCTCAAATCATGATCTTAAGATTTTAATTGTCCCGCTGTTCTTAGAGCAGCTTCTGGAAGTGCTGGTAGGGGTATCCGATACGTTTATGGTAAGTTACGCAGGGGAGGCGGCCGTATCGGGCGTCTCCCTTGTCAATATGTTCAACACAGTGTTTATCTATCTGTTTTCCGCGCTGGCGGCAGGCGGCGCCGTAGTGGTGAGCCAGTATATCGGAAGCCGTGATAAGAAGAATGCAGATCTCTCCGCAGGGCAGCTTGTTATGGCGGCGGCAGTATTTTCCGCGGCGGCAATGATCTTCTCGCTTGTCTGGAACAGGCAGCTTTTAAGGATGCTGTTCGGCGAAGTGGAACGGGATGTGATGGAGGCCTGCGTGACCTATCTGAGGATTTCTGCCTATTCCTATCCGGCCATAGCTGTTTACAACGCCGGAGTTGCGGGAGTTGCATATCCTTCCCTGATCGCAAGGACGTTCTCAGCGGTGGTGATTCTGATTTTCTGCTTCCGGAAGGAAACAGGCCGTATGAGAAAAGGAGATTTGTCACGCTATGATCAGGACACCACAGAAGCGGAAGAAAGGGAGAGCAGGGAAAACAGGGAAGGCCCGGTGCGGGTGAGACTGACAGCAGGAAATATCTTCCGTTTGGATAGACATATGGTGAAGCGCATCCTTGGGATCGCAGTTCCGAATGGGATTGAGAACGGCCTGTTTCAGCTGGCCAAAGTGGCGTTGAGCAGTATTACCGCACTTTTCGGGACTGTGCAGGATACCGGCAATTCCCGTGTGCGCACAGTCACGCGGTTTATATAGATTATTTTTAATATTTCAGGAGGTTTTTGTTATGAGTTATAATTTCTTTAATCCCACAAGAGTGCTGTTCGGCGCAGGACAGCTCGGACATCTTCACGAGCAGACTATGCCGGGAAAGAAAGCGATGGTTGTAATTTCAAATGGAAAGTCAACGAGGGAGAACGGCGCCCTTGACAGAACGATGGATGAGCTCCATCAGGCGGGCGTGGAGACAGTCCTGTTTGACAAGGTTGGCGCGAATCCGCTGAAATCCGTAGTGGAAGAGGGCGGAAGATTCGCAAAGGATAATGGATGTGACTTTGTCGTGGCCCTGGGCGGCGGCTCTGTTATGGACGCGGCGAAGATCATGGCGATGTACGCTCTCCAGCCGGGGGATCTCTGGGACTATGTGGCGGGCGCTACAGGAAAGATGCAGCCCCTCGTTCAGCCGACTCTGCCGATTATCGCAATCACAACTACAGCGGGAACCGGATCTGAGGTGGATCAGTGGGGCGTTGTGACAAACCCGGAGACGAATGAGAAGATCGGCTGCGGCGGAATGGACAGCCTGTTCCCGGTGATTGCTGTGGTAGACCCGGAGCTGATGGCCACAGTACCGCCGAAGTTTACGGCATATCAGGGATTTGACGCGCTGTTCCACTCTACAGAGGGATATATGTCGGGAGTTACAAGCCTGATGGGAGACATGGTACAGCTTGCGGCGATTGAGAATATCGGGAAATACCTGGCTCGGGCAGTGAAGGACGGTAGCGACATGGAGGCCAGGGCGCACGTGGCATTTGCAAATACAATGTCGGGATATTCTATGGTAGTCGGATCCTGCACAAGCGAGCATGCGATGGAACACGCGATGAGCGCTTACCATCAGGATCTGCCGCACGGAGCGGGACTGATTATGATTTCCAGAGAATACTATACTCACTTTATCAATAAGCACTGCTGTGACGAGCGGTTCATCCGCATGGCACAGGCTCTCGGAAAGACAGACGCAAAAGATCCGATGGACTTTGTGGACGCACTTGTGGAACTGCAGAAAGCTTGCGGCGTGGCGGATCTTAAGATGTCCGATTACGGAATTCAGAAAGATGAGTGCATGACACTGGCGAAGAATGCCCGCGCTACTATGGGCGGCTTGTTCATGGCGGATCCGGTACAGATGACGGATGAAGAGTGCGCGGCAATTTATGAGAAGTCATACCAGTAGAGTAACAAATACAGTAAAAAGACGGATGCAGACGCTGCTCCCCTCTCCTGCCAGGAGAGGGGAGCAGCGTCTGCCGTATTGCCGGCGTTTTTTGTTTGCATGTTTTGAGTTGTGTAGTAAAATAGAAGAGACATCGTGTTTCAGATAGATTACAGGAGGTATGCGGCGGAATGGAGATAAGGGTACTGAGATATTTTCTGGCAGTGGCAAGAGAAGAGAGCATTACAAAGGCGGCTGAGATCCTGCATATCACTCAGCCGACGCTCAGCCGCCAGCTCTCCCAGCTGGAGGATCAGATGGGAGTGAAGCTGTTTATAAGGGGTACAAGAAAGATTGTCCTCACAAACGAGGGGCTTCTTCTCAGACGCCGGGCAGAGGAGATACTGGAGCTGGTTGATAAGACGGAGAGAGAGCTGACTGCACAGGAAGAGCAGGTTGAAGGAACCGTAGCCATCGGATGCGGGGACTTAAGAGCTGTTCAGCAGCTCCCTGACTTAATTCGGACATTTCATGAAAAGTATCCCTTAGTGACATTTGACTTGTATACAGCGACCGCGGATCATATCAAGGACCGGATGGACCGGGGGCTGACGGATATCGGAATCCTGCTGGAGCCTGTGGATCTGGGAAAATATGATTTTATCCGGATGGAGGGTCATGAGATATGCGTGGTCAGCATGCATCCGGACGCGCCCCTTGCGGCAAAGGAATATATTACGCCGGAGGATCTTGTGGGCGTGCCGCTGATCCTGCCCAGACGTCAGAGCGTCCAGGGCCAGATTGCGAACTGGTTCGGTGATTATTATGATAAATTAAATGTCCTGTTTACCAGCAACCTTCCGGCCGGAAGCGCTGTCATGACCAATCAGCGCCTCGCATATTCTCTGAATACATGCGGTTCTATCGACTACTGGGATCAGACAAAGATTACATACCGGCCGCTGAAACCGGAGCTGATCTCCGCATGCGTCCTGGCGTGGAAGAGGCAGCAGCCCTTCGGGCTTGCGGCGGAGAAGTTCATAGAACATGTAAAGAAAAGCCTGCACAAAGAGCAGGGCGGCTCAGTGAATGCGGCGGAGTGAACCGCGTCTGAACTGCCTGCGGGAAGGGCGGAAGAGTGAACGGAGAATCAGGAAGCATTCAGAAAGGAGATATCAGGTATGGAACTGCGGACACTGCGCTATTTTCTGACAACTGCTGACGAGGGGAACATCACCAGGGCTGCGGATGTCCTGCATGTGACTCAGCCAACCTTAAGCCGTCAGTTGATGGAACTGGAACGTGAGCTGGGAACGGAGCTGATGATCAGAGGAAAGAGAGGGATCGAACTGACGGACGACGGGAATTTCTTCAGGCAGAGAGCAGCGGAAATCATTGAACTGGCGGACCAGACGGAAAAGGCGTTCGTTGAAAAGAAGAACACAGTCAGCGGCGTGGTCTCAATCGGCGCCACAGAGGCAGTGGGGAGTCATATGCTGGCGAAGATCATCCGCAGATTTTCCGAGAAATATCCGCTCGTTACCTTTAACCTGTATAACGAGATGGCGGATTATATCAAGGAGAGGCTGGACAAGGGGCTGGTGGATGCAGGACTTCTGCTGGAACCCGTAGATACGGAGAAATATGATTACGTCAGGCTGTCCCAGAAGGAGACGTGGGGTGTGCTCATGAGAAAGGATCATCCTCTGGCAGAAAGAGAATCTGTTTCTCCACAGGAGATAGCAGAATACCCGCTGATCCTTCCGCTTCGGGAAAAGGTGAGGGCAGAGATACTCAACTGGATCGGAAAGGATGAAAAAGATCTTGATATTCCGCTGAACTATACACTTCTGTCAAACTCGGTGCTCATGGTTGAGGAGGGACTGAGGTGCGCGTTCTGCCTTGACGGAGCCCTGGCGATCCGGAGCAGTGACAGGCTCCGGTTTATTCCGATCTCTCCGGAGCATACGACGAGAAGTGTGCTGATCTGGAAGAAGAATCATCTGTTCACTCCGGCGGTGTCCCTGTTTATCCAGGAGATCAACCGGTTGAAAGCGGAGCTGAGCGGCAGCATATGAGGGAAAATTCAGGAGATATGACAAAAGAGAGAATAAATTAATCTGTGAAAGTAATTAAATATCTATTGACAAAAACTAAATATTGATTAAAAATAGAATTAAAATATATTTATTTTACTTAAACAGGAGATACTGACCATGATTCGAGTTGATGAGAAGAATAATGTTTTTTTGCTGAACACCGAGAACACCAGCTATGGAATCGCGATAGTTGACGGGCGCTATATCGAACATCTTTATTATGGCGCAAAGCTGGAAGAAACTGATATCCGCTATCTGCTGCGTGAGGACGAGGCGCCGTTTACGCCTTCGGTTAATAAACGGGAAACCGGCGCGTTTCTTGACTTCGCCCCCATGGAATATCCTGAGGCGGGAATGGGAGACTACAGGGAGAGCGCTCTTAGTGTCAGGAGTGTGAAGGGACACCGGGCAAGTGAATTATGTTATGAGGGGTATGAGATCACACCGGGCAAGCCGGCGCTTGAAGGGCTTCCTGCCACGTGGGGAGAAGATTCGGAGTGCAGTACACTTAAAATTTTCTGCCGGGACAGCCTGCTCGGCATGAAGGTCACTCTTATGTACTCTGTATTTGAAGGGGTGGATGCACTGACCCGCTCTGTGCTTATCGAGAATGAGGGGGAGGAGCCATTCTATATAGAAAAGATTCTCTCTGCCTGTCTGGATATGGATGACCGTGATTTTGAGGTGATCAGTCTGATCGGTTCCTGGGCGAGAGAGCGGCATATTCAGAGAATGCCTCTTGGATATGGCAGACAGAATATTGCGTCGTTTAAGGGGGAATCCAGCCATCAGGAACATCCGTTTCTGGCACTTGTAACTCCGGAGACAACTCAGAGTACCGGAGAGGTTTATGCAATGAATTTTGTGTATTCGGGAAATTTCATCGCTCAGGCGGAAAAGAGCCAGTTTGATTCGGTGAGAATGAGTATGGGAATCCATCCGGAGGGATTTACGTGGAAGTTAGAACCGGGAGAGCGGTTCACCGCGCCGGAAGTGGTTATGGTCTATTCTGCCGAAGGTCTCGGGAAGATGACAAGGACATTTCATGATCTGTATAGAGAACATCTGATCAGGAGTCCGTATCTTCATAAAAAGCGCCCGATCCTGATCAATAACTGGGAGGCGACATATTTTGAGTTTGATGAGAAAAAGCTTCTCGAAATCGCGAAAGATGCTGCAGAACTGGGAATTGAAATGCTTGTCATGGATGACGGCTGGTTTGGAAAGCGGAATCTTGACGACAGCTCTCTTGGCGACTGGTATGTCAACGAGGAAAAGATAAAGGGCGGTTTACATGAACTGGTGGAAAACGTAAAAAAACTGGGCCTGAAGTTTGGAATCTGGATAGAGCCTGAGATGATCTCTCCGGAGTCTGAACTGTACAGAAAACATCCTGACTGGGCGATTCAGATTCCGGGCAGGGATATTACCCAGAGCCGCGCTCAATATGTACTTGATTTTTCGAGAAAAGAAGTCGTGGACGGAGTCTATGAAATGATCTCGGATGTTCTGAAAAGCGCGGATATTTCTTATGTAAAATGGGATATGAACCGTCAGCTTGCTACGCTTGGAAGCTACGCTCTTCCTGCGGACCGGCAGGGAGAACTGTCTCACAGATATGTGCTGGGAGTATATCGGATGCAGGAACGCCTGATCACAGATTTCCCGGAGATTCTGCTGGAAAACTGTTCCGGCGGCGGCGCTCGGTTTGATGCGGGAATGCTTTATTACAGCCCGCAGATCTGGTGCTCGGACGATACGGACGCCATTGAGCGCCTGGCGATTCAGGAAGGAACAGCACTGGTTTATCCGGTGTCTGCCATGGGAGCGCACGTCAGTGTGTGCCCGAACCATGCGGTGGGAAGAGTAACACCTTTTGAAACAAGAGGGGATGTGGCTCTTCTGGGAACGTTCGGATACGAGCTGGATATTACTAAGCTCTCGGATGAAGAAAAGGAACAGGTGAAAGTGCAGGTTGAAAAGTATCACAGATATAATGATCTGATCCGTGAAGGTGACTATTATCGTCTGGCGTCTGTATCTGATAATGGATATTATGACAGCTGGATGATCGTGGAGAAAGATAAGAGCAGGGCACTTGTGTTCTATGTACAGGTGATGGCGCGGGCGAATGCCAAGAGCAGGTTTGTGAGGCTTGCCGGGCTGGATCCGGAGAAACGTTATATTGCCGGAGGGAAAACGTATGCCGGCAGCACGCTGATGCGGGCGGGTGTGCGCATTCCGTCTGAGTTCGGAGATTTTAAGAGCAGGCTGATTGAGATTATGGAAGCGTGACGGCGCGGAAAAGAAAGGGGTGAAAGACATGGGTCAGAAAAAGAAAGTGAAGCTGGAGGACATTGCGGAAAAACTGGGTGTGAGCATTGTCACGGTATCCAATGCCCTGAAAGGGAAGAAAGGCGTCAGCGATGAGATGCGGGAGAAGATTACCCGGACAGCTCAGGAGATGGGATACCACAGCGTACAAAGGGAGAAAAAGACCCGTGATTCTCACATGATCGGCGCTATTGTGGCGGAACGGTATGTGAGAGAATTTCCGTCTTTCTATATGGAGGTATACAAGAACATTTCCCAGGAGGCCATGAAGCGGGGGAGTCTGACAATGCTTGAGGTTGCCTCGCAGGAAAAGGAAAATCTGGAGGAAAAATTTTCCGCCTTTCAGGACTGTGAGGTGAAAGGCGTTATTTTGATCGGCGAAATGAAAAAGGGATATATCGACGCTGTGCGAAGAGAATACAAAAATGTACCGATCGTATGTGTGGATTATTATGACATATATGAGGATATGGACTACATCGTAACCGACGGGTTCGGCGGGATGGAGCAGATGACAAGACTGATGATCAAAGAAGGGATCAGAGATCTGGCGTTTGTCGGGACGATCAACGCTACAAAGAATATTACGGACAGGTATCTCGGATATTGCAAAGCTCTCGACAGAGCGGGAATCGAGGACGCGAAGTACAATATTATACCGGACAGAGACAGCGCCGGCGAGGTGTTTGACCTGAATCCTCAGCTGCCGGAAAAACTGCCTCAGGGATTTGTGTGCAACTGTGACAGGACGGCGTTCGTCGTTATCCGTAAGCTTAAGGAGCGTGGGATAAGGGTGCCGGAGGATATATCGGTAGTCGGATTTGACGATTATCCGCCTGATGCCAGCGGAGGAAGACGGCTTTCCACGTATCAGAACGATGAACAGATTCTCGCCCGGCTCAGCATCCATACCATGATCCACCGGATTGAAGGGAAGAAGAAACCGGAAGGAATCCACATTGTGGAGGGCAGTGTGGTACTCGGGGAAAGCGTGAAGTTCAGAAGGAGGCGGCAGGATGTCTGATGTAAAGCTGAAAGATATTGCGGATGCTGTGGGGGTGAGCACGGTTACAGTATCCAATGCTCTTTCCGGGAAAAAAGGAGTCAGCGCAGAGATGCGGGATCGCATTGAAAATTCGGCCCGGGAGATGGGGTATGACTTTTCGCGATATGAGAAGAAGGAGACAGGCGCCCGGATTGGCGTGATCGCAAGCCATCACTATCTGGAGATTGGGAATTCTTTCTACTGGGCGATGTATCAGCAGGTCGTCTATGCCGCATCGAAAAGCCAGAGTGTGACGATGCTGGAAGTGCTGGACATGGAGGTACAGAACACGACGGAGCTTCCCAGGCTTCTCAGAGAGAAGGCTGTGGACGGACTGATTGTGATCGGATGGCTGTTTGAGCCGTATATCAGAAATCTTGTTAAGGTATCTGAGGTTCCGGTTGTGCTTCTTGACTTCCGTGTAAGAGGGAGCAGGTGTGATACAGTGATGTCAGGAAACTTTGTTGGTATGTATAAAGTGACCCGCTATTTACTGGAAAAAGGGCACAGGGATATTGCTTTTGTTGGATCTGTTCTTGCAAATGAGAATATAATGGACCGGTATTACGGGTACAAAAAGGCTCTGATGGAAGCAGGCCTCCGGGAGAGAACAGAGTGGATCCTTGAAGACAGAGATCTGATCACCGGACATATGCAGCTGACGCTGCCGGAAAATATGCCTACAGCATTTGCCTGCAGCGGAGATCTCACTGCCCAATGGGTCTATGAGGCTCTGAAGAAAAAAGGCTACCGTATCCCGCAGGACATTTCCTTGGTGGGGTATGACAATTATCTGCCGTGGCATCATCTCTCTCAGGAACTGACTACCTATAATGTAGATATGAAAAGGATGGCAAAAATGGCCGTAAAACGTCTTCTGGGGAAGATAAGAGGTGAGGAAAAGTATTACGGTACAAGGTATATAGACAGTTATATCGTTGAGAGGAACAGCGTAAAGGAACTGAAGTCTGTCGGTGCCGGACGGAGCAGACATATGGAAAATGCAGACCGCAAATGAACAATCAGGCTCTCTGAGAAACTGCTGAAAATGCAGAAATTCTTGGAGAGCCTGATATTTTGTGCTGCTGGTTTCATTTTAACAAAAACAAGATTAAACAAAATTTAATTAAATTAAATTTTGTTTAATCTTATGATGGAGGAGTGACAAAAGAAAAAATGGCAATAATTTGCACAAAAATTCGTAACTTAAATTAGGAGAAGTGTAGAAAAGTTAAAGCAATTTAAAAACAACTTGAAATTAAAATAAATTAATGATAAAGTTAAAACAAGTTAAAAATAGCTTTAATAAGGAGAGGATAGTTATGAGTAATGTAAAAATCATCGGATCAAATGTTCCAAATATGCCATGGCAGGAAAGGCCGGCGGATAACCGCTCAGAACTCCCGGTGTGGAGATACAGTGAGAACCCTATTATCGGACGCAACCCGGCGAAGGGAGTGGCAAGGATCTTCAACAGTGCGGTCATGCCTTATGGGGATTCGTTCATCGGGGTGTTCCGCGGGGAGCAGACAAATGGTATCCCATATATCTATCTTGGCAGAAGCAAGGACGCCATTCACTGGGAATTTGAGAAAGAGAGGATCCCGTTTAAGGATGAGGATGGCAATGATTTCATGCCCAGATACGCGTATGACCCGAGACTGGTAAAGGTGGAGGACACTTACTATATTATATGGTGCCAGGATTTTTACGGGGCTTCTATCGGTATTGCAAAGACACAGGACTTTAAGACATTTACAAGGATAGAGAATCCGTTTATCCCGTTTAACCGGAACGCAGTCCTCTTCCCGAGAAAGATCAACGGAAAATACATGATGATGTCACGTCCGAGTGACAGCGGACATACCCCGTTCGGAGATATCTTTTTGTCAGAGAGTCCGGATATGGTCTACTGGGGACGTCACCGTCACCTGATGGGAAATAACAGCGGCAACTGGTGGGAAAATGTCAAGATCGGCGGAGGCGCGGCTCCGATTGAGACGTCAGAGGGGTGGCTGCTCTTCTATCACGGTGTGACCGGTACGTGCAACGGATATGTGTACAGCATTGGAGGCGCGATCCTCGATATCGACAATCCGTCAGTCGTGAAGTATCGCTGTGGCACGTTTCTGCTGACTCCGGAGGAGTGGTATGAGGAACGCGGATTTGTGCCGAATGTTACATTTCCGTGCGCGACAATTCACGATGCAGAAAGCGGGAAAATCGCGATTTACTACGGATGCGCGGATACTTATGTGGGACTTGCGTTTACAACAGTGGATGAGGTTGTCGCCTATATCAAAGACTACAGCACTGCTTCTGAGACAGATACTGAGATCGGAATCCGGTAAGGAGGAGAACAATGTTTGTACAGGAAGTAAAAGATCATCTTACCCATAAGATCCTTCCTTTCTGGGAAGGGCTGAAAGATGAAGAATTCGGCGGATATTACGGATACAAGGGCTATGACCTTGTGACAGATAAAAAGGCGGTAAAAGGCTGTATATTAAACAGCCGGATCCTCTGGTTTTTCTCAAACTGTTATATGACGCTTGGAGAAGAAGAACTTCTGGAGTATGCCCGCCATGCTTACTGCTTCTTAAAGGAGCACTGCGTGGACAGGACAAACGGAGGGATCTACTGGTCCCTGACTTATGACGGGAGACCGGAGGACACGACAAAGCATACATACAATCAGGCGTTCGCCATCTATGCTCTTGCTTCCTATTATGACGCGTCAAAGGACGAAGAGGCACTGGAGCTGGCTCTGGCGCTTCGGCGCATTATAGAAGAAAAGTGTAAAGATGAGTACGGATATCTGGAAGCGTTCAATGTCTGCTTTGAACCTGAGGACAATGAAAAACTTTCTGAGAACGGGGTTATTGCAGAGAAGACCATGAACACACTTCTTCATGTGTTTGAGGCTTATACAGAGCTTTACCGTGTGACGAAGCTTGATGAGGTGGGAGATAATATCCGATTTATGCTTGATATCATTGCCGATAAAGTATATAACCCTCAGCTCGGGCGCCAGGAAGTGTTCTTTGACCGGACATGGCATACGCTGATTGATCTGTATTCCTACGGCCATGATATTGAGACATCCTGGCTTGTAGACCGCGGGCTGGAGATACTTGGAGATCAGGCTTACACAGAAAAGCTGTCTCCCATCACAAAGACCATTACAAAGAACATTTATGACAGGGCGTATATCGATCATTCGCTTGTAAATGAAGCGGAGAACAGCGTCGTAGATACTACCCGCATCTGGTGGGTGCAGGCGGAGGCTGTGGTCGGATTCTTAAACGGCTGGCAGAAGAGCCCGGAGCATACGGAATATCTGGACGCGGCAAAAGACATATGGAACTATATCCGTACATATCTTGTGGACAGCAGGGAAGGCTCCGAGTGGTACTGGGCGCTGGACAAAGACAGAAAGCCCCTGGAGAAACCGATCGTGGAGCCTTGGAAATGCCCGTATCATAACGGCAGGATGTGTATGGAAGTGATCAGGAGGATGCAGGAGAATGCATAAACAGTATTACATAGAGCAGGCAAAAGTTGAGAAGCTGATCAGCAGAAAGAATCAGAAGACGGATTTTTATAACGGCATCTATGACCGCTATGAATATCCGGTGCTGACAAGGGAATTCGCGCCGGTGCACTGGAGGTACGACCTGAATGAAGAGACGAATCCGTATTTTATGGAACGGCTCGGCATCAATGCGGTCATGAACTCCGGGGCGATCGAACTGAACGGAAAGTATTATCTTGTTGTTCGGGTAGAGGGCAATGACAGAAAGTCCTTCTTCGCAGTGGCGGAGAGCGAGACCGGGATAGACGGATTCTGTTTCTGGGATTATCCGGTTGTCCTTCCGGATACGTGCCCGGAGGAGACGAACGTATATGATATGCGTCTGACAAAACATGAGGACGGATGGATCTATGGAGTGTTCTGCTCTGAGAGCAAAGATAAGGAGAATCCGGATCTGTCTGCCGCTGTAGCGGCTGCCGGGATTGTCAGGACAAAAGATCTCAGGACATGGGAGCGCCTGGACAATCTGACCACATTACATTCTCCGCAGCAGAGAAATGTAGTGCTCCATCCGGAGTTTGTAGACGGCAAATACGCATTTTATACAAGACCGATGGACGGGTTTATTGAGACCGGAAGCGGCGGCGGAATCGGATTCGGCTTGTGTGACGACATCGGGCATGCAGTGATCGATGAAGAGAAGATTATCAGCCGAAGGATCTACCACACGCTGACAGAATCAAAGAACGGCGCGGGCGCGGTGCCTGTCAGAGGAAAGAAGTGCTGGATCCACATTGCCCACGGCGTGCGCAATACGGCGGCGGGATTGAGATATGTGCTCTATGCGTTCGGTACGGATCTGAATGATCCGTCGAGAGTAATCGCACAGCCGTCAGGCGTATTTCTTGTACCTCTCGGAAACGAGAGGGTGGGAGACGTCTCCAATGTAGTATTTATAAACGGAGCGATCGCGAAGGAGAACGGCGATGTATATATCTATTATGCTTCCTGCGATACACGGATGCACGTGGCGACGACTACGATAGACAAGCTTGAGGATTATCTGTTCAATACGCCGGAAGATCCGCTGCGCTCGCCGGACTGCGTGAAACAGAGATGCAGATTGATTCAAAATAATCTTGAACTTATGCGGCCATAAATCTCAGAGAAAAGGAGGAGAGAAAATGAAAAAGAGGAAGAGCAGTGTGAAAAGAGCGGTCAGTCTGATTCTGGCAGCAGCTATGATGGCAGGGGTGGTGACCGGCTGTCAGGAAAAGGGAACTGAGAGTGATGGAGGAAAAATAAAAACCGCACTCGATGTGGAAACAAAGTTGACAAATACAAAACTTGAGGGGGAAATCGATGATTCCAAAACAACGATTACAACTCTTTTGTCTTTTACTCCGGAACCGGCAGGACATGGGCATCCGTATATAGAGGGCGGGCCGGACTGGTCGATCCAGCCTTTGATCTATGATACTTTGTGTGATTATGCGACACAGCCGGAGACGGAATTTAAGCCGGTGCTGCTTGAAAGCTATACATGGGAAGACAAAGTGCTGACTATGAAGCTGAAAGAAGGTTTGATGTACAGTGATGGGACGCCTATTAATGCAGATGAGCTGATCAATAATATGTATATGGATCTGTCAAATCTTCAGCTTCTTATTTATGCAGAATCAATAGAGAAGGTGGATGATCTTACTGTAAGCGTTAAATATACAAAAGACTCTAGTCTGATTATTACATATCTACTTAAGTCGCAGCTCATGTTCCCGTCTTCTCAATATAGCGAGTGGGCAGCCGTCTACAAGGACATTTTTGAGAATATGCGCGAACTGAACGAAGAAGGCGATTATGATATGACAGAAGAAGGGCAGAAGCTGTTTGATGAAACTACTCTTGACTGTAATAATTACCTTCCGAAAATGACGGAGATTAAAACATCCGGTGCATATTATATTGATACTGTGACATCGGACGAAATTACCTTAAAAGAAAATCCAAATTACAGAGACGATCTTGTTATAGATACGATTGTTGGTATCCGCCAGTCAAGTACAGAGGCATTCCAGATCGCTGTTCAGAATGGGGAAATGGATCTGGAGGCAGGAGGATTATCCACAGACCTCGCGCTGCAGGTTGCAGAATCAAATAAGGATACGATCCGTCAGGTTGCATATCCGGCGTTTTCACAGTGGGGATTCTGTATGAACGTGAATAAGGCTCCGACGGATAAGCTTGAAGTTCGCCAGGCTATTGCATATCTGGTTGACACGGAATCCATTGCTCCCGCGACAGAGCCGGGAATGATGGCGGCGGATGAGTACGCGACAGCGCTGCCTTTTGCCCTGCGTGATAAGTATCTCTCAGACGAAGATAAGGCTGAACTGACTTCATATAAGTACAATGAGGAAAAAGCAACGGAACTTCTGGAATCCATAGGATGGACAAAGCAGGGAGGCCAGTGGATTGACGAGACGGGAGCAGTTCCGGAAATTGAAATTACAGGAATCGGAGCATACCAGGTATGTCTGATCATGGGCGAAGCAGTGGCGAATAAACTCCAGGAATTCGGAATCAATGCTTCGTTTGTTTCAAAGGAAGTCAGCGCATACAGTGATTACTCACAGTCCGGGCAGGCCCATATGGTTATTGACGGTTTCGGAAGTTCCCAGACAGTACAGCATCCGTATGAAGCATATTCCGGAATCTGGTGGTACGGAAAACGTATGAATCTTACATTCCCGACAGAAGGAAAACTTGTCTGGAAGGATGATGTGACTGGGGAGGATTTCCACTACGAGGAGGTGCTTAATGACCTGAAGCTTGCAAATTCGGATGAGGAAGCTTCAGAATATGTGAAAGAAATCGCGACTTTCTTTAATCACAATGTATGGTATATCCCTGTAACAGATCAATCAATCATTTACAGAATTCATAATGATAAGCTTTCACTTCCGTCAGTTCCGACAGGAGAAGTAGTATACGATTTTTACTGGTCAGGCAATTCCAGTATGGTGCTGGCGAAACTGATTCACAGCGGT
Organism: uncultured Mediterraneibacter sp.; assembly: GCA_944384505.1. Lineage (GTDB taxonomy): Bacteria > Bacillota > Clostridia > Lachnospirales > Lachnospiraceae > Mediterraneibacter. Next base: position 16,364 of record CALWTQ010000013.1, read on the forward strand.
GAAGTTTATTATGTGAAATAGATAAGGTATAAAGATGGCTTGACAGGGACTGCGATAAACAGTCCCTGTTTTGAAATAAGGAGTTTGTTATGGCAAAAAAAATATTGAGAATGGCTTTAACATTGATAATTTCGCTTGTATTGGTTTTCTTTATTGTAAAGGCAATGCCGGGGGATCCGGTACAGACCCTGACACAGCAGTATATGACAACCGACAAGCTTCCGTATGAACAGGCATATGAGAGGGCAAAAGTTGCGTTAAACTACGATCCGGAAGTGCCGGTGATGGAACAGTTTCTTACCTACATTAACCAGCTGCTCCATGGTGATATGGGACAGTCCATGTCTTATAAAGACTCGGTGGTGAACATTGTGCTTGGTGCGCTGCCGTGGACACTTCTGGTCTGTTCCATATCTCTGCTTCTATCATTTGCTGTGGGAAACATTGTAGGTCTTTTTATTGCATGGAAGAGAAGCAGGCTATGGGACGGTATTATGAGCGGTTATCAGGCGGTTTTTGGGTCGATTCCGGATTATATTGTAGCGTATTTGCTGGTTGTAATATTTTCGATCAGCCTGGGACTCTTCCCGGCAAGAGGAGCTTACAGCTCGGAGACTGTGCCGGGATGGAATCTGGACTTTATCCTTGATGTAATGTATCATGCAGCGCTTCCTGTACTCTGTTATTTCCTGACCACAGTAGCTTCGTGGGTTATGGGTATGAAAGCAATCTGCGTAGGGCTTCTGGGAGAAGACTATATGAATTATGCAAGGGCACGAGGTCTTTCACGTAAGAGGATCCTTTTTACATACTTGGGAAGAAATGCAATGCTTCCACAGATCACAAGTCTTGCGATTACCTTTGGACTGCTTTTTGGAGGGTCGCCTGTCATAGAAAACCTGTTTGTTTATCCTGGAGTAGGGTTTTATCTTAATTCGGCCATAAGCAGAAGGGACTACCCGTTAATGCAGGGAATGTTTCTTATGATCATCATCATGGTATTGATATCGGGGCTTGTCGCAGACGCGCTGAATAAGTGGCTGAATCCAAGACTCAGGGAAAAGAGGTGAGCATAGTGAGCGGAAAGACTTTAATGAAAGAAAAAACATTGGAAAAGGGATCGTTGGTAAGCGGAATACAGGATTTTTTTAGAGTTATCTGGAGGAATAAGATGTCCAGGGTTGGCCTGGTGATTGTATCTATATTTATTTTGGTTGCGATTTTTGGTCCGGCGTTAGTTCAGGAACCGGAAAGTGATTTCCTGGTCAGGCTAAAGGCTCCGTCTTCCGAGCACTGGCTTGGAACAGATTATGCAGGACGGGACATTTTCAGTATGTTTATCATGGGAACCCGGACTGTCCTTATGGTAGCTCTTTATGCGGGAGTATTCGCGGTTATTGTGGCGTGTGCCGTAGGAATAACATCCGGACTTTTAGGAGGAAAAGCTGATGCGGTCTTAATGATGATTACGGATATTGTCCTTACAATGCCGCAGTTCCCTGTGATTATGGTTCTATCTATGGTAATTAATGTGAGCAATAATCTTTTGTTTGGCTTTGTACTGGGAATCTGGTCATGGGCTGCTCTGGCTAAGGCGATCCGGACGCAGGTTCTGACTCTGAAAGACAAAGATTTTATTGAAGCAAGCAGGATTATGGGGATCAGCAATATAAACATTATTACAAAAGATATATTGCCTAATATTGTCTCCTTTGTAGCAATTAATTTTATTTCCATCATGAGAGGGGCGATTCTTTCCTCTGTAAACCTTATGGTACTTGGCCTTGTACCGATCAACGGAACCCATTGGGGAATGATGCTCCAGATGGCGATCGGGCAGACTTCCCTCCTGTATGGCGGAATACAGCCTATTGTCAATTTCGCTACACCGATAATGGGAATCCTGCTGTTTCAGCTGGGATGTTATTTGTTTGCAATGGGTCTGGATGAAGCGATGAATCCGAGACTGCGCAGATAGAGGAGGAAGTCAGATGGAACAAAATATAAAAGAAAACACAATTATTGAAGTGAAAGATTTGACAATAGATTTTAAAGTAGAGAATGGGATTCTCAGGGCGTGTGACCATACCTCGTTTGATATTCGCCGGAACGAGACCGTAGCAATTATCGGCGAGAGCGGAAGCGGGAAGTCTACACTATGCTCAGGGATTCTCAATATGGTGAATGTTCCGGGGAAAGTGACATCGGGAACAGTGACTTACTTTTCGGAATATCAGCATGCGAAGGCTGATATTTTAAAAATGAGCCCTCAGGAAGAGACACAGTTCAGATGGAAAGAAATATCAACGGTATTCCAGGCGGCACAGAATGCCCTGAATCCGGTGCTTAAGATAAAAGAGCATTTCTATGAAACGATACTTGCCCATCAGCATAATGCAAAAGCAGAAGAGATGGATGAAAAGATAAAAAAAGTACTGGGATATGTAAGGCTGGATCCGGCAGTGATGGAATATTATCCGCACCATCTGAGCGGCGGAATGAAGCAGAGGGTGCTCATCGCGCTGAGTCTTGTCCTTGATCCAAAAGTAATTATACTGGATGAACCTACAACTGCGCTGGATGTGGTAACACAATACTATATTTTGCAGCTTCTCTCCAATATACAGAAGGGATTTAAAATTACAATGGTGTTTCTGACCCATGATATCGCAGTGGTCTCGAATATTGCGGACCGGATTGCCGTTATGTATGGCGGCGAAATTGTAGAATATGGAAGGACAGAAGATGTTCTTGGCAATCCAAAACATCCGTATACAAAAGGCCTGGTAGATGCGATACCAACGCTTCATGATGATGTGACAAAGAGAAAAGCCATCCATGGAACCCCTCCTGACCTGACGCAGAAATTTGAATATTGTAAGTTTAAAGACAGGTGTCCGGTTTATCAGGAAGGAAAGTGCGAGGCTGACTATGAAAGGACAAGAACGATGTATAAAACTGGAGATGACAGATATTCCAGATGCTATACCTGGGCAGAACAAGATACCCCGAATATGAACGGAGGGAAGTAGTATGGAGTTAATTAAAATAGAACATTTGGGAATTTCTTTTGACAGCAGAACAAAGAAAAAAGAAAAGGTAAAAATACTACAGGATATTAATCTTTCCATCGAGGAAGGAGAAGTTATCGCCCTGGTTGGGGAAAGCGGATGCGGCAAAACAACTCTTGGAAAAACGATAGTAGGTCTTTATCCTCCTTCAGAGGGAGTTATCAGCTATAAGGGAAAGGATATAACCAAACTGAACAAAAAAGAATATATGGATTACAGACTGGGTGTGCAGATGGTTCATCAGGATTCTTTTGCGGCGCTTAATCCGAACCGGACGATTTTTCAGTCACTTTCCATGCCGCTTCTTCAGAACCATATCGCAAAAAACAAAAAGGAAGCGGAGGATATTCTGAGAGAATACTTTACAGAAGTGGGGTTAACGCCCCCGGAGCAGTTTCTCTATAAGTATCCGCATCAACTGAGCGGCGGACAGCGTCAGAGAATTCTTCTTGCCAGAGCGTTGTCTGTGAAACCAAGGGTAATCGTGGCGGATGAACCGGTATCGATGGTAGACGTATCCCTGAGAATCGCGCTTATTGATCTGATGACCAGGATGAATCAGAAGTACAGGATTTCATTTGTATATATAACTCATGATCTTGCAACGGCTCGCTATGTGGCAAAGGATGGAAGACTTGCAGTTATGTATCTGGGAAGAATCGTAGAGCTTAATAATATACGTGAAGCAATTGACAATCCCAGACATCCGTATTTTAAAGCTTTGATTGCCGCAGTTCCAAGTGATATCGGACGGGGGAAAAGCGAGATGAAGGACCTTCCGCTGAGATCCCTTGATATGCCAAGCGTTAATAATCCCCCGACCGGATGCAGCTTTCACACACGCTGCCCATATTATCAGGAACGGTGTGAAAAAGAAACGCCGAAACTTCGTGAATTTGAAGGAGGTATGATCGCATGTCATTTCGCAGAAGAGATACCGTAAACCATGAGATGGATCTTGAAGCTGTACTTTCATTTCTCCGTATACTCCTGTGTATGTCCGCGGGGATCACGGCTCTGGTGATTATAGGAATGATTCTGTCGGTCTGTACGGGAAGAGATTCTGTCATTTACCAGATGACGCTGGCGGTTAATCTGATCCTGTTGATCTGCGGAGGCTTTTCTTTTACAAGGTTAAGGAAGAAATTTGAAATACTTGAAAAAAAGAAAGAACAGAATGCTGAATATAATAACGGCAGAGAGGAAGCAAAAGCATGATAATAAAACCGGATAACAATAAACTTATCTATAGCGGGAGAATAGACTGGAGCAATAAACAGGCGCCTGTTTTTGTGTTTCCGTGTACTTCTGTGAAAATGAAATTTTCGGGTGACAAGGTTAAAGTACATGTCAGAAATAAAAAAGCTTACTGGGATAATTATCTCGGATGTATACTGGATGGAAAACAGACAGCAGTGCTGCTTCCTGATGAGGGGGAGGATATCATTGAAATCAGTGCGGAGTCGCCGGGCATTCATGAAATTCTCCTGTTTAAACGCCAGGACTCCTGTCATGAACTGACATTTCTCGGTTTTGAGCTTGGAGAAGGAGAAGAAATCTTTGATCTTCCGCCGAAAACAAAACGAAAAATAGAAGTATACGGAGATTCTGTATCTGCGGGCGAGGTGTCTGAAGCGCTGGAATATGTAGGGAAAGAAGATCCGGAGCATAACGGGCAGTATTCAAACAGCTGGTATTCTTACGCGTGGATGACGGCGAGGAAGCTGGGGGCAGAAATCCATGATATAGCTCAGGGAGGCATTGCTCTGCTGAATGATACTGGATGGTTCTATGAGCCGGATGCAGTGGGAATGGAATCTGTGTGGAATAAAATTCATTACAATCCGTTGTTTGGAAGTGCGACAGATTGGGATTTTAACCGGTATATACCGCAGCTTGTAATCGTGGCAATCGGTCAGAATGACAGCCATCCCGAGGATTATATGAAGGAAGATTATAACTGTGACCGCGCTGTGCGCTGGAGAAGCGGCTACAAAGATCTGCTGAAAAAGATACGCGGTCAGTATCCGGATGCATGGATCGTGTGCATCACTACATTGTTGGAACATGATCCGTCATGGGATCAGGCCATTGATGAAGTATGCCGCGGAATGCAGGACGGGAAGCTGAGGCATTTTATATTCCGCAGGAACGGCAGCGGTACGCCGGGTCACTTAAGGATCCCAGAGGCGGAGGAGATGGCGGAGGAGTTGTCCGCATATATTGAGGGACTGGATATCAAGTGGTAATAAACAGAAAATACCGGTGCCTGCGGGAAAGGCATGGGAGAAAGGCAGGAAATACAGATGAACAAACCAGATCTTACCAGATTGAAATCATGCATGAGACGGGCGGAGGCCGGTGAAGAACTGACGATCGGATTTTTCGGCGGTTCTATTACACAGGACAGCCTTGCTACAAAGCACGAGAACTGTTATGCATACAGAGTGTTCCGGTGGTGGGAAGAGACCTTCCCGAAAGCTGCGTTCCATTATGTAAACGGAGGAATCGGCGGAACAACCTCTCACTATGGAGTTTCCCGCGTAGTGACTGATATGCTGATGTATCAGCCGGATTTTGTGGTAGTGGACTTTTCCGTAAATGATGATCCGAATGAATTTTTTCAGGAAACCTATGAGGGATTGATCCGAAAGATGCTGACATGGAGTTCAAAACCGGCCGTACTGCTTCTTAACAATGTATTTTATGATACAGGGGAAAATGCGCAGGAATACCACAATCGAGTGGGAGACTGGTATCATCTGCCCCATGTGAGTATAAAGGATACGGTGTGGCCGAGAATGAAAGCCGGAGAGTTTACAAGAGAAGAGATTACACCTGACGGGCTTCACCCGAATGATAAGGGACACGGACTTGTGGCGGCGGAGATCACGGCATATCTGGAACAGGTAAAAGAGCATATGCGGGAGGATGAGCCGGAGCAGTCCATCCCTTCAGCAATGACGGAAAATGCCTATGAGGAAGCCCGAAGGATTACAATCCGGGAGAGCTGTCCGAAGCTTGACGGATTCCGGGCGGATACGGAAGAAAAGAAAGGACATCTTGACCACTTTAAGAACGGCTGGCTCGGGAAAAAGGCAGGTGACCGGATCTTATTTGAGGCTGACGCATCCTGCATTGCGGTGCAGTACCGGAAGACAATTCATCAACCTGCAAGAAAAGCAGAGCTTATTCTGGACGGCGACACAGAACATTCTGTACTGCTGGACGGAAATTTCGATGAAGACTGGGGAGACTGCCTGTATCTGGAACCGGTGCTCCACCACGGAAAAAGCGGAAGACATACGGTGGAAATCAAAGTGCTTCCGGACGGGCTTGAGACAGCGGAGCCTTTCTATCTGATGGCTCTGATCACAGCATAGAGAAGAGAAAAAGGAGAAAAGTAGAATGGATGCAAAGAAAAGATATGAAGAGTGGCTTGAGAACCCGTACTTTGATGAAGCTACAAAATCCGAATTAAAAAGCATAGCAGACGATGATAAAGAAATCGAGGAAAGATTTTACCGTGACCTGGAATTCGGAACAGGAGGTCTCCGCGGAATTATTGGAGCAGGAACCAACCGGATGAATATCTATACGGTGAGAAAGGCAACCCAGGGGCTTTCCAATTTCATCCTGAAAGAAAAGGCGGAGAAAAAGGGAGTGGCCATTGCGTTTGACTCGAGAAATATGTCTCCTGAGTTTGCCGAAGAAGCGGCGCTCTGCCTCGCTGCAAACGGGATCAAGGCCTATATCTTCCCGTCGCTTCGTCCTACCCCTATGCTCTCCTTTGCGCTCAGAGAGCTGGGATGCACAGCCGGAATCGTGGTGACTGCCAGCCATAATCCGCCGGAGTATAACGGGTACAAAGTATACTGGGAGGACGGCGCCCAGATCACATACCCGAAGGATGAGCAGATTATCGGAGAGGTCAACGCGGTGACAGATTATGCCAGCGTGAAGACAATGAGCCGGGAAGAGGCGGAAAAAGCCGGACTGTATCAGGTGATCGGACCAGAGATAGACGATAAATATATCGAGGCATTGAAATCTCTTGTTATTCATCCGGAGATCATCCGCGAGGAGGCAAATAACTTAAAGATCGTCTATACACCGCTCCACGGAACAGGAAATATTCCGGTCAGGAGAATCCTGAAAGAGCTGGGATTTGAAAAGGTCTATGTTGTCAAAGAGCAGGAGCTCCCGGACGGGGATTTCCCGACGGTATCCTATCCGAATCCAGAGGATAAAAACGCGTTCGCGCTGGCGCTGAATCTCGCCAAAGAAGTGGATGCGGATATTGTTCTCGCTACAGATCCGGATGCGGACCGTCTCGGCGTATATGCGAAAGATGCGAAGACAGGCGAATACATGAGCTTCACCGGGAATATGTCCGGCATGCTCATTCTGGAATATATCCTTTCCCAGAGAAAAGCACTGGGAACGCTTCCGAAAAACGGAGCAGTGGTTACCACTATTGTATCCGGAAAGATGTCGAAGGAGATTACAAAGGAGTACGGCATGACGCTCATCGAGACGCTTACCGGATTCAAATACATCGGGGAGCAGATCAAGTTCTTTGAGCAGACAGGCAGCCATGAGTATGTGTTCGGCTATGAGGAAAGCTATGGTTGCCTTGTAGGAACTCATGCAAGAGACAAGGACGCGGTCGTTGCCGTGATGGCGCTCTGCGAAGTGGCGGCATACTGCAGACATCAGGGCATCACCCTGTGCGATCAGATGGAAGCGCTCTTTAAGAAATACGGATACTACAAGGAAGGTCTCTGCACCGTGACACTGAAGGGACAGGAAGGAGCGAAGAAGATTCAGTCCATGATGGAGCAGATCCGGACAAACGTACCGGACGCAGTCGGCGGGCTGAAGGTACTGCGGTTCCGGGATTACAGAGAAAATATTATAAGAGACTGCGCGACAGGCGAAGAGACGGCTACGGGACTTCCGAGGTCAAACGTGCTCTACTTTGAGCTGGAAAATGACGCATGGTGCTGTATCCGTCCGTCAGGGACAGAGCCAAAGATCAAGTTTTACATCGGTGTAAAGGGTTCGGATGACGCGGACGCGCAGGAGAAGCTGGATACACTGACAAAAGCTGTGGAAGCGCTGGCGGAGTAATCCTGAGGTGAAGCCGGACGATGCGGCAGGAAGGATTTGACAGAAGATTTTGACATACAGGAGGATTTTAGATATGGGATTTTCGAAGGATTTTGTGTGGGGCGCCGCTACCAGCGCCTATCAGATTGAAGGCGGCGTTTATGGTACAGGAAAGGGGATGCATATCTGGGATGTGTATACGAAAGAGCCGGGAAGAGTCTATGGAGGACATACAGGCGATACGGCCTGTGATCACTATCACCGTTTCCGTGATGACGTGCAGATTATGAAAGAGATCGGGCTGAAAGCGTACCGTTTTTCTATCGACTGGTCCCGTGTCCTGCCCGAGGGGACAGGTAGGGTGAATGAGGAAGGCATCCGGTTTTACAGTGATCTGATCGACGAACTTCTGAAGAACGGGATCGAACCGTATATCACATTGTTCCACTGGGAGCTGCCTTATGAGCTGTATAAGAAGGGCGGATGGATGAACAGGGATATAGCGGAGTGGTTCGGAGAATATGCCCGTCTTATCGCGGAAAAGTTCAGCGACAGGGTAACGCATTTCTTTACGCTGAACGAACCTCAGTGCTTTGTGGGCCTTGGATTTCTGACAGGGGTTCACGCGCCGGGGCTGAAATGTCCCCTGAGGGATACATTCGAAATGGCTCACAATGCCCTTCGCGCTCACGGCAGAGCGGTACAGATGTTAAGGCAGTATGCAAAGCAGCCACTGACTATCGGTTATGCGCCTACAAGCGGCATTATCTATCCGGCGTCTGACCGGCCGGAAGATGTAGAGGCGGCGCGCCAGAAATATTTCTCCATGCAGGATGACGATTCGGACTGGACATGGAATGTGGCATGGTGGTCGGATCCGGTTCTGTTGGGACATTATCCGGAAGAAGGGCTTGCGCGATATGAGAAATATCTGCCAAGGATCACGGAGGAGGATATGAGACTTATCTCCGAACCTATCGATGTATACGGACAGAATATCTATAACGGCAGGGCGTTCCGTATGGGAGCGGACGGAAGACCGGAGGAAACAGACCGTGTACCCGGATATGCAAAAACTGCAGTGAACTGGCCGGTAACCCCGGAGTGCCTGTACTGGGGACCGAAGTTCCTCTATGAGAGATATCACAAGCCGATCTATATTACGGAGAACGGTATGGCCTGCCATGATACTGTCTCGCTGGACGGAAAGGTCCATGATCCGAACCGTATTGATTTTCTGGCGAGATATCTGCATGAACTGAAGCGGGCGGCGGATGAGGTTGACCTGCGGGGATATTTCCAGTGGTCACTTATGGATAACTTTGAATGGGAGAAAGGATATGCAGAGAGGTTCGGCATTGTCTATGTGGATTTTGAGACTCAGAAGCGCATCCTGAAAGACTCGGCGTATTGGTACGGAGAAGTGATCCGGTCAAACGGAGCCGGGATTTAGTTATAAAAGAGCAGTATAAATATGGAGAACAGGAGAGTACAGGCATATGGATTTTGAGTACATCAGAGGGATCACATTTGCTCCGTTTGCAGAACGCGGAGTGCTTTCCCGGGAGACAGCAAAAGAAAGCCTGCGCGCCATGAAAGAGAGGACCGGTGCGGATACGGTGCTTCTGGCCCCGGGAGGAGTGCAGAAAACCGCTCAGTCGGTGGAAATCCGTTATGATACGGAACGTACGATGTCTGACCGGGAACTGATGGAATTTATCAGTTATGCGAAAAGTCTGGAACTTAAAGTTTTTATAAAACCCACTGTAAACTGCCTGAACGGAACGTGGCGGGCACATATCAATTTCTTTGATGAAGCTGTGCCGTGCGAACCGAAATGGTCAGAGTGGTTTGCCTCTTATACGCAGTTCCAGATCCATTATGCACAAATCGCGGAAAGAATGCACTGTGAGATGTTTATCGCGGGATGTGAGATGGTGATGGCGGAACGCCGGGAGCAGGAATGGAGAAAACTGATTGCAGACATAAGGACAGTCTATCACGGTCCGGTCAGCTACAATACTGATAAATATCAGGAGCACAATGTGAAATGGTGGGACTGTGTGGACGTGATCTCATCCAGCGGTTATTATCCGGCGGATGACTGGGAAAACCAGCTTGACCGGATCGAGAAAGTTGTTGAGAAATACCGCAAGCCGTTCTTCTTTGCAGAGACGGGATGTATGTCCACCGCCGGTTCATCCCTGCGTCCGAACGACTGGGAAATGGAGGGAAATGTCAGCCTTTCTGAGCAGGAAGAATGGTATAAAAAAGCATTCCATGCTATGGAAAAACGTCCGTGGATAAGGGGCGCGGTTCTCTGGTCGTGGAATCCAAGCCTTGGTTCGGAAGAAGAGGCAAAGCGGCACAGATATTATGAAATATACGGGAAACCTGCAGAAGCAGTCGTGAAGCAGTTTTTTGAAGGAGGAGGGAGATTATGAGCGTTTATAAGCTGAAACCAAGCTGCAAGGACTATCTCTGGGGAGGGCACAGGCTGGTGGATGAGTACGGGAAAGAATATGACGGTGATGTACTTGCGGAGACATGGGAACTGTCCTGCCATCCGGATGGCCCCTCTACGATCGTAAATGGTCCGTATGCCGGAAAGACGCTGGAGCAGTATATAGAGGAGGCAGGCAAAGAAGTTCTGGGAACCAACTGCAGAAGGTTTCGTGAATTTCCGATCCTGATTAAATTTATTGATGCAAAGCAGGATCTGTCGATTCAGGTTCATCCGGATAATCGATACGCCCTGAAAAATGAAGGGCAGTACGGAAAGACAGAGATGTGGTATGTAGTGGATGCCCAGAAGGATGCCTTTCTCTATTATGGATTTAAAAAAGAGATCAGTAAGGAGGAATTTGCCAGAAGAATTCAGGAGGATACACTTCTGGAGGTGCTTAATGCAGTACCGGTGCAGAAAGGAGATATCCTTTTTATTGAGTCCGGTACGATCCACGCCATCGGAGCCGGCATCCTGATCGCGGAGATCCAGCAGAATTCCAATGTGACCTACAGGGTTTATGATTACGGAAGAGTTGGAAAAGACGGGAAAAAGCGCGACCTCCATATCGAGAAAGCACTTGCTGTCACGAACCGGGTTCCGCTGATTAAGAGCAAGAGCAGCTATCCCCATGTGGCGGACTGTGATTATTTCACTGTGGACAAGCTGAATCTGGACGGGCGGATGATGCGCAGGATGGAAGGGTATGTATCGGAAGAGTCATTTGTCAGCATTCTGATCCTTGACGGTGAGGGAACTGTCTCCTGCGGCGGAAAGGAAGCGGAAATAAGTCAGGAAAAAGATACCGCGGCGGATATGCGGATTTCATATAAGAAAGGCGACAGTCTGTTCCTTCCGGCAGGCAGCGGAGACTATGTGATCGAAGGAAGCTGTGATGCATTGATCACTACGATTCGTGAGAAAGCGGCGCCTGTCAGGATTGGCATTGATATCGGGGGAACGGACACGAAGATCGGCCTTGTGGATGTGCACCAGAAGCTGATTGACTCTGTGTGTATTCCAACGGCTGCGGAGCGTCCGGCCAAGGAAGTGATTCGCACCGCCGGAGAGACGGCGCTGGCTCTTCTGGAGAAGAACGGAATCGCCATGGATCAGTGTGTGGGAGCGGGGATCGGCGTTCCGGGTACCGTGGACCGTAAGAATGGCGTTGTCCGCTATTCCAATAATATCCGCTGGGAAGATGTGCCGCTGGCAAAAGAGATGGGCACTTATCTCCCGATTCCGGTGGAGATCGCAAATGACGCAGACTGTGCAGCGCTGGGGGAAGCTGTTGCGGGGGCGGGAAAGGACTGCAGCGATGTGGTTATGCTGACTCTGGGAACCGGCGTCGGCGGCGGGATTATTCTGGACGGCGAAATCTATGAAGGAAGAGGAATCGGCGGCAGCGAGCTGGGACATATGGTTATTGTGGAGAACGGGGAACCCTGCACCTGCGGAAGGCGGGGATGTCTGGAGGCCTATGCTTCCGCGACTGCTTTAAAGCGAGATGCGCGCCGTGCTTCTGGAAAGGATCTGGATCCGGAAGAGATCTTTGCACTTGCGGAACAGGGAGATGCCGTGATGAAGGCAGTTGTGGATACCTATATCCGCAGACTGGGACTGGGGATCGTGAATATTGTGAATATTTTCCGACCGCAGCTCGTGCTGCTTGGTGGCGGTATTTCCAGACAGGGTGAGACACTTCTTGCCCCGCTTCGAGAGATCGTGAAAAAAGAGTGCTTTGGCGGAGAAAAAGGAGATGTGCCGGAGATCGAAGCGGCAGTGCTCGGCAATGACGCCGGAATGATCGGCGCGGCAGGACTTTTGTAAAAGATACTGATAATGTCTGCAATCGGGGCAGCCCCTTTGGTTAGAAGGAACTGCCCCTTGCTGTATTTTTGGAGGGTTTGGAATGGAGAAAAAAATACCGTTTGAGACACTGGAGTCAAAGAAGATAAAAGCAGGCCGTTTCACGATCGTTCAGGACCGTGTGCGTGTGAACGGTCATGAACAGCCGTATGATTATCTGGAGATCAGGGAGGGCGTGAGCATCCTTCCGATCCGGAATGGAAATATACTTTTACAGAGGCAGTACCGCTATCCTGTGCGCTCCTGGCAGTGGGAACTTCCGGGCGGCTTCGTTGATCCGGGGGAGACCCCGGATGAGGCGGCCAGAAGAGAACTCAAGGAAGAGACAGGATACAGCATAAAAAAACTGTATCCTCTCGGGGCGTTTTACCCGTCGTTCGGGTCGACGAATGAGAAGATCTGGCTTTTTGCGGCAGAGTGCGGCGAAGCGGGAAATACGGACAGAGAACCTGGGGAGATTATTTGGATGGAGGAAGTAACGGAGGAGCAGTTCAGAGAACTTGTGGCTGCGGGAGAGTTCATGCACGGCGCCGGACTTGCGGCGTGGGCAAGATATATCTCTCTACGGCCCGGAGCCGAGAAGGATCGTATACAGGCGCGACAGACTTGAAAAAGAGAGAAAGGAAACTGCAAAATGAGGATGTATATAAATCAGGCAGGATATTTGCCCGGAGAAAAGAAGACTATTCTTCTGGCGGAAGCGGCAGAGGAGGAGATAAGCAAACTCCAAAGCGGAAAATATCCGCCGGAGACGGTGAAAGTGTTTGACAGGGATGGAAAATGCATACTGGAAAAGGAGGCGGCATATCAGGGGTATGACCGTGAAGCGGGCGATCTTGTGTGGCTGGCTGATATTACCGAATTATCGGATCCGGGAGAGTACAGAGCCGAGTATGAGAAAGAGCATATAGCGTGCAGGATTAATATATCCGGACAGATATACGCCGGATTGTGTAAGGTCTTGAGTAAAGCATATTATTTTCAAAGATGCGGAACAGAGCTGGAAGCGCAGTATGCAGGCAAGTTTAAGCGGGAGTGCTGTCATACGGGAAAAGCAGTCAGGCTGGAAGATTATAAGAAAATAACAGAAGGTGCAGGAACAGGGGATATCCGGTTTTATGATGTCCGCGGCGGATGGCATGATGCGGGGGATTACGGAAGGTATCCTACGGCAGCTGCGGCCGCACTGGCTCATATTATGTATGCGTACCGCTTTTTCCCGGACGCTTTTTCGGTAAATTTGAATATTCCGGAGAGTGGGAACGGGATACCGGACATCCTGAACGAATGCCTCTATGAGCTGAAGTGGCTGCTTAAAATGCAGCTTCAGGACGGAAGTGTCTGCCATAAACTTACATCCATGCGTCATGCTAATTTTGTCATGCCGGCCAGGGACAAAAGACAGTTTATCCTTTTCCCGCCATCTTCTATGGCAACGGCTGATTTTGCGGCTGTAATGGCGCTTGCGTCACGCGTTTATGCAGAATATGACGTGGAGTTTTCCCGTATGGCTCTCAATGCGGCCAAGCGTGCGTGGAGCTGGCTGGAAAGCCACCCGGAGTTTACAGGCTTTGCAAATCCGGAAGAATGCAATACCGGTGATTATGCGGATACGGACGACCGTGATGAGAGATTGTGGGCGGCGGCAGAAATGTATCGTGCCGTGAAAGATGACATATACATGGAAGAGGCAGAGAGAATCTATGCGGAGCTGGAACGCGAAGGAACAGACGTGGTATCCATGGGATGGGGGAATGTATCCGGTTTTGCGGGATGGTGCCTGCTGGAGCAGAGTCTGCGCCGTACCGGTTCGGATGGAGAAAAAGATACCGGTAGGAAGGCGGAACTCTCAGAAAAATACCGCGCTGCATTTATAAGTGAGGCTGATCGAATTGTCGCTCTGAGCAGGGAGAGCAGGTACGGAGTGGCTCTGGACGCACGGGAATATGAGTGGGGGAGCAATATGACGGTTTTGAACCGGGCAATGATACTGGAAACCGCATATTTGCTTGTACCGGATGACAGGTATATAGAGTGCGCAGCAGAGCAGATGAATTATATTCTGGGAGTGAATGCGGTCGGATATAGTTATGTTACCGGTGTCGGGGAGCATTCTTTCCGGAATCCGCATAACCGGGTGACTGTAGCGGACGGGATTGAGGAGACAATCCCGGGATTCGTAGCCGGAGGACCGAATGCATACCCGGTGGATGAAAAGGCGGAGTGGCTCATTGAGCCGGGAACACCGCCGATGAAATGCTATCTGGATATATGGGAATGCTATTCGCTCAACGAGATCACCATTTACTGGAATTCACCCGCGATTTTCGTCTCCTCATTTCTTCATGTAAAGTTAAAATAGATATCGCAATGATTCTATGATATACTATGTGGCAAAAGAATCAAAAAATGCACAGGGAATTATATATCGGGAGACAGATGCCGTGCCGCTATTTGACAATGAAAAGAGAATCATGCAGCTCGAAACGGAAAAAAGGGAAATCTTTAAACATATGGAAAATCCTCTGATCAGTCGGCCGTTTACCGAGGATTTTGCCAGGAGGTTTTCATGGAGTACGAACGCAATTGAGGGAAATACATTGTCACTGGAAGAAACAATTGCAGTGATCGATTACGATGAAGTGAGATCGAATCATACCTATTCCGAATATACAGACGCAAAAAATGCCTACTATGCGATTCAGAAAATGCTGATTCCTTTTGAGAAGGCAGTTATCGATGAAGAGTGGATAAAGAAGGCAAACGGTTATATCAGACATATGCAGGGAGAGTACAGAGATACCACGGTTTATATTGGAAATCTGTCCGAAGCAGTATACTATCCGCCGGATCCGCAGGATGTCCCGGCGCTTATGAAAAACTGGACCAGGGAGGCCAATGAGGCCAATATAGATGCAGTGGCAGTGAAAGAGATTTTTGAAAGAATTGCAGCCAGTCATGTCCGGTTTGAACGGATCCACCCTTTTTCAGACGGGAACGGGAGAACCGGGAGGATGATCATGAACCAGCAGCTGATCAATAACGGGTTGCTGCCGTCTCAATCCAGCCGGACGGAAAGTACAGAGAAGCATTCAGAAGATATGACAAAAGAGAAGACCTTTCAGAAATGATCTATGTTTTGCTGAAAAGTGAACTGGACTCTTTTGACAGAGTCCGCAGCCTGGCTTTGAAACTTTCCAAAGACCGGGAGAAACAGAAGGGGAAATGAAGCATATTCAAAATGGAGAGAATTAAGAATCGAAGAAAAGCGGGGACTGTCGGAAATCTTTAATTATTCCGAAATAGTGCATGCGTGCACTTTTTTTCGGAATAAAACGGGATGTACCACTTGACTGGAAAATTTCTTTTTGGGTATAATATATTCCGAACACAAGTGCCTATACACCTATATTCGGAATGGAGGATTCTTATGGAAATCAAGCGTGATGTGTATCTGAAAAAATTGATTCGCAAGAAGAAAAATGGTCTGATTAAAGTGGTGACCGGTGTACGGCGGTGTGGGAAATCCTATCTGCTCTTTCATTTGTTCCATAATTATTTGCTGGAAGAAGGCGTTTCGGAAGACCACATGATCGAAGTTGCTCTGGATGACCGGAGAAACAGAGCACTCCGCGATCCGGATGCCATACTCCAGTATATAGAGGAAAGGATGCAGGATAAAAGTGACTACTACATTATTCTTGATGAAGTGCAGTATATGGATGAATTTGAGGATGTGCTGAACAGCTTGATGCATATTCCTAATGCAGATGTATATGTCACCGGCAGTAATTCTAAATTTCTTTCTTCAGATGTCATTACAGAGTTCCGTGGGCGTGGCGATGAGATCCGTGTCTATCCGTTGAGCTTCCAGGAATACACTTCTGTTTATTCGGGAACACTGGACGAGGCTTGGGATGATTATGTAGTATATGGGGGATTGCCGCTGACTCTCTCCATGGAAGCACCGGAAGATAAAGCAGAATATCTGACCACACTGTTTCAAAAAGTTTATCTCTCGGATATCGTGGAGCGGCACAAAGTACGAAATAAGGCGGAACTGGATGAACTGGTGGATGTGCTTGCCTCTTCTACTGGCAGCTATACCAGCCTGAACAAATTAACGAAGACATTTAAAAGCATCAAGAATAAGACACTCAGTGACAAGACGATAAAAAACTATATTGACTATCTGATGGATTCTTTTCTTATCAGTAAAGCGATGCGCTTTGATATTAAGGGAAAAAAGTATATTGGTTCCCCGGCAAAATATTACTTTGAGGATGTGGGCCTTCGGAACGCCCGTCTGGGATTCCGGCAAGTGGAGGAAAATCACCTTATGGAGAACATCATCTATAACGAACTTCGGATTCGGGGTTACCATGTTGATGTAGGTGTTGTTGAACATTACAGCACCAACAGAGCAGGGGAGCGGAAAAAAAAGCAGCTGGAAGTTGATTTTGTTGCCACTATGGGAAGTGAAAAATACTACATTCAATCTGCATTTGCTATGCCAACCTCTGATAAGATCGCTCAGGAGCAGCGTAGTTTGCTCAGTATCTCTGATTCTTTTCGGAAAATCATTGTAGTAGGAAGTAACCAGAAAGTCCGACGTGATGAAAACGGGATTGCAACGATAGGATTACGGAATTTTTTACTGGATAAGGACAGTTTGAGGCTGTGAATCAAGATTTGATAGGATATATCGTTTCAGAAATGGCGCGCAATGCGCGTAACACTCCGGGGATCATAAAATGGCGAATATTGCAGTCAGTTACCAGGCGTGTCCAAAAGCGGACACGCCCTTTTTCTATGTATTCGTTTTTCGAATTGTTCTCTATACGATCTAAGTATTTGTCTGTTGGAAATCCAAAAGTATAATAAAAAGTGTAAGCATAACAGTGTGATTGCAGTGTAATTACAGTGTAATTGCACTGCGATAGAATGAGTGAGGTGATAGAAATGGATTCGATTATATTGAATAATGGCGTAAAGATGCCGCTTCTGGGACTTGGGGTGTTTCAGATCACGGACCAGGACGTCTGCGAGGATACGGTCTGCCATGCACTGAAAACAGGATACCGTCTGATTGATACGGCAGCCTGTTATGGAAATGAAAGGGCAGTAGGCAGAGCCATACAGAAAAGCGGAATATCAAGAGATGAGATATTCATCGTGTCAAAGGTGTGGATTCAGGATGCGGGATATGAGAGGACGAAACAGTCTTTTGAAAAGACGCTTGAGAATCTGCAGACAGATTATCTGGACCTGTATTTGATCCATATGCCATATGGCGATTATCACGGGAGCTGGCGGGCAATGGAGGAGCTGTATGACCAGGGGAAGATCCGGGCGGCAGGCGTGTGCAATTTCCTTGAGGACCGTCTCGTAGATCTGATTCTCAGCCACCGCATGGTTCCCGCGGTCAACCAGATGGAGCTCCATCCTTTCTGCCAGCAGAGGCGTCTCAGGGAGACCATGGATAAATATCAGATACAGATGATGGCGTGGGCGCCCTTTGCGGAAGGGAGAAATAATATTTTCGCAGACTCCCTTCTTACTGAAATCGGAAGAAAGTACGATAAGACCCCGGCTCAGACTGTACTGAGATGGCTGATGCAGAGCCGGATTATTACGATTCCGAAATCCGTCCATCCGAAGCGCATAGAGGAGAATTTTGCCATAGATGATTTCAGCCTTTCAGATATGGATATGGAACAGATCGGGCGCATGGATATGAAGGAGAGCCTGATCCTGGATATTACAAGCCTGGATGAGGTTTACCGTCTGCATGGGATCCGCTTTGAACAGTAAGGGGCAGACGGGAGAGCGAGTCTTGAATGAATGAAACGGAGGGGATTATGAAGAGATTTTTAGCTGGCGTTACGGCATTTACTCTGGTTTTCGCACTGGCAGGGTGCGGCGGGCAGAGTGAAAGCGGCGGAAGCGCGCAGGAGAACGAACAGGAAAACACGCAGGAAGAAGTGCAGGAAGAAGTACAGGAGGAGAGCCCGGAAAACAGCGGCGCTGTGTCTGCGCCGGAAGGGGATACGGATGGAAACAGCAGGGTGCTTGTAGCGTATTTCTCATGGGCGGATAATGCCATTCTGGAGGACGATGTGGATGCAGTGGCTTCTCCAAGTGTCATTCCTCCAGGCAATGTGCAGGAGCTGGCAGAGTGGGTGCAGGAGGAGACGGGAGGGGATCTGTTTTCTATCCGGGTAACTGATCCCTATCCCAGCGACTGGGACGACTGCCTGGCACGGGCGAACGAGGAGCGCGGCGACGACGCCCGGCCGGAACTGGAAGAAAGAGTGGAGAACCTGGAGGAATATGACACAGTGTTCCTGGGATACCCGAACTGGTGGTACGGAGTGCCGATGGCACTGCTCACCTTCCTGGATGAAAACGATCTGTCGGGGAAACAGGTATATCTGTTCTGCTCCCATGGGACAGGCGGCCTTGCAAACAGTGTGGAGATCATAGAGGAAGCGGCTCCGGGAGCAAATATTTCAGACAATATATTTGACTGCTATGAGGAGGACGCCCACTCCTCGCAGGAAGCGGTTCAGAGCTGGGCTGCCGGGCTGGGATTTTAAGAAGGGAGAGACTATAAGATGAAAATCATTGTACTGGAAGGAAGTCCGAACAGGAACGGATCATCAAATATGCTGGCGGAGCAGTTCTGCCAGGGCGCGGAGGAAGCCGGGCACAGCGTGGAAATTGTGGACACTGCCCATGCTCAAATCCATCCGTGCACAGGGTGCATTCACTGCGGCTACGAAGGTCCGTGCGTGCAGAAGGATGACGTGGAAGAAATCAGAGCGAAAATTCTTGGCGCGGATATGATTGTGTTTGTGACGCCGCTGTATTACTATGGAGTGTCTGCTCAGCTTAAGACGATGATCGACCGATTCTGCGCCTTCAACAGCAGTATACAGAGGAAGCATATGAAGTCGGCCATGATTTCTGCGGCATGGAACAGCGATGACTGGACCTTTGACGCTCTGGAAGCCCATTATCAGACGCTGGTGAAATACCTGAATCTAAGAGACATGGGCGCGGTCTGGGGGAAAGGCTGCGGGAGTCCGGAGATTACCAGGCATTCAAAGTATATGAAGGCCGCGTATGAGCTTGGCAGGACGCTTAGCTGAACCGGCGGATTCATCACGGAAGATACACTGTAAAAATGTATAATGGAACAGGAACAAAAGATGAAGAAACAAAAAGATCAGGAGGAGATAACAATGCAGAATAACAGTGGAAATTTACCAAAGATTGCTCTCGGGGCATGGGCCTGGGGGAATGACGGCACATTCGGCGGAAAACTTACGGCAGAAGAGCTCAGGCCTGTATTTGACGCGGCTATGGAAGAAGGATTAAACCTGTGGGATACGGCGTATGTCTATGGCATGGGCGCGTCAGAGACGGTTCTGGGAGAATTTTTAAGTACAGTGCCGAGAGAGAAATATTTTATCTCAGATAAGTTCACGCCTCAGTGTGCGGATCCTTCAGCAGAAAACGCGGTGACGGAGATGTATAAAATCAGCGCGGGCCTTCTCGGAACGGATTATATGGATTTCTACTGGATTCACAATCCTGTGGGGGCTCCGGAGTGGGTGAGAAAGCTGATTCCCCTTGCAAAGAGCGGGAAGATAGGAAAGATCGGCCTGTCAAATCATAGTCTGGCTGAGTTAAAAGAGGCTGCGGCTATTCTGGAAAAGGAAGGGCTGAGGATTTCAGCGGTTCAGAATCATTACAGCCTGCTGAACAGATCTTCTGAGACGTCCGGAATCCTGGATTATTGTAAGGAGAATGGAATTATATTCTTTTCCTATATGGTGCTTGAGCAGGGCGCACTGACAGGAAAGTATGACGCGCAGCATCCTTTCCCCGAAGGGTCGGACAGAGGGAACACTTATAATCCCATGCTTCCACAGCTTGAGAAACTGAACGCGGGCATAAAGGAAATCGCGGACAGTCACGGCGCAACAGTGGCGCAGACTGCAATCGCGTGGGCGATGGCAAAGGGAACTCTTCCGATCATCGGTGTGACGAAGCCGTATCAGGTACAGGACGCAGCCGCGGCGGCAAGAATTGAACTCACTGAGGGAGAGATGGAAAAGATGGAAAAAATGGCGGACGAAGCGCAGCTTAATGTGATCCGCTACTGGGAGAAAGAAATGAAATAAAAGAAACACAAAACAGGAAGAAGCCGCAAAGGCAGAATGAGAAATGGGTGTTGATATGAAAAAGAAAGTTTCAATCGGATTATCCGTATTACTGATGGCAGCGCTTCTTGCGGGATGCAGTTCCGCAGAAGATCAGCAGGGCGTGGACGGCGGGGCGTCCGGCACTGCACAGGATGAAAGCAGTGCCGGAACAGGCAGTGAGAATCCGTCTGATCCGGCCGGCGGCACTCCCGATGGAGAACCGGCAGACGGAGCTCCGGCTGTCTATATGACCACAGATATCAGCCCGGAAGGACTGATGGCGGCTTATGAGGCGCTGGGGGCCAAGATCCCGGAGTCAAATGTGGCGGTGAAGATCAGCACAGGAGAAACAGGAAGCAATTATTTGCGTCCGGAGCTGATCGCGGATCTGGTTCACGCGGTGAATGGTACGATCGTTGAGTGCAATACTGCCTACGGCGGAGAACGAGCGAGTACGGCTTACCATATGCAGCTTGCGGAAGACCACGGATACACGGATATCGCGGAGGTGGATATCATGGATGCGGACGGCTCCATGACCCTTCCGGTAACAGGAGGAAGCCGCATCACTGAAAACTATGTGGGATCACATTTTGAAAATTATGATTATTACGTGGTTCTGTCCCATTTTAAGGGACACGCGATGTCAGGCTACGGAGGAGCGATTAAGAATATCTCAATCGGAATCGCTTCTTCGGAGGGCAAGTCGCATATCCATTCCGGAGGAACCGGCGGAAATATGTGGAGCGGTGAGCAGGACGCCTTCCTGGAATCAATGGCGGAAGCGGGGAAATCTGTCAGTGATTACATGGACGGAAATATGCTTTATATCAATGTGATGAACCGGCTGTCTGTTGACTGCGACTGCGACGGGAATCCCGCAGAGCCCGATATGCATGATATAGGGATACTGGCGTCCTTTGATCCTGTGGCGCTGGACCAGGCGTGCATTGATCTCGTCTATTCGGCGGAAGACGGAGACTCTCTGATTCAGAGGATCGAATCGCGGAATGGGCTTCTGACGCTGGAACATGCAGAAGAGATCGGACTGGGAAGCAGAGACTATACGCTGGTCCGTATTGATGAATAGGGAAATACAGCAACAGTTCAGCAGGAGGAAAACGGATGGGAAAGATCTTGATTGTGGCGTATTCTTACACAGGGAATACGTACCGGATTGCAAGGGGGATTCAGACGCTGACAGAAGGAGACCTGTATGATATCTATCCGTCACAGCCTTATCCCATGACCTATGAGGAACTGCTTGAGCAGGTGAAAAGAGAGATCAGGGCAAAATACAGGCCGGGACTGCTTCCCCTGACAGTATCGCCCAGGGGGTATGATATTGTGTGCGCCGGATCACCGAACTGGTGCGGGACCATTGCGCCGCCGCTCTATTCCTGGCTGTGCAGGAATGACCTGTCGGGGAAAGTGATACTGCCTTTCTGCTCCCACTGCGGGGGCGAACCCGGAGACATGCAGCGGGATATCAGGAAGCTGTGTCCCAGATCCGATGTGAGAGAGGCCCTGCAGGTGCTCAATGACGGCGGGGGCGGGCTGAAAGAAAGAATCCGGGAATGGCTGGAAGGAAATAATATAGAATGGAACGGCTCAGCCATGGCGCAGGCTGAACTGTTGCCGGAACAGAGAAAAAAGGAGGCAGACAAAGATGAAATATACAAAGCTGGGTAATTCAGAACTGAATGTGTCCCGTATCTGTATGGGGTGCATGGGATTCGGGGATGCGAAGAACGGACAGCACAGCTGGACGCTTGATGAGGAACATTCCAGGGAAATCATAAAAAGAGGGCTGGATCTGGGAATCAATTTCTATGATACGGCGATCGGCTACCAGAGCGGCACCAGCGAGCAGTATGTGGGAAGAGCGATTAAGGATTTCGCAAAGAGAGAGGACGTAGTTGTGGCGACAAAATTCCTCCCGCGCACGCCGGAGGAGATTGAGTCCGGGATTACAGGGCAGCAGCATATTGAGCGGATGATCAACACGAGCCTGTCAAACCTGGGCCTGGACTATGTGGATCTTTATATTTACCATATGTGGGACTATCAGACCCCGCTCTACGATATCATGGACGGGCTGAACCGGATCGTAAAGGCCGGTAAGGCGCGGTATATCGGCATTTCAAACTGCTTCGCGTGGCAGCTCGCCAAAGCGAATGATCTGGCGGAGAAGGAAGGCTTTGCAAAATTTGTCTCCGTACAGAGCCACTATAATCTGATCTTCCGTGAGGAGGAGCGGGAGATGGCAAAACTCTGCGCGGAGGATAATATTGCAATGACGCCCTACAGCGCCCTGGCAAGCGGCAGACTGTCCAAACATCCGGGGGAGACGTCCAAACGGCTCGAGGAGGACAGCTACGCCAGACTGAAGTATGACTCCACGGCAGAGCAGGACGATGTGATCATCCGCCGCGTGGCAGAGCTAGCAGAAAGGCACGGAGTCACTATGACCGAGGTATCTCTGGCATGGCTCCTGACAAAGGTGGCTGCTCCGGTGGTCGGGGCGACAAAAATGCACCATGTCGAGGGCGCGGCAAAATCAGTGGATCTTGTCCTGTCAGAGGAGGAAATCCAGTATCTTGAGGAGATGTATGTCCCGCACAGGCTGGTGGGCGTTATGGCTCAGAATACACCTGCCGCATCGAAGGATAAGCATGTGTGGACTACGGGAAACCAGAAGATTGAGACGGAGTGAGAGAAATGGAGCCGGCAATGGAAGCTCTGCATCGTGAATTTATTTATATCTGGTATTATTTCAGTGTCCAGTTTGAGCAGATATTCGGATACTGGGTGCTTGGAATGGCGCTTGGATCAGCGGTATCCGTGTTCGCCAAAGATTATATTCACAGGGCATTTGCCTCGCTTAAGGGGAAAAAGGCGGGAGGATTCGGGATCATCGCGGCGAGCGTGCTGGGCATCGCGTCACCTCTGTGTATGTACGGCACGATTCCCCTCGCCGCGTCCTTTTCAAAAAGCGGGATCAAAGATGATTATCTGGCGGCATTTATGATGTCGTCAATCCTGCTCAACCCTCAGCTGATTGTATACAGCGCGGCTCTCGGAGGAGCCGTGATGGCTGTGCGGATCGTATCATGCTTTTTATGCGGAGTTTCAGCGGGACTGATGATCCGGATTTTCTGTAAGGGAAGCGCCTTTTTCGACTTTCACAGCTTTGCTGAACCGGAAAGCAGGGACACGGATCCGCGCATTCTTATGAGATACCTGAAAAACCTCGGGAGGAATGTCCGGGCGACGGGAGGATATTTCCTGATCGGGATACTGCTCTCAGCGCTGTTCCAGAGATATGTCCCGGCAGACATGATGACAGCGCTGTTTGGAGGAAATGAAGCTCTGGGCGTGCTGATGGCGGCAACGGTCGGAGTCCCGCTCTACGCCTGCGGCGGAGGGACGATCCCTCTGCTGCAGCAATGGCTCTGGAACGGTATGAGCGTGGGGAGCGCCGCGTCCTTTATGCTGACAGGCCCGGCGACGAAGATCACGAATCTCGGCGCATTGAAGATCGTGCTGGGCGTCCGGCGGTTCATTGTGTATCTGGCATATGTAATGCTGTTTTCACTGATCACAGGCATCATAGTGAATCTGATATTGTAGACTTGTGTGTCAGATGACACGGTATCTGTATCTTTTTCGCCGGTAGCTGTGTCAGATTCATCCGGGGCTGGGCTGCTGCGGCACTGGTTCAGCCAACGCAGAACATATTCAGTGTGGCGTCAGCCATCAATGTTCCGTTTTCATCGGAAACGGTGACGCGCACAACGGCTACAGTCCTGCCTCTGTGAAGGACTTTTCCGTCTGCAAAGATCCGGCCACCCTTTATATTAGAGATGAAAGACATACTGATATTCTGAGTCACATACTGCCGGCCGTCTGCTTTCGCGGCGAGTCCGGCGGCGCAGTCCGCCATGGCCATGAGCAGCCCGCCGTGGGCGTATCCGCTGAGGTTGCGGCCGTTATCATCGAGGACAGTTACGATCTGGCTGCTGTCCGCGTCAACGGACAGGGGCTCGATTGCATTGTGGGTCATAAAGTGTTTTTTTATTTTACACGTTTCCATCATTTGGCGGAAGTCGTTCTGCTCCATAGTGATCTGTCTCCCTTGTTTTTTTGTTTTCGGAAAGGTCTGTTTTATCAGACGTAAAAATCCCCCTTTTATTCATAATTTTAGCAAATTTTATGCCAGAATCTCCGGCATTATATATTTGATGTCACACTGCTTGTAGCGGAGACGTTTCTTTTAGAGAGTAAAAGGGGCATACCGAACAGGCATATTCCAAAAGAGAAAACAGGTATTAGACATACCGTCTGCGGGAGGCTATGATTATGGTAACAGCAAAGTGGAAACCAGAAAAATTCAGCAGCCTGGCCCGTGCATTCCCGGCAGCGGGCTGTCTGAAAAATGAAGAAAGGCGGTTTATATATATGACGATCAATGAGGCGAGCGAGCGGTATCAGATTCCGATAGACGTGCTGAAGGAGTACGAGAGCTGGGGGCTGTGTGGCTCTGTAAAGAAAGTGATGGGAGCGTGGCAGTATGACGACCAGGATCTGGAGCGGCTGGGTATGATCATGACGCTTCACGACATCGGTTTTGAGATCGGCGAAGTGGAAGAGTATATGAGACTCCTCCTGGAGGGGGACGGGACAAAGGAACAGCGGCTTAAGATGCTGAACCGCAGGAGAGATACTGCATTGGATGAGATTCATTTCAGGGAAAAGCAGCTGGAGCGCGTGGATTACCTGAGATATAAGATCAGGGAAAGCAAAGGCATAGACTAAATGTATAGATTAACATGAGATTTAAGTATTAGACGAAATTTCAAATTCCGGATTATACTGTTACCTGTAAGTATAGAAACAGACAGATGGAAAGCTGCCTGGGGCAGTGAAGATGAAGCGGGAGGCATGGAATAAATGAAAAAGAGATTGTTAATGAGCCTGCTGGCGGGAATGGTCATGATATCCGTGAGCGCGTGTCAGGCAGAAGAACCGGCAGAAAACAGCGCGGCGCAGGAGTCCGGGGAGGATGATGGGGCCGCGGGACAGGATCAGGCAGAGGAGCAGGATGGCCAGGACCAGGCCGCGGACAGTGGGAACGAAGCGCAGGCGGATGGAGCACAGGGAGGATCCGATATCCTTGTGGCGTACTTTACCTATGCGGAGAACGCGGATCTTCCGGATGGCGTGGACGCATCGGCCAGCGCCAGTATCCAGGTATGGAATGGAGATGTCACAGGGAATACAGGGGCGATTGCCCGTATGATCAGTGAGAAAACCGGTGCGGATCTTTTTTCGATCCAGACAGTGGAAAAATATCCGGATAACTATAATGATACCCTTGATCAGGGGCAGGAAGAGCAAAGCGAGGGCGCAAGACCGGAGCTGTCCTCACAGATCGAAGATATCAGCGCGTATAATACAGTTTTCCTCGGATATCCGAACTGGTGGGGAGATATGCCGATGGCGGTATATAGTTTCCTGGACGAATATGACCTGTCGGGAAAGACGGTTATCCCCTTTGTTACATCCGGGGGCAGCGGCTTCTCGGGAACTTTGGGAGAGATAGAAAGCATGGAACCGGGAGCGGATGTACAGGAAGGAATCTCCGTCAGTGCGTCCGGCGCGGCAAATGCACAGGAAGAAGTCAGTTCGTGGCTTAGTGAGCTGGGGTACTGATATGAAGCCGGTAATGAAGATAAAGCTGCTGACAGATTTGGTGATGACGGTCATCCTGCTCTGCCAGATGGGGTATATGCTGGTGGGAGAGGCGTCTCATGAGTGGATGGGCGCGGCAATGTTTCTTTTATTTATCCTTCATCATGTGTTAAACTTAAGGTGGTACAAGAATCTGATCCGGGGGAAATATACGCCGCTGCGCATTTTTCAGACCATTGTCAATTTTATCATGCTTATCTGTATGCTTGGCCTGATGATAAGCGGGATTATGATGTCGAGGCATGTATTTGCTTTTCTGGATCTCAGGAGTCATATGGGATTTGCCAGAATCCTTCATATGCTTTGCTCTTACTGGGGCTTCCTGTTTATGAGCATACACATCGGCCTGCACTGGGGCATGGTGATGAACATGGCGGGCAGGCTGACAGGGAAGGACAGAAAGGCGGCGGGCATGCGGACGTGGGTGTTGCGCGCTCTCGCCTTTGCGGTTGGAATCTGTGGGATCTGTGCATTTATCAAACATGATATCGCATCGTACTTGTTCCTTAGAAGTATGTTTGTGTTTTTTGACGTGTCGCAGCCTTTGGCTCAGTTTCTGGCAGAATACCTGTCGATAATGGGCCTGTGGGCAGAGATTTCGTACTATGCAGCGAGAGGGTTACAGAAGATAACAGCAAAGAGGTAAAATATGAAACGAAAGATAGTATCCGGGGGGATTTTAAGTCTGATGATTGTGGGCCTCAGCCTTTCCGCGTGGAAGTACCGAGTGTGTGCGCTTCCGGAGGATGGAAAAGAGGCGGTTCAGATCAGCTATTTGACAGAAAACGGTGAAGAGGGTGCATCGGCTGACAGCTCTGAGGGAAGCGCCTCCGGAATACAGGAGGAGATCCCGCCGTCTTATCAGATTGAAGGTTTCCCTATTATCCTGCAGATGCCTGAGCTTCCAACCGGATGCGAGATTACGGCGCTGACCATGACGCTCAATTACTATGGGTATCCGGTGGACAAGACGGTGATGGCTTCAGAGTATCTCCCCACTGCGCCGGCCGCTTTCTACTATAGAGAAGACGGCAGTATGTATGGAAATGATATGGATGAGTACTTTATAGGGGATCCGTTCACAGAGGAAGGCATCATATGCGGGACAGGAGCCATCGTCACTGCGGCGGATGATTATCTTGCAGATGAAGGGAGTTCCCTGCGGGCGGTGAACCTGACCGGAAGTACGGCAGAAGACCTTTACAGGAGGGTGAGCATGGACCAGCCCGTGATCGTGTGGGTGACTATCTCCATGGCCGACAGGGGGTGGACAAGCGGATGGTATACAGAGGACGGCGATTATGTAGAGTGGAGCCAGGGAGACCATGGGGCAGTCCTGATCGGATATACAGATACCACAGTGACGATCGCAGATCCCATTGCCGGGAAGGCAGAATATGACAGGGCGCAGTTTGAAGAAGTGTTCGCGTCCAGAGGAAATCAGTGTGTAGTGTTGGTTTGACAAATGAAAAATGATATGCTAGACTATGCATTGCTCGGAGGGCCAGCCATCGTAAATCAGGCTGGCCGGATAAGAGGCAGGCTGAAATACCTGTTCCTCGGAGGGGATATCATTCGGAAGAAATGATGAACCGGATAAGAGATAAGCTGAGAGGCTTATTGCTTATCCGGTTTTTTGCTGTTTTTTAGGAACCGGGATGGAAGCATGCGTTACTGATTTTATATACTCAGGAGGATGGGAAGATGGACTTTTTAAATGGCAGAATCAAAACACTCTACTTCAAGTATCTGTCGGCAGCGTTTGGAAGTGCTCTGATTACTTCTATTTATTCAATTGTGGATATGGCGATGGTGGGGCAGTACCACGGGCCGGAAGGATCTGCGGCTCTGGCCGTGGTGGCCCCAGTCTGGAATATTATCTATAGTTTCGGGCTTCTGATGGGAATCGGCGGCTCTGTCCTGTTCAGCACAATACGCGGAAAGGCGGACGGAAATATAAGGAAATCAAATGAATATTTTACTGCATCGGTGATTGGCTCTGTGATTCTGGCGGCGGTTATATGGATGATTATCATTTTCTTTGACCGGAACCTGCTGATTGTGTTTGGGGCGCAGGATAATACGCTTACGCTGGCGAGGGAGTACGTGCTTCCGATTAAATCCGCCATACCGTTTTTCCTGTTTAATCAGATGCTGGCGGCATATCTGAGAAATGATAAGAATCCTGCGCTGGCGACAGGGGCAGTGCTGGCAGGAGGTATTTTTAACATATTCGGGGACTATTTCTTTGTGTTCATATGTGATATGGGCGCGTTCGGAGCCGGGCTTGCGACCGCCATCGGGTCTGCAATCAGCTTCCTGGCGATGCTGTCTCATTTCTTTATGAAAAAGAACACGCTGAGGCTTGTAAAACCGGAAGGACTTGTGAGAAAATTAAGGGAGATTACAGCAACCGGATTTTCTACGTTTTTTATTGATGTTGCCATGGGAATCCTGACGATCCTGTTTAACCGTCAGATCATGGTATATCTCGGGACGAATGCCCTGTCGGTTTACGGAGTGATCGTTAATATCAGCACTTTTGTGCAGTGCTGCGCCTACAGTGTGGGACAGGCTTCCCAGCCGGTTATTTCTACCAACTTTGGAGCGGGAAGAGGAGACCGGATAAAAGAAACTCTGAAATACGCGCTTGGAACAGTGGCGGCATTCAGCCTGTTCTGGACGGTTTTAAGCATGCTGATTCCCAATACGTTTATCCGGCTTTTCATGGCGCCTACGGAGGAAGTGCTCCGGATCGCGCCGGCGATTATCCGGTGCTACGGGATTTCCTTCCTGCTCCTGCCGCTGAATATCTTTTCCACGTATTATTTCCAGGCGCTGATGAAGCCGAAAGCGGCTTTTGTGGCGTCTGTGGCCAGAGGACTTGTGATCAGCGGCGTGCTGATCTATCTGCTCCCGGCGGTGTTCGAGGGAAATGCGATCTGGTTTGCGATGCCGGTTACAGAAGCAGTTGTAGCGGTATATGTCATCACTGAGATGATAAAATATACAAAGCAGCTTACCGTAAAGGTATGAGTATCACAAGGGAGGTATAAACATGAACAGAATCATTACGATCGGACGTGAATTCGGAAGCGGAGGAAGGGAACTGGGACGCAGGCTCTCAGAAGAGCTGGGCATTGCCTATTATGACCAGGAGATTGTAAGCGAGATCGCCCGGCGGACCGAACTGTCAGAACAGTATGTTCAGTCTGTTGTGGAGCATCAGCCGTCATTCTCCTTTCCGATTCATATCGGCAGGAGTTTTTATCCGGCTCCGTCCCCGGTGCTTGACCAGAGCATGACGGTCTATCAGGAACAGTCACGGATTATCACGGAGATGGCGCAGAAATCGGACTGTGTGATCGTGGGGCGCTGCGGCGATTATATTCTGCGGGAATATGAGCCCTTCCGCATGTTCGTGTATGCGGATATGGACAGCAAGATGAAACGCTGCCGCGAAAAAGCCCCGGAGGATGAGAAGATGACAGACCGGGAGTTAAAGCAGCATATTCTGGGGATTGATAAGAAGCGGGCGAAGTATTACGAATTCTATACCGGGCACAGGTGGGGGGATAAGCTCAATTTTGACTTGTGCATCAACACTTCCCGCACAGTGATCAAGGAGATTGTCCCGGCAGTGGCAAAACTCTTCCAGGGGTGATCAGGGAGCTTCAAAAGTGATAAAGCTCTTCCGGGAGCGGATGATTAAAAAGGGGCTGCCGGTTAATACCGGTTTTTCAGCCCCTTTTTAATGAATCAGTATGATCAGAACAAATTTACAATGGAATTGATCAGTGCGGGAACTGAATTTTTCAGTGCGAAAAATGTCATAACCAGCACGAAAATATAGCTGATAAGCATACAGATCTTGAGCACGTTAGGGGTCGGATACCCTTCAAAAATATCTTTTCTGAAGATCATCCGTGTGATAAAGAAACCTGCCACAGGGGTTGCGATCGCAGTTGCGACATTCGCTATGTAGATCAGCTGTGTCGGTGAACCGCCGTATGCAAAACAGATTACACAGGCGATGGCGATACAGATCATACATCCCCACTGGATTGATTTTGATTCCAGTCCGACTTCTTTGTCAAATCCTGCATTGAGAAGAACCATACCCCTCTGCGTATTGCCGAGCAGAGAAGAAAAACCGGCTCCGACCAGAGCGATTCCCATCATATATTTGGCGGTATTTCCCATAAATGGTACGAGCAGTTCAGCCAGCTGCTGCGGAGCAGTGATGGAGATCCCCTGCGGGAACAGGACGATTGCGCCCACGAGAACGACCGCGCCGGAGATCAGGATTACACTGACTACATGTGCGATTGCGTCCGCCAGCATGGCGCCGTTAAAGAGGTCTTCTTTCTTCCATTTCTTCTCTGCGCCAAGGTATGTGCCGTATATTCCGGATGTAACAGCCGCGTTCGTGCTGATATATCCAAGAGCTGTGGCAAAGCTGCCCGCCGCGAATCCCCAGTGAGTGAGACCGTATCCCATCTCGCCCCAGTCAGGGCCTCCTGCTGATATTAAGGTTGCGTAAAACGCAAGAATCATGGCGAGAATACAGAGGAGAATCCCTTTTTCCACTTTGGAGTATACTCCTTTTGAAAAATAGCAGTAGGCTAGTACTGCCAGCATAATCAGTGCGCCCAGTTTCCAGTTGATGCCAAAGATCAGCGTCATTCCTGTTCCTGTTCCGGTGATGTTTCCGAGAGTAAAAAAGAAGCAGGCGAGAAAAGTGGCGATTCCGACAAAGGCCGCCGCGACTTTTCCGTAATAATGGCGGATTGCATGGATGATCGGCATCCCGGAGAGCATTCCGATTCTGTACGTAGTGAGCATAAAGGTGATCCCCATAAATGCGATGGGGATGATCAGCCAGATCATCCGGTACCCGTAATCTGCCCCCAGCATGGCTGATGTCGTGATGTTCCCCGGTCCGATGACGACTCCGGTTAAGATGATTCCGGGGCCTATTCTCTTGATTATTTCAAGGAAAGAAAGCTTTTTCACTTCCTTTCCGTCTATCATTACTTTACCCATGTCATACCTCCTGATATGAAACCGGCTGTGGATGCCGGATGGAAATAGTCGTTTCCTTTTCTGACAGCCACAGCCTTAATTACATTTAGTCTTCGTACTGGCTCATGTCAACTTTCGGAAGTCCGCTGCGCTCAATTCCAAGTGCAACCCAGTCTTTCTCTTCCTGATTCAGCGGGAGAACCGGTCTGCGCATCAGTGCGGATTTGAATACACCGCGCTGTACAAGGGCTTCTTTCAGGCGCGCATGCGCCTCGCCGGAAGGCTGGCCGCCGCCGTAGATCGCCTGGGAGATATGATAGATCCGGTCGGACCAGTCCTGCGCCTCTTTCAGAGTGTGTTTCTCCGGGTTTTTGAATACATCCCATGCCGGGCAGATCAGCTCCGGTACACAGCCTGCGAAACCGATCAGGGCGCCGTCCATACCCGGGAACCAGCTTACGCACAGTGTCTCGTCATGGCAGGTGATAAGAGAGATATCCGGGCACTCTTCACGGAGCAGCCTTACGTCATGCTCATAGATTGAAGTAACGCGAGTTCCCATTTTGATGCATTTCACATGGTCGATTTCTTTGCACATCCTGATCAGTGTCTCAACCGGATAGAATGCTTTGCTTGTAGCCGGATACAGGTGGATGATGATATCAATGTCAGCACCTTCCGCGACATCTTTTATATATTCAAACGGAGCGTTCTCGTTCATGCCGAAGCGCAGCCACATGTGAGGCGGCATCAGAAGGATTCCGTCAGCGCCTGCTTCTTTCGCCTCTTTTGCCATCTCGATGCTCTCGATCGTGTTCTCGCAGTTGATTCCGGAAATGATTGTCATAACATCTCCGCATTCCTCGGAGCAGATCTCTACAACACGTTTGCGCTCTGCGCGGTTTAAGCCGGTAATTTCTCCGGTGTGTCCGTTACATACAAGACCTTCAATTCCCTTTCCGTAGAAACTCTTGATCCAGCGGAGATAAGTGCGGAATTCTTTTTCGTTGATTGTGTAGTCGTCGTTAAGCGGAACAGAAACTGCCGGGAAGATTGTTTTAAATGTTTTTACTTTAGCCATGATAAATACTCCTTTTTGATCGATTTTATAGTTGTAACAAATGTTTTGGCCGGGCCTGCGCGTTGCCCGTTTATGTAGATACAAACGTTTGTATATCTTGTGATTCTTTTATAGCATGTATGTTTTTTGACGTCAATAATTTGTGCAATCTCTGCAATGTTTTGCATATGGACTGCAATAAATTGCATAAAACAGAGAAAATAGAAGGTGATTTTTTAACATATTTATGATTTTTTACATGAAATAAATTGACGTACACAGCAGAAACTGTATATAATTTCTATATGCAAACCTTTGCATACGGATCGGAGGTGATTGAAATGGCAACACTGAAAGATGTTGCGAAACTGGCGGATGTGGATGTAAGCACGGTTTCCCGTGCGCTGAATAATACTTCTTATGTACATCCGGAGACAAAAGCACGCATCCTTGCGGCAGTGAAAGAATTGAGCTATACCCCTAATGTGCTTGCGCAGGGGCTGAGGCAGGGAAAGCGCCATACGATCGGAGTCATTGTCCCACGTCTTCATATGACTGTATTCGCGGCGACTACACAGGGAATTGAGGAAGAAGCGCGTAAACGGGGGTATGCGACCCTGATATGCAGCACAGAGGATGACGCGAAGATAGAGAGAGAAAGTCTGAACCGGTTGAGGAACGGTTTTGTAGACGGAATTATTATCACCGGGACCGGGCGGAACAGCCGCATTATCCGGGACATTAAAACGAGCGGGCTTGCGGTCACGCAGGTGATGAGAAAGCAGATAGACAATATCAGCAGCGTTACAGTAGATTACGAGGCATGCGGGTACGAAGCTGTAAAATATCTGTCAGGAAAAGGATGCCGTGAGATCGGGCTTATCAATGGATCTATGAAACTCTCTCCATATAAAGGAAGATATGACGGATACCAGCGGGCCCTGAAGGAACTGGGACTCACAGCAACGTGCGCTGAGTCAGAGTCATCCGTACACAGCGTCGAATATGGGTACCAGTGCGCTATGGAGCTGATGGTGCGGAATCCGCACCTGGATGCGATCATGGCGGCAACAGATATCCAGGGGATTGGCGCTATGCGCGCGCTGAAAGAAAGTGAGATCAGGGTTCCGGATGAAGTGAGGCTGATCAGTCTTACCGGCGATGTTATCAGCGGGATGCTGGAGACTTCCATGACTTCTCTTGAGATGCCCGCCCACGAGATGGGAGTGAAGGCTGCTGCCATGACGATCGAAGAGATTGAGGCGCCATCCGAGCAGA
The DNA here is from genome assembly GCA_944384505.1 of uncultured Mediterraneibacter sp. GTDB lineage: Bacteria > Bacillota > Clostridia > Lachnospirales > Lachnospiraceae > Mediterraneibacter. The sequence continues at coordinate 50,252 of CALWTQ010000013.1, forward strand.
AGCCGACGCCGCAGCATCTGGTATTCTACTCGCAGCTAGTGGAGCGGGAGAGCGGCTGAACTGTTACGATATTTTTGTCAGGAATAATGAAAATATCTTCTCAATGGCTGACAGAAAAGGTATAATTAAGAAGCGACATTTAGCAACAGAAAATCTCAGCAGCCGGAAATAGAGGTGAACTCGCATGAAAAAAGCCATGCCGATCGGAGTAGACAATTTTGAAAAACTGATGACAGAAGGTTATTACTATGTGGATAAAACCATGTTTATAAAGGAACTTCTTGACTTAAAAGGAGAAGTGAATCTGTTTACACGTCCGCGCCGGTTTGGGAAAACTTTGAATCTGAGTATGCTCCGGTGCTTTTTTGAGGATACCGGAGATGACGGAAAAAACGCGGAAAAGAAGAATCTGTTTGAAGGTCTGCGGATCATGTCGGCAGGAGAAGAATATGTTGGACAGATGGGAAAATATCCTGTGATAAATGTGACGTTGAAGTCCGCGAAGCAGGATTCCTTTGAGTCGGCGTATTATAAGATAAAAGAAGAGATCGCAAGGGAATTTAAAAGGCATGACAGCCTTCTGGGTTCGGAGGCGCTTTCGGAAGCAGATAAGCAGATGTTCCAGGATATTATGGACAGAAATGCATCTTATGATGTATATTCCGGCGCACTTAAGTTCCTCAGCGAGTGTCTGTGTGCGGCGATGCATCAGCCTGTTATTATTCTCATCGATGAGTATGATGTTCCGCTCGAGAATGCATATTTCTCCGGTTTTTATGATAAAATGGCAGGACTGATCCGCTCACTTTTCGAGTCCGCTCTGAAAACAAATTCCTGCCTGAAATTTGCAGTGATTACCGGCTGTCTCAGAATATCGAGGGAGAGTATTTTTACGGGACTGAATCACCTGAATATTATCTCTGTGCTGAACAGGAATTACAGCGAACATTTCGGATTTACCGAGCCGGAGGTGCGCCGGGCAATGGAATATTACGGCGTGGAAAAACGGTTTGATGATATGAAAGAGTGGTATGACGGATACAGGTTCGGCGATACAGAGGTGTATAACCCATGGAGTGTGCTGAAGTTTATGTACGATCTGGATGCAAGCATAAGCGCATTCCCGCGCCCTTACTGGGTGAATACAAGTTCAAACGAGATCATTAAAGATATGATCAGCCGTGCAGACCGGGAAATGAGAGGACAGATTGAAACGCTTCTGGAAGGAAACACAATGGACATACCGATTCAGGAAGAGGTTACGTATGAAGATATGTATGCAAACGGTGATAATCTGTGGAATGTCCTGTATTATACCGGGTATCTCACAAAAGAAGAGGAATACTTTAAAGAATCTACGGTTTTTTTGAAAGTGCGGATTCCGAACACAGAGGTAAAGACAATCTATCAGAATACGATACTGAACTGGTTCCGTGAAAATATAAAAAAGAGGGATTTCCGGGATCTTTATCAGGCAATGGAATCCGGTGACGCCGGAAAGATGAGAGAAATCCTGAGCGAACAGCTTTTATCTACGATCAGTTTTTATGACAGTGCTGAGAATTTTTATCATGGATTTCTTGCCGGAATTTTGAGCCAGAGCGACCGGTATCTTGTAAAATCAAACCGTGAGTCCGGAAACGGACGGTCGGATCTGACAGTAAAAAGCCTCTCGCTTCGGGGAAAAGCTTTTATTGTGGAAGTCAAAGTATCTGAAAGCATTGATGATCTGGAAAAGGATGCCGAAGCAGCTGTGAAGCAGATCTATGACAAGGGCTATATGGAGGAGCTGCGGATAGAAGGATACCGTGATATTGCATGCTATGGAATTGCATTTTACCGGAAGGACTGTGAAGTCCGGGGAGAGGAAAAAGATGAAAGAGCTGTCGGACATTAAAAACTGTCCGACAGCTCTTTTCCTGACGAAAAAGAAGGCTATTTCCATGAGAAATTTTCTTTGCCCGCTCCGATTTCAAAATGGTATTTTGCAATACCAAGATCTATTTTTGTATAAAACCCGAATCCGGCTTTGGCGGAAACGCCGTCTTTTCCCAGCGTGAACTGGAATTTCTGCTGATTCATCGCGGTCGGCGCAAGCAGAGCCGCCTCGGCGCCGGCGCGGAACCAGCCGGGAAAAGGTTCGTCTGCTTTTGCTATATCTTCCATTGATTTAGACTTATGGGAGGCCCCCCTGATTTTTTCCGTATCCCACGGAGATGACGATGCAGAGTTTCTCGCCTTCGCTGATGGTAAAAGCAGATTTTATTTTGCTGTAAGTCATGGCGACCCAGCATGTGTTTAAGCCGAGCTGCTGGGCTTTTAAGACAAGACGCTCTCCGTAGTAGCCGCATTTTTCTTCCAGATCGGGTCCTTTTTTCCCGATCATGGCGATATAGCTGGAGACACCGCTGAACTTCCCGTAATGTGCCATAAAACTGTCAAATGCTTTTGGCTCGTTTGTTACGAGCTGGATGTGAAGGCCGCTCTCCTGATTGCAGGAATCAATCTCTGCAAGGAGTTCGGCTTTCGTATCTCTTTCAAGTGGTATGTCTTTGTACTGGCGCACGCTGTGGCGCGATTTCATTGCTTCTGTTAAATTCATTTTTTTCTTCCTCCGTTTGATTTATTCCTGCAAGCCGGCTGATTTCTTTCTGATGGTCTGTCAGAGACACACCTCCTTTTGGTTTATCAGATTGAACCATTGTACCATACTTTTTTGCTTGCAGCACATTGGTAAAGAAAATCAAGGTGATTGATTAACAGTTCAGCTATTTAGCGCACTAACATTTCCTGTGACTCACGTCCGGAAGCGGAGCGGATGGTTTGCGATACGTATTCTGTGAAAGGGGACAGCCGTGCGATGTTCCGTTCCAGAATCCGGAAAATCTAGCAGGCCGGAGAGATGTTTAAGGGCAAAGCGGCGCTCCGGGCAACTCGCTCCGCTCAGACAATCCCTGCGCGCCGCTTAACAACATCTCTCCGCCCTTCAAGATTTTCAGCGGATTCCTCCAAAGTCACATCTCCCGGCTGTCCTCTTCCCCAGAAAGTATACTCAAACCATCCGCTCCGTTTCCTGCGTATTTCCTGTCGGAAATGTCATTGCCTAAATAGGCTGAACCGCGAAGTTAGCGCGGCTTGAGGGCTTTTCGACTATGAAAGTCTTCCGGCCGCGCCTGCTTCTCGCCGCAGCTTTTAATTTCCCTTATCCCCTGGAGCGAAGCCCTGAGCCGTCCTCCATCCCCGCAGAATACGTCTTGGCAAAGGTACTGTTTTCGGTCGTCTCTCATCCGGACGTTAGTGAACTTTATAGCTGTAGAGATCCTTCCGGTACTCTGTCGGACTTACTCCCATCATCCGGCGGAACGTCTCTGCGTAATAGCTTCCGCTGCCAAAACCGCAGGACAGTGCGATTTCTGTAACAGGTGCATCTGTATTTCTCAGCATTTCCATGCTTTTGCCCAGACGGTACCGGTTCAGATACTCGTTGGGAGACTGGGAAAAATATCTTGCAAACAGCTTGCAGCATTTGCTCTGTCCAACGGCCCCAGAGGCAGCAATTTCTGCAAGCGTTATTTTTTGTCTATAGTTTTTCTGGATAAAGCCCACCATATTTTTCACGATCAGAAGATCCTGGCCGGGACGGGCCGGTTTTTCAGTCTCGCCGGGCGCGTGTTCGGTTAAGAGGGACCAGACCAGAGCAAGGGAAGATAACGCCCGCATAGGGATTGTGGGCAGCTCCCTGTACTGATACAGCCGGTAAAGTTCGGATATGATTTCATTCTGCCATGTTACTTCGGGACAGAGTTTCAGGAAAGGCATCCTGCTGTTCTGAATCAGAGGAGTGACAAAGTCACTCTCAAACGGAAATACGGAGCAGAGCAGCATAGGGTGAAGAATGATGCACAGGAAATCGCAGTCCTGTGCAGGAGTGTGATGCGGCGCAGCCGAATTCTCCGCATCCTGAGAATCATCGGAAAATCCAAAGTGCATCTGCCCGGAATTTACAAAAAGCCCGTCCCCGGTTTTTAGTTCCGTGATCTCGCCGTTTACATTATATTTCATCTGACCGGACAGAACGCAGATGAATTCGACGTCATTATGCCAGTGATTGAGTGCGCGGAAGTCCGGATAAAGAGATAGAAGACCCCGGCGCATATAGACCGGATAGTCCGGATTGTTGTACCGGATGCGTTCTGATCGATCATCATTTAACATCATCGAAGACATCATATCAGCCTGTCACCTCATTTCAACAAATTAAAAATGGAATAGCTACACTCATTTCGCAGGATTGTTATAATAATATGCAGATATTTGGTAGAAAAACTGCGAAACATACAGTAAAATTATATTCTGAAAGAGATATAAAATCAAGGGAGGAAGAGGAATGTTTGCAGACTATCATGTACATACAGAATTCAGTGACGACTCTGTCTACCCGATGGAAGACGTGATAAGAGACGCGGTAAATATGGGGATAGACGAGATCTGTATCACTGACCATGTGGATTATGGAATAAAAGAGGACTGGGATTCGGGGGCGGAGATCCGCTATAGAGGAGGAGAACCGCTGGCAAATGTGGATTATCCCAGATATATGGAGAAGATTCACAGTCTTCGGAACGAGTACAGAGGCAGAATAAATATTAAAACGGGAATGGAATTCGGAGTTCAGACGCATACGATTCCATGCTTTGAAGCCCTTTTTGCGCGCTATGATTTTGACTTTATCATTCTGTCGGTTCATCAGGTTGAAAATAAGGAATTCTGGACGCAGGATTTCCAGAAAGGGCGAACCCAGGAAGAGTACAATAACAGGTATTATGATGAAATGCTCTCAGTGGTGAAGCAGTACAAGAATTATTCGGTCCTCGGACATATGGATCTGATCAAGCGGTACGATGAAGCAGGAATTTATCCTTTTGAGAAGGTAAGGCCGGTGATCGAAGAGATTCTGAAAATTGTGATAGCGGACGGAAAGGGAATTGAAATCAACACTTCCTCCCACAGATACGGACTGACTGACAGCATGCCGTCCCGTGATATTCTGAAATTATACCGCAGTCTTGGCGGCGAGATTGTCACAATCGGCAGCGACAGCCATAAGCCGGAGCACCTGGGAACTTATATCAAAGAAGCAGAAGAACTGTTAAAAGAGCTGGGATTTGAGGGATTCTGCACCTATGATAAAATGAAGCCCGTTTTTCATAAATTCCGATAGAATGACAGGGCAATAGAGAAATGCAGATTCAGAAGGAAAACGCCGGATCTGGCAAAAAGATCTGACAGACAGCAGGGCAGTGTCAAATGAGTTATGAAAAAACAGAGGAAGGAGGAAACACCATGAAACAGGGGAAAAGAAACAGGGGAAAATTAAGAGATATGATCGTGCAGGCTGTTATGAATAATCTGATCTGGTGGATAGAATTCGATGAAAGCGAAATGTTTAGGGATATGTATAAAAATTATTATATAAAGCTGGATTCCGGGAGGAATAGATAAGATTGTGCTCATTTTCACAGATGCCCCGGACGGAGAATCTTTATCTGTATGTGGCAGCTGCCGGTTCCATGCGGCTCTATACTCCGTCCGGGATTATGGAGTATATGGAAGGTTAGTACAGTGAATAATAAATAACCGGCCATATCACTTGCCTGATTTTTCATCTGCTACGTTGTCGTCAATCGACGATGCCACCGCATCGCCTCATTCCTCCGCCTTGCATATGAAGAAATCATTCTGCGTGATATAGCCAGATATTTATTTTTCACTGTACTAGTATTCTATATCTGAGATCGACACCCCGCTTTCCGGGCATGTGCTGACATTTTTGGAGGCGGGAGATTATATTTCATATGCTCCGCGGCTTCTGCGGCGGGCAGTTCCTGACCAGTGTGATCAATATCTCCCAGGCCGGGGAAATCTATGAGGTCAACAGCTGGATTAAGAAGAATTTCCGCAGTTCATTTACTGTGGAGGAGCTGGCGGAACAGAAGAATATGAGCGTCTCCCTGTTCCACCAGAAGTTCAAGAGCGCAGTTGGAATGGGACCGCTGCAGTGCCAGAAGCGCCTGCGTCTCACTGAAGCAAGGCGACTGATGCTGGATGAGAACCGTAATGCAACAGAAGCGGCGCTTGAAGTGGGATATGAGAGCACTTCACAGTTTACAAGGGATTACAGGAAGATGTTCGGGTCGTCACCTAAGGAGGACGTGATAAATCTTAAGCGCCAGATGGGAAAATGAGACGTCCGGATGGAACCCGGCAGGACGGAAGGAGTACAGCATACCGAGGGAAAAACCGGCTGCCGGACTGCAGGATCAGGCAATTTTTTTGGAGAAACGGGCAAGCAGAGAGAAAAATTCACTGTTAAAATAATCATCAGAAAACAGAAATGGAGGGACTTCAGATGATTTTAACAGATGAATTGTGTGACAAACTGTGTGCGGCTGCACGGGAAAAGAGCAGAGAAATTGGGATTGATATCAGTTTCGCAGTGTGCGATGAGAACGGTCTTCCAAGGGGATACCGGCGTTACGGCGAGGCGCTTGTCCTAAGCATTACACTTGTGCCTGGCAAGGCATATACTGCGGCTGTGACCCAGTGTAAGACAAAGGACGTGGCCGCGTGCGCCGCGGAAGGGGCCTCCCTTATGGCGATTCAGACGAATGACCCGAGGATCACCCTTGTAGCAGGCGGCTACCCTCTGTTCGCTGACGGAAAGATCGCCGGCGGCATCGGAGTGGGCGGCGGAACAGAGGAGCAGGACTGCGAGATCGCTGAGTATGTCGTATCTGTATTTGAGAAGGAAGTAAGCTGAACTGCTGTTAATGGAGAGCGGTCTTCTGAAAAAGCGCTTGCAGAAGATACCTGTTAATGCTATGCTTTTTTGTAAATACTACTGATTATTGATGTTCAGCGGTACAAAGTGACCGCTTTATAGAAAGGGCTGGATATAAATGGGGATTTACCTGAACAGTGAAAGCGCATATACTCTGTACAGGAGTGAAACGCAGAAGCCTTATTTTGTGGACAAATCACAGATGCTCACAGAGCTTTTCCCGCTGGTTGAAGAGGGGGCAAATCATATCTGTATTACCCGCCCGCGTCGTTTCGGAAAAACAGTGACAGCGAATATGATAGCGGCCTTTTTTTCACAGGCAAGGGATGCTTCCGATATTTTTGACTCTCTTTCGATCAGCCGTGCCGGAGAATACAGAAAGCATCTGAACCATTATGCAGTGATCCATATTTCTCTGAATGATATTTCAAGGCAGTGTACTTCCTATGAGGAATATATCACCAGGATAGAAGGACGTCTTGTGAAGGATCTGAAAAAAGCATATCCAAAGGCTGAATTTGAAGAAGGGGATTCCGCAGTTGATGCATTGCTTGAGATCTATGCAGAAAATCAAGAGGCCAGATTTATATTTATTCTTGATGAATGGGATTTCCTGTTCCATCAGCCTTTTGTAACAGAGAATGAGAAGAGAGCATATTTGGGATTCCTGCGCAGTTTGTTAAAGGACCGCCCCTATGTACTGCTTGCCTATATGACGGGGATTCTTCCAATTGCAAAATATTCAAGCGGGTCAGAGCTGAATATGTTTTCTGAATACACAATGCTTACAGAAGAAAAGTTCAGCGATGTTTTTGGATTTACGGATATGGAAGTGGATGAATTGTATGAGAGATTCATCAGAAATACAGAAAATGCACATGTTACCCGGGAGGGACTGAGATATTGGTATAACGGTTATCATATATGTTCCGGGGAAAGGGTATATAATCCTCGCTCTGTGGTGTGTGCGCTGCGCAATAATAATCTGGGAAACTACTGGACGTCCGCAGGCCCTTATGATGAAATCTATTACTATATCGAAAATAATGTGGCAGCGGTAAGGGACGATCTGGCGCTTATGGTTTCAGGCATCCCTGTTCCTGCAAAAGTCCGGGAATATGCAGCGACTTCTATGAATTTGAAAACAAAGGACGAAATATTCTCATCTATGGTAGTATATGGTTTCTTAAGCTATGAGAACGGTAAGGTGTCGATCCCGAATAAAGAACTGATGGACCGCTTTGACGAGATGCTGCAGAGAGAGCCTTCGCTGGGATATGTATACCAGTTGTCGCAGAACGCCGCACCAATATAAAAACGGTGCGGCGTTTTGCTGCTTCGGACATGCTTTATTCCGCATCTTAGTCCACATTTCTGATTCTTTCCACAAGTGGAACTTTATTCTGTGTTTTTATGCATAAGACAGCGACCAGCAGTGGTACGAGTATCATACAAAGGCAGTAGAGAAGCGCCGGGATCACCGGGAAGCAATGCTGCTGATCACGGTGTTGATCAGGTTGAAGACGCCAAAAAGTATGAGAAAGATGGAGATCCCGTATATCTGGGTTTTATTCTGGGCGATCATTCCGAAGTCCTCGATTTTCTGTTCACGAAGCGTCCAGAGGGAGAGATCGCTGTAAGAGTCAGTAATACTTCTTATGGCGTTTTCTACTGCGTCTCCGTTTTCTTCGTAATTCTCGACAGTGACATAGAATGAATCGGCCGTGTTCATGTCACCCCACAGCTTTTTCATAGTCTGGTTTGTCATAAAAAATGTAGGACGGTCCACATCAGTATGGACATTCTCAGCGGATACTGCCGCGATCTCCAGTTCTGCGGTACGTTCTTTGCCGTCAAAATAGTTCAGCGTGATTTTTTCACCGGGGATAAAGCTGATCCCGTTGACATTCTCACTAAAATCCTTATTCGTGATTAATATGGCGTCATGCTCCGCCATGTATTCATATGAGTTATTTCCTGCCGCGTCAAGCTGGAAATATTCCTCCGACTCAGCAGTGAGAGGACAGAAGCTCTGCAGAAATGTGGTGCCCTGATATGCGATGCTTCCGGTGGCTGTGTGTTCCACGTGCACTTTTTTTACGTGAGGGATGGCTTCAATCTCTTCTTTGAGCTCCCGGCTTAGATGACCGGTAAGCTGCATGTCAGTGATCCCGTATGCCTGCGGATTACTGTGGTCATACAGATAGGAAATATAGTATTCGCTGTCCCGGAATAAGTTCTACCTTGAATAGGCTTCGTCATCCCACGCGCTCATCCAGACAGCCGCGATCATGAACAGGATACCGCCAAATGACAGAGAGACGGCGGTAAAGCGCCATTTTCTGCGGCTGTCCCGGTTTGTCATTTCAGCCAGACGAAGAGGCGTCAGACTGCGCCGGGGATTAACAGGTGTTCTGTCTGAATGCTTTAAAGAAGCTTTTTTTCTGCAGCCCGTCCGGCGGTTCGAAGCGGAGCCCTGTCCGGAAAAGCTGCTTCTGGAAGCCTCGATGGGCGATACCTTTGAGGCGATGGACGCGGGTTTTCCGATGGCGAGCTGTACAACGGCAACAGAGAAAATGCAGAATACAGCTCCAAGGAGAAAGTAGTTTTTCAGATCCCATCCGTCAGGGAGCAGAAGCCGGGAGAGGATTCCGCTGATCAGAAGACTGACCGGAACGGAAACAATGTTCAGCAGAAGCCCCTCTCTGCGAATCATCTTCTTTACCTGCCGCTGGGTCATGCCTATAGTGAGGAACTGCCCGATCTGCTGCACCCTTGATGTAACGGAGAGATAGAAAATGCTGTAAATCACGATCCCGCAGGCAAGGGCGATGACAGTGGAGAGCACAAGGGTCACATAGAAGGAGACACCGCCATTCTGGAGGGACTCTTCAAATTTCCCGTTTATATTCACATCAGCCCGGTTGACGCCGCAGTCCAGCGCAATCTGATAAACAGCGGTTGTAAAGGTGGAGACAGGCATATCGGAAGCGTCTTTTAAGCGGACGAGCGCAGTATAGGGCAGATCCTTCATTTCCGGACTCTGATCAGCAAATGCCCTGGACACGCGAACCGGATGGGTCAGCATCGTGTAGTGGTCATCCGTATATCCGCAGATGATAAAATCCTCTGTTCTGCCGTTCAGACTGAGGGAGAGGGAGGCGCCGACGACAGCGTCTTTTCCGAGAGCATCCATAAACGCCTTATCAACGACGATCTCATTATATTCCTCAGGGACAGTGCCCTCTGAGACAATGTAGGTTTTAATGCCCTCTTTTATGCTGTCATAATAGACAAAACTGAAACGTACTCCGTCTGTCTCAAACTCCGTCTCACAGGGCTTGTAAGGAACAGTCATTTCCGTTTTTTCATCGGCGGCGATTTCAGCAACCTGTTCCTCTGTCACATTCATGTACATGACGTGCTGCATATTGTCGAGAGTTCTTTTTTCTGCCTCTTTTGTCCCGGTCAGATAGAGCGTGACAGTAAGCGCAAGGGTTGTGGCGAGGATGATGGAAAGCAGGGAAAAGATGCTTGCCAGAGGACGGGAGATGAGATTGTTTTTCGCAATGCGAAGGAGAATTTTCCCGTTATTATTTCTATCAAGTTTCATGATTACCACCTGCTTTCTGCGATCCTGCCGTCTTCGATGCGGATCGTGCGGTCTGCAGCCTGGGCAATCTCATCATTGTGAGTGATCATTACAATCGTCTGATGGAACTGCTTCCCTGTCGCTTTTAAAAGTCCGACTACTTCCTGGCTGGTATGGCTGTCAAGATTCCCGGTGGGCTCATCGGCAAGGATAATGGCGGGCTTTGCCGCAAGAGCGCGGGCAATGGCAACCCTCTGCTGCTGGCCTCCGGAGAGTTTATCCGGCTTTCGGCCGAGCTTATCAGACAGCCCCAGAGTATCTGTGATTTCGCGGAAATAGATCCGGTCCACCGTTCTGCCGTCCAGCTCCACGGGAAGCACGATATTATCGCAGACGGTGAGATTGGGAATAAGATTATAATTCTGAAAGATAAATCCAATCTTTCTCCTGCGGAAGATGGCAAGTTCGTTTGGATCCATACTGCTTAATTCCTGTCCGTCTACGCAGACACTTCCGCTTGTCGGAGTATCCAGACCGCCCAGCATGTGGAGCAGAGTGCTCTTTCCAGAACCGGAGGTCCCTACGATGGCGGTAAAGCTGCCCTGCTCGATTTCAAGAGTGATTCCGTCAAGCGCTTTGACAAGTGACGGGCCAGCGCCGTAGTATTTGGTCAGGCCGTTTGTGCTTAAAATATTCATAGCTTGCTATCCTTTCTTTTCTCCGTTTAAGGAGAGGGAAATTTTAGAAACAGTTCAGCTGCCGGAAACGGCATGTGCTGAACATATACTATAAGTATAGAAAAGAAAAGGATCAATCTGGTATCAGACGGAAAAGAAAAAGTATCGGTTTCGATACTTTCCCAATAAAATGACGCCTGGGCCGCTGCAGAGCAGAACTTCCAGTGGTGTCCCGGTAAGATTATTTCTTCAGATGAACGGAGAAACAGCTTCCTTTTCCCGGCTCGGAGCGGGAGGAAATAAAGCCGCCCTGCAGGACAATGATCTTTTTTGCAAGATACAGACCCAGGCCGAGCCCCTCTGCCCCGGATGCGTTCCGGCCGCGGCAGAAACGTTTGAATATCTGGTTGATTTCGTCCGGCTCAATTCCGCAACCTGTATCTTTGACCTGTATCTCTGTGTACATTTCGCCGGGGACAACGCTGATTTGGATGAGGCCGTTTTCAGGAGTATATTTTACTGCGTTGTCCAGCAGGTTTTCAATCGCTTCAGCTGTCCATTTCGGATCGTGGGACACCTCAATTGTGGAGCGGCAGTCCACCCGGATCTCTATCTTTTTATTTTCCGCTTTCTGGAATATATTATTTACGGCGATGGCGATGGTGTGAATCACTTTATTCTGCCCCGGATTCAGACGGATCATAGAAGTCTCCAGCCGCGAGGAGCGAATTAGTGCGTTCAGGAGGAAATCAAGCCGGTCCAGCTGATCTTTGACTGTGGAGCTGCCTGGAACCATCTGGCCGTCGAGCATCTCACAGTACATATGGATATTGAAAAGAGGCGTTTTGATCTGATGAGTGATCTCAGAGATCATTTCCTGAAGCTCCTGCTTTTCTTTTTCGTTTTCCGCAAGCCGGTATCTGACAATGTCTTCTACCTTTTCGAGCTCTGTGATCATCTTGAAGGTCAGCGTCTCTTCGTTTAAGCCTTCTCTTACAGGTTGCCCGTGCAGGATACGTTCTGTGCTCTGGCATACACTGTCTGAAAAAGCAGTGAATTTCCTGCGGAAATACAGCCAGATAAGGCAGCACAGACTGAGCTGTACAAGCAGTATAATTAAAATATTCATGAATACATCTCCTTATCTCCGATCCATTTATATCCCAGCCCGTAAATGGTTCTGATATATTCGCAGTGTTCATCGGCAATTTTATTTCTGAGGCGGCTGACATTCAGAGAAACTGTGTGTCCATTCACATAGTTTCCCCTGGAATCCCAGATGCGCTCCATAAGAAAATCTTTCGTCAGAAGCTTAGTACGGTTTTTGAGAAAAAGGGCAAGGAGATCAAACTCCGTCGGCGTAAGAGAGATGACCTCACCATTCTTCCTTACCGTATGATCGGTCATGCTGATATCCAGATTTCCGCAGTGAATGATTTCCAGATCCCGCGGATCGAAATATCGTTTTAGAATGGTCTTTACCTTCTCAATCACAACCCGGAGACTGAACGGCTTGGTGATATAGTCGTCCGCTCCAATGCGAAGACCGGCGATAATTTCCTCTTCCAGATTGTGGCCGGTAATAAAAAGAAATGGAATGGAAGATCCGTCAGCAAGCTCCGTTGCAAAATCGAATCCATTGCCGTCCGGCATGTTCACATCAAGAAGAATTGAAACGTCCGAAAACAGAGGCTATTTCTGAGACGTATTCTGCGAGGATGAAGGATAGCTCTGGATTCCGCTCCAGGGATATAAGTGAAACTAAGAGTTCCAGTGACGGACTAAATACAAGGACTGACGGTGGA
>CALWTQ010000014.1 GCA_944384505.1 uncultured Mediterraneibacter sp.
AAGTAGGGATTTTCTCTGCTTCCCTTTTAATTTAGGAATGATTCCTATCTTTGCCAATAATAATTATACACTAACCTGACTGTATGTATCTGTTTAATCTTTATAACATGGAACGGGGAGCAAGATGGTTGTCGCTAGCCATCTTTTTCTCTTTATAAAGGATAAATTTCAGGGGAAGGCGTGACTCATAGGAGTCACGCCTTCCCCTGTTTAAAACTACCTATTTCCCGACATCTCCTTTTAAGTCAGCATTTGTTGTCCGGAAACTTATATCCACAGATTTCCATTTTCTTTTTAAGGGCTTCCACCGTGATTTCTAACCGCTCTGCCCCTTTTTCCGGAGAAAGGTCCCCATCTGCAACCAGACTGTATACCATAAGGTTTCCGCCTTCCACGCGGCCTTCCACGCGGCCTTCCGCACGGCCTTCCGCACGGCCTTTCCCTTCTACACGGTCTAATACATCGCACATATTTTTGACCTCCTTTCCTTCCTTCCGGGCCGATACTGCAACCTCTGTAAATCTCTTGTCATCCGTAAAGACATTGAAAAACTTCAGGATGGCATCCGTATGCCGGAATTCCTGGGTACCTGGGGTATACTCCCCGTTTTTCCGCTGGCGCTGCGCAAAATAATCAGCAACAATGCGGAAATCACTTTGGAACTCAGAAATTTGTTTTTCTGAAAGATATGGAATATCAATAACCCGGATTTGGTAGTCATTTACATAACCTTTCAGTTTCTCCGGGATATACAGGCATTCATGGAGCGATTTAGGGCCGCTCCATGGCCTGTCACCAAAATAAAGGACTAATGTTATAACCGGGTATCTTTTCCCGCTGCCGTTAAGTATCTGGGAGCGGTATGAAGCCCCGTCATAGGCCAATATCCGCAACGGCATATCTTTGTCCTGGGCTGTCTGGTTTTCCAGGCCAAGAACTGCAATACAGACATTGCCTTTCTTCCAGAACTTGGCCACATCCCGCTCCTGCTCATGAAGTGTGGCATTGTCCGCTTTGTACTGGGATTTCACCCCGGCATCGGCAAGATCCTCTTCCCGCACAATCTGTTTCCCATCGAACAGAAGAACATCTACAATGTCTGCAAAGACATCATTGTAATCTTCCAAAAGTTTTTCTGTGATATCTTTCTGTGCCATAAGCTCACCTCACTTTCCTTATTTTAATTAATATATAAACAGGGAAAGCGAGCAACTGTCACTGATACTTTTCAGGGACAGCCAGCTTAGCCGGTTTCCATTATTGTCTCCTGCTTTTCATTTTCTTAATTATAATATGAGCATTTTTGACTGTCAACTACTGCAAAAACACCGTCTCACAAATCATTCTTAAATTTTCGCCCGGATATGGAGCTGCCAGATATCCCCTGGCTTCCCCGGGCTGCTGATCGCATAATACACAGATGTACCGCCAAATCCAAGTCCGTGGATCTGAGGGAATCCCCAGTCACCGTTCAGTCGCTCCTTTGGGATAATCTTCCAGCAGTTTATAGAGCGCGTCCACTTCAAGCGGCCTGTAAAAATAAAATCCCTGGATACAGTCACAGCCTGTCTGTCTCACAATCTCCAGCTCCTCCCGGGTTTCCACTCCTTCCATACAAATCTTTTTACCAAATTTGTGACATTCAGCTATTATACTGAATATAAGTTTCCGCTTTTCTTCCGATGCCATCAGCTCCTGCACCAGAAATCTGTCCAGCTTGATCAGATCTACAGGGTAATGAAGCAGCAAATGGATACTGGAATAGCCTTCCCCAAAATCATCCAGAGCCAGACGGATTCCATGATTCTTGCACTGCCATATGAACTTTTCCAACAGCTCTGACGTTTCATCAAAATAAGATTCTGTAAGTTCGACAATCATATTCCCCCCGGGAACATGATTTTTCTCCAGCGCATCCCGGATAAACGCAAAGAACGTCTCATCCGTAACCTGAAGATAACTTACATTAAAAGATAACCGGAACTCCGGCATATATTCAAGGATCCTGCTGCAGATCTCAACTGCCTGTGATACGATCCATTTCCCGGTAGGGATAATAAGCCCTGTCTTCTCCAGTATCGGGATAAATACGCTAGGAGAGATCTCTTCTCCCTTATATTTCCACCGGCAGAGAACTTCTCCACCCACGATCCGGCCATCCGGTGTGTTTACCTGGGGCTGCACTACAAGGCGGAAGTTCTCAAAATTATTGTTAATACAGCGATTCAGTTCCAGACCCAGATCAACTGCATAGCAATAACTCTCCTCCATGTCCTTAGTGAATTCCACATACTTCTGCCCTGGCAGTTCGTCCGCGTGTTTCAGGACAATCTCCGCATTCTTCAGCAGCTCATCCGAATCAGTGCCATCCCGGGGACATTTCATCACTCCAATGCTGCATGGATAGACAATAGAAAGCTGATACATATGGTAAGTTTCTCTGACAATCTCCCGGATTCTGTCAATCGGCTCCTCCGGGTCAATGGAATCCTCGGATATTGCCATAAAATTCACGCCGCCAAGGCGCACCAGCCAGAAATATTCCCCGAGCTCATGCTTAATTCTGCTCAGAATATTCCGTATAACAGAATTCCCCTGCCTGTGTCCGACCAGCTGATTAATGCTTTCGAATTCCTTGAGGGAAAAGCAGATAAGGAGAAGCTCCTTCCCATGCTCCTCCTCTCCGTGCATGCGTATACCTCTCAGCAGATGCTCCAGGCTGCAGACGCCGATCTCCTCTCCCAGACCTGTTTGGCTGTCATTTGGAATCATGCTTCCGGAAAAGAATAATGGGAGACCGGTAGTTTCATCCCACTCTGCGATCCCCTGGAAATATACCCATACAGGCTCTCTGCGGCAGTTGTAAATACGGATGTGGATACTGTATCTTGTCAGCTTCCTGTCGATAAGCTTCTTAAAAGTGTCCCTATATTTCTCCCTGTCAGCCTCGTAGATACGCTGTTCAAGCACCTTTATAAAGTCATGTACGAGACTCTCTCCGAATCCAAACTCTTCCTTAATCTGTTCAGAAATGTAATATACATTCTTCTGTACATCACCACAGAAAATCCAGACGGAAGTATCAAGAGGCACGATCGAGTGAAAAAAAACTTCACTGTCAAAATAATAATTCCTGACATACGCAAGAAACGGATCAGTCCTCCCGCTGCCTGGATCTTTCTCTGATTTATTCTCATTTATAATTTGGGAATTCAGATAATTCCATGGTTTTTCCATATTATACCACTTTCTGCTTTAAATAATAACAGTATTCCTGCTTCTCAGACCAAAGTTCTAAAAAAACAATTACTTTAAATAATATATCGACATATTTTACAAAAAAATAAATCAGTATCAGTTCCGTCCCCTGTACATCAATGCTAACCATAACAGATCATACCCTCAGCATGATGTGATAATTTATTGCTGATCCTGCGGCAGGGAGGCGAAGAATAAATTATCTAATATTTTTTTATATTTCTTTATTTTGTCTAACAAATACTTCGCCCCCTAAAAATTAAGAATTTTTTTGAATTTTGTATTAAATTAATAATTTATTCCGGCAGCGCTGTCAGCACGATCTCTGTAGGAATCAGATTCCCTCCGTAATACCTCAGGTAAAAGCGGTACGAGGGATTCATCTCATGGATAAGCCGCGGCAGACGCCACAGATCATCATACCCGTGGTAGACTGAGATAGAAAGCTTCGGGTGGTCATTTACTATATGAGACCGGCTTCCCTGAAGCGCCTCATACTCCATCCCTTCTATATCCATCTTGATCCAGCTTACCGGTTCCTGTATGTCTTCATCAAGGGGAACGATCTCCGTCAGCTTCTCTTTCTCCTGCGGTTCGCCTTCTTTCCCCATGTCTGCCATCTCAAAGCGGCTGCTGGAGGCTTCCTCCGCCTTTGAGAACAGCATGCTGCCCCTGGACGCCCCCACGCCCTTCTCCCGGATCAGGATGTTGGGCATTTCCCCCAGGTTTCGCTTAAGAAAAGACGCGTTTTGCTCATCTGCCTCATAAGCGTAGATTTTTTTATGAACCATCCCGTAATTCCGGAGCAGATTCATCACAGAGTCTCCGATATAAGCGCCCACATCTACAAACACTTCGTCTTTTGCCGACGGGATCAGATCCAGGTCAAAGTACTGTTCTCCCCATGCCTTCACCTTTCCAAGCAGCGCAAGATCCATATCCGTCCAGCTTCTAAGGACTGCCAGAAGGGTTTCTCTGGAGCGGTAGTCCTCCAGTCTGTTATACAGCCATATCAGATCTTCTATGTGATTCTTCAGCATCTTCGCTCTCTTCTCCAGAGTGTCATAATCTCCTTTTTTCGGATCAAGGCTGCCCCAGAACGGAAATTTCCCGAAATACTCCACATAGCGGACATAGTTTCCATAGCTGTCTTTCTTACACTTTGCAAGACAGTCTTTTATCTCTTCAAGAACCTCTTCTTCCGACAGATCCCTGATCCGACCGGCCCATTTGACGAATCCACGGTCCACCTGATTATGAATCTCAATCCCCAGATTGTCCTGTGGAGCCGATAGATCCTCTGCAATCCTCATCGCCCGTTTCCGCAGATCATCCCGGTCTTCTTCGGGCAAAGCTTCCAGAAGCTTATTCTCAAGCGCAATAAATCCCGTAGCTTTTGCGCACTTATAACAGAAAAGGATCTCCCGGCTCTCCGTCAGGTCATACAGTCCGGCCAGAAATCTCCAGGTTCCCTCCGCCGTGCTGCCTTCTCCCGGTTCCTCCCTCAGGAGAGAAAGGATTTCCGTCAGGATATCCTCCTGGTATCGGTTAAGCCTAAGGGACAGCACCCCATAACGCACCACTTCCTGCTTCTTCCCCAGCTTCTGACAGATCCCGGCCATCGTGCCGTATGCCCGCTGCAAATCTCCTCGCAGGTAGATCGTATCCGCTTCCCGGTAAGTATCCACACGGGAAAGGGCACGCCCCATCTCAGTGTAAGCCCGCTCATAATCTCCTCTCTTCGTGTAATACAGCGCAAGATAATAGTAGATATCCGGATTCTCCGCTTCGGGATGACCGATGAGTCGGGCTACTTTATCCACCTCATCCTTTCCGGCAAGGTCTGGCTGCAACCAGAACAGACGCAGAATTCCCTTGCCCGCACTGAAGTATCTCTCTTTGGAAATCCCAGAAGGCATTTCTCCTTCCAGAGCTTTCTGATAACTTTTCACAGCTTCCTCATTTCTATGAGCCAATGCAAGAGAATCGCCAAGATAAGCCCATGCATTATAATTTCTCGGTTTTTCCTCAACCTCTTTTTTAAGCAACCGAATATTTCTCTCTGCCTTTCTTTTCTCAGATGACACCTGCTCTGCATATCCAGTGTGCATAATAGAAAGCTCTTTCTGCATATCTAGATAACGCATTCTCTTTCCGTCTGTTAACGCAATCTGCTCATGGATCCGTCCCTGGTAACGCAGAGACGGAAGATTACGGAAAATCCGATCCTGTCCGGATACTGCAAAAGGCCTGCCATCGTTCCTTAGCTGAATCCAGGAGCATCTTATGAAATCTGGAAGCTTTTTTTCATCTGAAGAAGTTATCAGATTTTCCAATAATCTTTTCAATTTTTTTGCATCTTTTTCATTAAAATATTCGTCTGCATCCAGAAACGCAATCCAGTCTCCGGAAGCTTTTTCAATAGCGTAATTCTTCGCCGCAGCGAAATCATCGTTCCACTCATAGTAGTATACTTTCGCTCCCATCTTCCTGGCAATCTCTGCTGTCCGATCAGTCGATCCTGTATCCACAACGATCTGTTCAAATGCGATCCCTTTGGCCCAAGAGAGAGCCCGGCGGATATTCTTTTCTTCATTCTTCACGATCATACACTGTGAAAGCCGCAGTCTTTTTTTCATTACTTTCTCCTTCTTACATTCAGATTAAAACAGGGTACCCGGCATACTGCCGGGTACCCCATAGCTTTTCTTCCGCAAATATGATCTGATTACTGTAATAACTGAAGAACTCCCTGCGGGATCTGGTTCGCCTGCGCAAGCATTGCCTGGGAAGCCTGTACCAGGATGTTGTTCTTCGTGTAAGCCATCATCTCTTCCGCCATATCTACGTCACGGATGCGGCTCTCTGCTGCTGTCATATTCTCTGTTGTCACACTCAGGTTATTGATCGTGTGCTCCAGACGGTTCTGGATCGCGCCGAGGTCACCACGAGTAGAGGATACCATGTTGATCGCGTTCTTGATCACATCCACTGCCGCCTGTGCTCCAGCCTGTGTGCTGACATCCACATTAGCGATGCCAAGGGATGCTGTATCCATAGCAGATACTGCAACAGTCATCTGGTTGAAGTCATCCGATGTATCACCGATCTGAAGTTCCAGACCTGTTCCGGATTTACTCAATGTTTCTGTACCTTTGTAGAGGATATCATTCGCATTAATACCTGAATTAGCCGGACCAGCAGCACTTTGTGCCTCGAAATTCATTCCTGTTACACGGCTGATCTCGGCCGCAACATTAGCCGCGTCATTTGCCGCTGTATACGCTGTTCCATTAAGTTTAATGATGTTAACATCATCTCCAACATTAGTCAGATACTGCTCCTTTGTATCACTTGACACGAAAAGGAATTTCTTTCCTCCAACCTCAAAGATAGCGTCATTGATATCGTCTGCTGTCGCGGTTGCATCTGTTGCTGTTACTAAACCAGCTGTGGAAAAATCAACCTTCTGATAGGAGTCTAATCCAGTCGTAACCTTTGTCGGATCAACTGCCCCGCCAGTCGGCGCACTAGCAGTATTTGAAGAAGTGATACCACTAGCTGTCACTATTGCTCCATCGCTTCCTGCCACTTTGCTCGTAAAAGTAAATGTACCAGCAGCATCACTTGATATATTCAGTGCTCCTGTTACGCTACTGTTCTTTTTCAGTTCCCCAAGGATAGCCGCATCCAGCTCCTCCGCTTCGGCAACTCCAGTTGTCGTAGCTCCAATGGAATAAGTTGTTCCATCTTCTGCCACCAGAAACTTCTGATCGTCAGATACCGTCAGATTGATTGTAGCGGATTTAGACTCACCGTTTTCAGTCCATGCAAGTGTATATGTAACTGTATCGCCTGCATTCAGAGCTGCCTGTGCATCTGTGATTGCCGCAGCAGTTACTACAGCTGTTATTGCAGTAGTATTATCAACAGTTACATTCCCGCCGATATTTCCACCGCCACTGAGACTTCCGTCAAGCAGCTGGATACCGTTGAAGTTCGTAGACTCAGAGATTCTGTCGATTTCATCTTTCAGAGATGCAACTTCCTTCTGAAGGTTCTCACGGTCTACCTCATCCTGGTATGTACCGTTTGCGGACTGGTCTGCCAGCTCTACCATACGGTTCAGCATGGAGTGAACTTCTGTCAGAGCACCCTCTGCTGTCTGTACGAGGGAGATACCGTCGTTTGCGTTCTTCTGTGCTGTCTCAAGGCCTGTGATCTGAGCGCGCATTTTCTCGGAAATAGCGAGTCCTGCCGCGTCGTCACCTGCACGGTTGATTGCATAACCAGAAGACAGTTTCTCCAGGTTTTTGGAAACTGCGCTGTTATTGTTTGTTAAGTTACGATAGGAATTAAGTGCCGCGATATTGTGCTGAATTCTCATATTATATTACCTCCATGTAATTGAATCAGGGAACTCCATTTCCCCTATTTGGATTCTTCCATCATATCTTGCGCGGGCGCCCTTTGCGCAGTTGATACAATGAAATGATACTGACAAGACTTTGATCATCCTGTCTATTTAATATTTCGGCAGTCAATTTTTAAAAATAAGCAGTATTTTCATTTTTTTCAAAATTTTTGTAACAGTTATTTTTTCAGTTTATTTGTCGAAGTAATAAATAAAGAAGAACAGAAAGGAGGGAAACAGAACATGAGAATCAGTGGATTGAATTCTTACGGAATGGGAGCTTACGTTGGACAGGCTGCCATGAATAATGCCAGGCTCATACAGGCTTTATCCAACAATCCTAAGTATGTGGAGGCAGTCAGCCCCACGATGCCGTCAGGCGGTTCTTTAAAGGACAGTCTTGATTTCGTGAAGGAATATACTTCTGGTATGTCCTCTCTGATGAAGGCTGCGAGTGAGCTCAAGAGCACCAATTCCTCTGGAGCCATGAGGGAATTTGATGTCACCAGCTCTGACACCTCGGTTGCGGACGTCTCAAAGAGACTCCCCGTGCGCACTGCCGGCGAGATCCAGATCTCAGTTGATCAGATCGCTCAGGCACAGTCAAATGTAAGCGATACAGTAAGTGCTTCTGCCTCCGCAGTTTCAGACATGAATTTTACAGTCAGCGGAAGCGCCGGCTCTGTGAACGTACAGGTAAGCGCTGTGGCGGACAACGGAGCATCCAGGACGAATGCCCAGATGTTAAGAGAGGCGGCTTCACAGATCAATGACAGCGCTGTGGGAGTGAGAGCCACCGTAGTGGAGGAAGACGGAAACGTTTCCTTGAAGCTTGACAGCATGAATACGGGATCCGCTTACGGATTCCAGGTCAGCGGTGATCTCGGGAGCGCGGCCGGTGTGGATGAGGTGCAGACTGCAGGCTCCAACGCGCGCTACTCTGTCACAGAGAACGGAGTTACGAGAGACTATACATCATCCCGCAATGATATCACAGTGAACAGCGGCCGGATCGGCGTCACACTGAAGGACGCCGGCGAGGTTACGATCCGCTCGGATGTTGATCCGGAGAGAGTCACAGCCGCGCTGAGCGATCTGGTAAAGAGCTACAACAGCGCCCTGGAGATTCTCAATGACAACTACGGACGCGGAAGCGGCGTAGACCGCCAGCTGCGCAATCTTGTCAGGGGCCTCGGCCCGGAGCAGTCTCTTGAGAAGCTGGGAATCACGGTCAATGACGACGCGACTCTGAACTTTGATCCGGATGTGCTTGCCGAGAGCATAGAGAAAGAGCCCTCTCTTGTGAAAGAGCTCATTTCCGGCGCAGGCGGCATTGCGGACACTGCCTTTAACAAAGCGGTAGGCGGCATGAACATGAACTCCAGCTCCCTGATCAACAGCGATATAAAAGAGCTGCAGGAGCAGAGCATGAATAATTCCTATCTCGCCATGACCATGTTCATGGGCGGGAATGCCTACATGAATAACAACTACTATGCGACCGGGCTCATGATGAATTATCTGATCTGACATATCAGCTCAGCAATCAGAGATCATCAGAGACAGGCTGGATTTTACAGTCCCGGCCCTAAAAGCAGTAAATTGAATTATTAAAAAAACACCCCCCTGACCTGTACACAGATCAGGGAGGTGTTTTTAATCTTGAATTGTTCTCACAGGGCAGCTCAGAATGCCATAACATCTGAGACCACATACCCGTCTACAGGAGAACATGCAGCTCCGCCTGCAGCCCCGGCCAGCATCTCTCCTCCTGCAAATCCGGTTCCGCCGACAGGGGGCATCGTCTCCACATACACCCGGTGTTCCGGATCATACCGTCCGGCTCTTGCGGGACGGTATCCGGGGATTGTAAGTGCTTCAAGCTGCCCTTCCTTACGGATCGCGCCGTCCCCGATCGCCCGGGACGTCTTCCTGCGTTTCAGTTCCAGAGCCGCCTGCATCGCCCTCTCCTTCTCCTCCTGCTCTTTCGCGCGTTTCATGCGGGTTTCAGTCAGCGATTCATCGGAGAACCGTCTCAGTTTCCTGTTCCCGCGCAGAAGCAGCTTTTCCAGAGAACGCAGAGCGGCCTTGGCTTTCTTCTGATCCTTTTCATCTCCATACACGGATAAGAGCTTTAACGTGGCTATATTACGGCGTGTCTCCTGCATAACATTCAGAACCATGGACCGGCTGTTCGCGCGTGCCATCCTGCTGTAAGACGCAGCAGTCTGATACGGGGACGCGCTTCCGATTCTGAACTTCTGAAGCGCCTGTTCCGCCGGAGATGGGAGGCCGTATGAGGAGGCCGTGTTCTGAGAGGCATATCCGCCTGCCCCGAACATGGCATAATTGTTATCCTGAGCTTTATTGTCAGGAATCTTCTGCCAGAATACCGCCTGGTCTTCCTCCAGCCATACTCCTGCCCCGGCGCCCAGTTTTCCGAGACGCCTGACACATTCAATCAGCGCCGAGACCTTCTTTTCATAGCTCTTCTTTCCGGCATAGAGTCCTGCCATGAACTCATCTGACAGGATCAGCGCGTAACCGTCCCCGACCTCATCAAGAACCTTTGAGAGCATATCGCGTTCCCCGTCCGTTCCCGGCGTTTCAATGGCAATATGGATCCGCGGATTGTCCTTCCGTATCTGCTCCAGCAGGTTACGGAATAAATCTGACACCTCTTTGCGGGATTCGGCCGCAGGGGCCCCGGCGGTCATGTGATCCGCCCTCGTCCCTTCTGTCCCCTTCCCTGCCGGTCCTTCCGCCAGCTCTCCTGTTATAGATTCACTCTGCATTTTATGAAAAGAAACGGAGGCAGCAGGGTTCCCTGCCGCCTCCGCTTTTTCCAGCTCGTTTCTTTTTGTATGCAGATTAAGATATACAGAACTCTCTGATACGATTCTGTTCATAAACCGTCACCCCTTATACCACGGTTATTCTGCCGCCGTGTTTAACTGGCTTACATCCTTCAGTTTGAATCCGCCCACAGTCTTCTTGAGCATTTCAGCCTGTCCTGAAAGTTCCTCACTTGCCGCCGCGCTCTGCTGTGCAGTAGCTGAATTTGTCTGAACAACGCTGGAAATCTGATCAACGCCGACTGTAACCTGTGCAACCGCATCGGCCTGTGTCTTCGTATTCTTTGAGATTTCCCCGTTTAAGCTAACCGCCTTCTGAGCAGACTCTGCGGTATGCTGAAGAGATTCTGACGTCTCTCCGGCGATCCTTGTTCCGTTCTCAACAGCTTTAATAGAACGCTCGATCAGCTCGGAGGTATTCTTGGAAGCTTCCGCGCTCTTCTCGGCCAGCGAACGCACTTCATCAGCCACAACTGCGAATCCTTTTCCTGCGTTTCCTGCGCGGGCCGCTTCCACAGCCGCGTTCAGAGCAAGAATATTTGTCTGGAAAGCGATATCCTCAATCGTCTTGATGATACGGCTGATCTCACTAGAGCTTGAAGTGATCTCATCCATCGCATTGGTCAGCTCTTCCATCTTCTGCATGCTTTCCATCAGCAGCTGTCCGGCCTCATTCGATACTTCACTGGATTCCTCAGCGAACTTCGCGTTGGCCTGGATACTGTTATTGATATCATTGATAGTGGCCGCAAGCTCTTCCACGCTGGAAGCCTGCTCTGTCGCGCCCTGGCTGAATGCCTGCGCACCGGAAGCTACCTGGTCAGATCCTGCTGCAACCTGCTCAGCGGCCTCATTGATCTCTCTGAGAGCTCCTGAAAGTTTCAGGTTAATTCCCCTGAGGCTTTCATAAATCTGATAAAGATCTCCCCGATATACAGATGTATCTGAGGTGATATCAAAGTTGCCCCGTGCCATCTCGCCGAGCACTCTGCCTTCTTCTTCAATCAGGCTGCTGAGACAGTCGACAATCTCTTTTGTAGCCTCAGCCAGAGCCCCTGTCTCATCCTCCGTATTAACCTCGGGCACCGGAGAGTGAAGATCGCCTTCTGAAAGAGACGTGATACGCTCGGAACATTTGATAATCGGGTTAACAATACGTCCTGTGAGCCAGCGGATAAAGAGAACTGTTACAAGCATAGCGACAACAACTATAACGACAATAATTATAATGGAACGGTATGTAGAATCCATAAAGTCGCTCTGTGGCGCTGTCACGCCAAGGCTCCAGCCGTCAGTACCCTCTACAGGCGCATAGGCAATGATCTTTTTATCACCGTCTATCGTATAGTTGCCTGTACCGCTCTCTCCGCCTCTCATTTTCCCATGGATAGCCGCAAGATCCTTGAGATTGCTGTCTGAGGCAGCTTCACTCTCGATATTCTGTGTCGTAACCGTATCCATAGTCGTGTCAGCGATCGTGTTGCCATCTTTGTCAATCATATATGCTCCGCCGTTCTCGCTGACCTTGATGCTGGTCATGATATCATTGAGAAATGTCTCATGAGGAACGAAATAAACCACTCCGATGGGCGTAGTGTCAACCTCGCCGTCCTCCCAAAGGGGCGCTGCGACAATGATCGTCAGTTCCTCAGTCACTTTGCTCATCACAGGGGTTGATACATATGTATTTCCCTGCATGCACTGCTGGAAATAGTCACGGTCTGCATAATTGTTTCCATCAAACAGACTGTTTCCATTTGAGTCAAGAAGATTCGCCCGTACCATCCCGTATTTCTCAGCCCAGGATGTGAGAATGTCTTCCTTCTCATCAACAGGAACTTCCGGGTCTGACATATCAGCCCTGGCGCCGAAAGATTCAGCCACATTTATATACGACTGTATTTCCTCTGTGACTCGCTGTGAAGAAATCTCTGCCATATTGGCCATGCTCTGGCGCATCTCACTGAAAGTGCTTTCATAAGAAAGAACTGAGCTTATGATTCCCAGAAGCAGAATAAAAATTGCTGTAATGGCAGCTGATCCTACGATAATTTTTGTACGTATACTTTTCATCTTTTTTCTCCTTTTGCCACACTGCCCCGAATTCAGGGCTCTGAAACGCAGGACAGCGTGATCCGTGACATACGATATCATACGGATTAAAATCATTTATCATTGGAGTGTAATGGGTGATGACGGTATGATCTTAATCCACGATATCTGTTTATAATATCGTACTTGTCGGGAAAAAATTAAGAGTCTTCCCGGAAATTTTATTCTTTAGTCTGCAAAAAAGCGCCCAGACGCTTATCCATAGTACGGATATGAGTGATCAGCCTTACGACATGAACGTTTATCTCACTCATATTCTGGATACTGGGACCCTCCGAAGGAATCCGGTTAAGAATCTCCTTAAGCTGCCTCTTATATTCTTCATGAAATTTGTGGTGAGTCTCATACTCTCTCCACTCATATTTTTTCTGAACATCTTCTTCATGACCAAAATGCTTGTCCACATAATTGGTGAGGAAAGTGGCCGCCCGGTCCATCTGGTCCTTTCCGGTTTTTTTACTGTCAGAAAAAGAATCAAGAAGCTGGTTAACCGCGTCAAACAGCTGTCTGTGCTCCCTGTCTATCATATCATAACCGGTGATTAGATCCGGTGTAACTTCGTATCTCATTTTTTGTTATCCTCCGTATTGTTATTATTTTCTCTGTCGGCTGTAAGAAGCGCCGCAAGGCTGTCCGCCCCGCTTCCGCCGCTTGCCGCGGCCTTCCGGTTTTCCCGGGCCGCTTCGAGAAGCTCTCTTCGGAATACCGGGATAGATCTCGGCGCGCTTATGGCGAGTTTCACGCTGTCCGACCCGCATTCCTTCACCGTGATGACAATATCATCGCCAATCACGATTTCCTCACCTTTTTTTCTCTCCAGAGTCAGCATACCTTCTTCTCCTTCCGGGTCAGTTCTCCAAGCGGATGCCGGAAACCATAGGACTGGTCCTCCAGTATCACCTGCTTTGCTTTCCTGGTGATCGTATTGATCACAATAGGACACCTCAGATTTACTGTACTCTGTGAAGCCGGCTTCTGAGCGACACACAGCACATACCACGAATAGTCGGACTCGTCCTGAACCTCGCCCAGGCACTCAAGCTCCGTCTGAGGAACTACAGGATTATAATCTTCTACGAGCAGGAACGGATTCATGATGATGAAAGCCAGTCCCTCTTCATCCAGGCAGTGAAGAGTAATCACCGCGTCGCTGGATTCGTCCGCCGCCACAGGCAGAAATCTTTTTTGATCCTCAAAACCAAAAAGACCGTCCTCAAAGTAGATCATCAGACCGTCTTCACAGGTTTGCCCTTCTGTATTTTCTTTGATTATATCGCTCATATCTGCTCCTGTTCTGTGCCGGCAGCGGCAGGGATAAATCCTCTGCCGCTGCCACAATCACTTTTTTCTTTTCTCCCGTTCCCGTCTTTACATGACTAAGCGGTCAGATCCATTGCCTCCCCGTCAAAACGCTCGGCAGCGCTTGGCGGTACATAGACCGGCCTGCCCATATACTCGATCTGCACATCCGGCCACTGTGTGATCACAAACTCAATGCTTCCGGGAATATACTCCACAGTTCCGTTGTTCAGCTTCAGATTGAACATCAGACGGTCCATCTGATAGTCCATCGAAATGCTGCCGGGCTGATATGTGATTTCTGCCCCCGTAGACGGAATAAACCCAAGCTGAAATTCTCCGGTTGGAAGCTGTGTCCTCTGTGCGAGGACCTGGTCCAGCATGGCACCGCCTTCCCCGGGTTTTGACCATTTCATCATGGACGCCTCACGAGCGTAGGACTGCGCCGCCTCTCCGGCCGCCTGAAGTCCCCGCTGCGCGTTCTGGCTGATCGCTCTTCTCGTAGTGGGAACGAGCGACGCCCGCGCTTCATAGGTGTCAAGAAGAAGCTTTGCCGGCCGGCTGTTCACGCTGAGACCGCCCCGCTGCCTGCTCATCTCGACAAGCGGAGGGCTGCTCTGTGAGCGCTCCAGTCTTGCGTGATGGATGGTCATCTCATATTCCAGAGGGATGTTCGTAATTTTGAGCAAGGGTTCCATAGTCATTCCTCCTTTCTGTCACATGATGTATATCTCCTGTGCGCCTTCATCTGTGCATAGCCAGATCATTCAAGCACTCAGAATCAAGAAATAAAGTCAAGCAGCGAAGGTCCGATAATGCTTGTGCCGATCTTCAGAGCGCTTGTGTAGGCGTACATCGCCCAGGAATAATTCGTAATCGCCTCCGCGGGCTCGATTCCGATCTCCGCGCTGTACTGCTCCTGGATGGAGACAGCCTCATTCTCCAGCCTTGTCTTGGTAGTATCCAGCATCTGGGTTTTCGTTCCCAGCTCTGTAAGCGTGTCTTTCAGCTGATCCGTTCCCTCCTGGAACTGATCCCACAGCTTCCCGTACTCCTCTGAGTCGAACTCATCCGCTTTCAGCAGCTCAGCCATCCGCCCGGCCAGGACGATCAGATTCTTGCTTGTTCCATCGTCCGTCTTGCCGTAGCCGAGCGCGTTAATGCCCGGAAGGGATGTGTTCAGCGCTGTGGATGATATGATCTTGTCATCGTCGTCAAAGGACAGGCCGAAACCGATATCCACATAAGACGTCTCATTGGAGAGCTGCTCAAGCACACCAGCATTCGCAGGATCATCCACATCCACGCCGCGGTAGAGAAGCTTTCCGTCTTCTGTCAGCTCAAAGGGAGCTGTGTCAGTCCCTACGTTGCCTCCCAGGATGAAGCTGTCCCCGTACTTTGTATTTAAGAACTGCACCATTGTATTCTGCAGGTTCTTCAGCTGCTCCGCGTAAGTGTCACGGCCGGTGCTTCCGGCTGTGTCTGTAACGGCTCTGACTGAATAATCTTTCGAGATCTTATCAGCGATATTGCTGATCTGATAGATGACGCTCTCCTGCTCCTCAAGCCAGCTCTTGGAGCTCTCGACATTATTCAGATAGTCTGTATTTCTCGCGTAGCGGCGGTCCAGCACAGCCGCTCTCGCCGCCGAAGAGGGATCCTCATACGCGGAAGTGATCCTCTGCCCGGTCTCAACCTGCTTCCGGCTGGTATCCAGCCCGCCCATTGTGCTGTAGAGATTGTTCTGATAGTTCCGCATGATCATATTTGTCGTAATTCTCATCTTATTTCAGCCTCCTATCTTCCTACCACGCCGGTATTGTTAATCAGTGTGTCAAGCGCTTCGTCAAGAGCGGTCATCAGCCTTGCGGCCGCGTTGTAAGACTGCTGGTACTGCATCATGCTCATGACTTCCTCATCCAAGTTGACGCCGGCTACAGAGTCCTTGGAATCCGCAATCTGGTTGAGCACGGTCAGTCTGTTCGTCAGGATGGAGGATGTGGAAGAGCGCTCCGTCGCCTGGGTGTTCTGAAGGAAGGTATACGCCTCAAGGAAGGTACCCTTAAACACCTGGGACTGCGTATTTCCGTTGACTGCTGTGAAAGTCTGGTCATCAGATATGATCGCGTTGATCATCCTCTGTACATTTTCATATGCGGATGCATTATCTCCGGTAGGGCCCTGTTCCGTTGTGGTAGTGATGTGAATCTGGCCGGACATCCACTTTTCAGAAATCCGGATGTTCGCGGCTGTAAAGGTATCACTGCCATCTGACGTCTCAAAGAGTGCAAGTTCAGGATCGTCATCAGCGCCGTTTATTCTGTTGAGTTCTTTGGCAAATGTATCAACAAAGCTGTTGAAGTAGTTCTCGTAGAATCCGATTCCCTTTGTATCCGATCCGTCGTAAACCCCTGCTTCGTTGAGCATATCCACATATCCCTTGAGCACGCCCTCGCCGATAATATTTGTTACATTATGGATATCCGGGTTTGTGGGATCCGCTCCCGCTTCAGTAATCGTCACTGTCAGCGGAGGCATCCCCTTAGTGCTTTCAACTGACACAGTGCCCCGCTTGTTGTCGTCAATCAGTGTATAACTGGTGCCGTTCTCATCCTGGAATGTGATCTTGAGGGTGTCGACCTTGATATTTCCTCCCATGTTCGTCTCTTCATAGGTTACGCTGATGGGGAAATATGTCGCCAGCTCATCGATCAGGGCATTCCTCTGGTCCATAAGCTCCAGGGCGGGATTCCCGAGTACCTGGCTGTTCTTGATGGACTGGTTGAGCTCCAGGATATCATTCAGATAAGAATCGATCTTCTGCGTCTCTGTCCCCACAATCCGGTCCACAAATTCCGCCTTCATATCTGTGATGTCCTTCGCGCTTTCGTGGAAAAGATTGAGCAGAGTCTCCATAGCGGAACGGACCAGCGTATCGTATGTGTTCTGTCCCGCGGTGTCCGGTCTCGACATATTTTCAAGCTGAGCGACTACCTCGTTGAGTGCGCTGGAGATCTTGCTCGTTGAAGTCTCATCGAACACGTCCCCGATCCGGTCGAGAATCGTATCCATCGCGTCCACCGTACCCACCTCGGCCAGCTGGTTGCGGTACTGGATATCAAGGAAAGGATCCCTGATCTGCGAAACCCCTGTGGCCATTACTCCCTGGCCTACGCTGATCGTATATCTGCTGTTCGTCATGCTGTGCCCTGCCGGGCTTACGCTCTGCAGGTCAAGGCGCTGTCTTGTATAACCTGATGTATTGATATTCGCTACGTTCTGTCCCACTACGTTGAGCGCGGTCTGGCTGGCTGACATCGCCAGCTGCGCGACAGAAAATCCCGCGAATGTGGATCGTACCATTGTCTGTCCCTCCTGTACTTCTTAAACAATAATCCTGTGCATTTTAAATTATAATGCTCTTTAAACGATAAATAATATTTCCAAATCACTCTGAATCATTCCGTGAACCGCCTGCTACAGAAGCTGGCTGATAAAGTGGTCAGTCTGAAGCTTCTCCTTCTCCCTGCGGCCGTATACATCTCCGTCCCCGGCTGAGACCGCTTTCTCGATCTGGTGAAGGTTCAGGCGGATCAGCTTCATTGACTCCTCGTTCAGAGAGTTAAAGTTCTGTACGGTCAGAAGGAATTCATCTATCGCAGGCTGAAGCCTTCCCTTCTCGTCCGGGTCTAAATCCGCCGAGAGATCCCTTAATGTCCTGCCCTCATATCCGGCGTCTTTGAGGATCTTTTCCCTTCTTTTTTCCAGGCCGCGCATCTTGAGCAGAATCGCCTGTTCCTTCAGCATACAGTCCTCAACAACCGCCACCTTATTCTCCTGTACCGCTTTGAGCTTCTCCTTCTCCAGCGGGATATTCTGTTCCAGCAGATCACGGATTTCTCCGAGTACAGCTATCAGTTCGTCTATCATCTGTCTCCTCCAAGCAGCAGCATCTTCGCTGCGATTTCGCGGTTATCCGGCGTGTAAGCGCCGCTCTCTACCGCCTGTCTAAGTGCGCTGATCCGGCTGGAATTGTCCTTTGGCTCAAGAACCTGTCTGCTCGTGATCTGAGCTATCTTTTCAGAAAAAATCTTCTCTTCCGCTTCCTTAAATCTGGTTGTAAACTCTGCTTTATCATAATTATTCTCTATCTCGGCCGGCCTGCTTTCTCTTACGGCCGTCCTGGATCCGGAAGCATCAACAGCAGTGTATTTACTAATATAATTCTCTGCCCCTATTTTCATTTCTGCGCCACCTCCTTTTCCAATTTCCCTGGCAGAACTTCTCTGACAGAAATCCTCTATTAAAACTATCGGCATGATTCCCCAAATATTAAGACTCCTCTTTTTGATTCTCTTCCTTTTCCCGCTCTTTTCTGCTGAACATCTTCCGCTTTATGATGCGGATCATCCAGTAGGCGGGAAGGAGAAAGGGCCTCTTTGAAAGCCTGGGATAGGACGCCGTCATATATTCCAGGGAAGGGAAAAGCCAGCTGCGCCACCTCTTTTTTTCCTCTTTTTTCAGATCTCTGTAATAGTTGTCCGCAACAGTCCGGACAAGGGGGAGAATGGCTTCATTCTCACGGCGGGCGGTTTCTCCCTTCGAGAAAATATAGTCCTGCATATCTCCCAGCATCTCCATATCCCCGCGGAAATACATGTTTGAGAACCATTTCCCGGCAAGCTTCGCTATATATTCCCCGAAGGTGTCCAGCTCCATATTCTCCAGTTCTTCCCCGATATCTTTCCATTTCATCTCCGGGCCTTCTCTGGAGATCAGCAGCCAGAGATCCACAATATCACGGATTTCAATCTGCCCCCGCGCGTACTTCTCCGCAAGGCGGCAGATAAAATAGACATAGAGCGTCTCCTCATTCATGCAGTGAATATAATGCCTGTTGTTCTCGCAGGGAAGCATTTTTGGAAAATCGGTAAACCAGTTGCGGATTTTTTTGCCGCTGAACGGCAGGGAATCTGTAATCATCACTGTAAGTTCCGGCGACTGCGTATACTTCCATATATGTACGCCGTCTTCAGAAACGGTCTCCTCGAAATCCATCCCGAACATGATCCGGCGCGTGTCATCCATACGCTTTTTTTCGATGAGGATCTGAATCGGTTCGGGCATACGCATTTCAGTCTGGGGGTAAAACTCAAGGACCGCAGACTCCCCCATAAATACGGAATGAATCCCGGCGTTCTCCAGTTCCGCCTCAATTTCAGATCTCAGCTCGCGGTAAAGCTCCTGGAACCGGATCGCCCTGCGGTATCTTGCCTGGAACTTCTCCTTCCAGGGGATGAGTCCCGGACTGTCATACCACATGATTTTGTAATATACCAGATTCGCGACATCATGATAATCTGACATTTTATAGATCCAGCCCCAGGATGGATGCCCGGGGCTTTTCGCTGCTTCTCTCTGGCCGACCGCGGCCGCCGTAAGCTCAATCAGATAGTCTTCCTGCCTTCTTCCTGTTATTGCGCTCATTGAGTATCCTTCTTTCTTCCATGGCATCTGCAGCTCTTGTATTGTAGACTGCGTTCTTCTCATCGGCGACCAGGCAGCCGGCCGACATAGTGATCACGCGTTTCCGCATGATAGACACCAGCTCACGGTTGTGGCTGGCGACAACGACTGTCACGCCCTGCCTGTTCAGTTCATCCATCAGATACATCATGTCCCATGCAGTATCCGGATCCAGATTCGCCGTAGGCTCATCCGCCAAAAGGATGGACGGCCCGCAGATAATCGCCCGTGCCAGAAGCGCCCTGGCCGCTTCTCCCATGGAAACCTCCCGCGGATAGAAATCCGCGCGCTTTTCGATCCCCATCAGTTTCAGCATCTGAGCGACCCGTTTTCTCCCTGCCCTGCGCGGCTGCTCAGTGGCCAGCATGGCCAGGTTTACGTTGTCAAAGAGGGTTCTGTCGTCAAGCAGCCCGAACTCCGGCTGCATGACGCCGATCTGGCGGCGGAAATATGGGAGCTCCCTTTTTGTCAGAGCAGACAAATCCTGGCCATTTATCCAGATTCTTCCGGAAGTAGGCTCTTCCTGCCTGCATGCCAGCTTAAGGAAAGTGCTTTTCCCTGCGCCGCTTCTGCCGATAACAAAGACGAATTCGCCTTTGCGGATCCGGACTGAAACATTCTCAGCCGCCACCTCGCCGCTGGGAAATATTTTATTCACCTTGTCGAATACAATAGCCTCCATAGTCCTCCTCTTTCCATCCCCTGTCCGTTAAAAAAGCCGGGAAACGATGTGCGCTTTTATAAAAGCCGCACTGATCTGTCCCCCGGTCTTTCCTATTTGGAATAATAAGAGTCTTCACCTGCCAGTCTGATACTGATCTGCTTGTCAAGTGCAATCGTCCGTTTCAGTATCTCTTTTTTCCCATTTGAAAGCGTACGGATTTTCTCTTCTGCCTTCGTCATGTTTTCCGCCCCGTTTTCAGCGGTTATCTCAGTGATACGCCGGCGCCACTCACTGTCAGTATTCAGAAGCGTCTGCTGGTCGCGTCTCGTTTTCTCCAGTTCTTCTATAGTATTGCCCCGCATCTTAAGGAGCATACGGATCGACACCTGATCATCGTGATCCATAGCAGACGCGATCTCACGGGTCAGCTCCTCCAGCTCTCCATACTGTCTGTATTCTCTCTGAGCGAGGCGGAGCATAAGCTCCTCCTCCTCCCGGCGCCGTGTTTCGGATCTGGCCTCACTCATTGATTCACCTTCTTTTCCGCCTCCGCAAATGCGTCCCTCAGTTCCTGTACGAGTTTCTTAACTTCAAGAATCTGCTCCGGATTCCTGGAAGCCCGGATGCGTCCCAGCTCAACCTGGAAAAAGTCATACATCTGGTAGAGCTGCTGGCTGATCGGATAGTCAAAGTTCAAAGTGTCGCGCAGATACTGGATGATCTCTCCCGCCCGTCCAAGATGGGTTTCCAGATTCTTGTAATCCTGCTTCTTTACCATCAGCTCCGCCGCGGTAAGCCGTTTGAGCAGTTCATCGTAGAGAAGAAGCAGCATCTCTCCCTGAGTCATAGTCATGACTGCTTCCTCTTTGTATTTTTGATATGGGTTTTCGTACATTCCAAATAATTCCTCTCTCCTGCTTTGCGCAGATTAATATCCGGACAGTGACGACAGATAACTGCTCTGCGAATTCATCTGGGAGATCAGCAGCTCCAGCTGTGTGAACTGTGAAATATAACGGTCCTGTTCTGTCGCAAGCCGGTCTGTCATATCTGAAATACGGTCATTAATCTCATTGATCTCGTCCAGAAGAGTATTGTTGAGCACACTGGTAAGGGAGTGCTCTGATCC
Source organism: uncultured Mediterraneibacter sp. (assembly GCA_944384505.1). Classification (GTDB taxonomy): domain Bacteria; phylum Bacillota; class Clostridia; order Lachnospirales; family Lachnospiraceae; genus Mediterraneibacter. The sequence goes on from CALWTQ010000014.1 coordinate 21,258, forward strand.
GGCTCTCTCCACCAGGATACCCTTTGAGGATCCTGTCATGGAAGCATAGCGGTCGAGAATATTCTTCATATTCGTCATCAGGCCGCCTGATGTGGTCTGGCCGTCTTCCGTCACGCTTGCGCTTGCCGAGAACAGATTCCGCACAGACTCCGGATTGGACTCGATCGCCGCCCGCAGATCTGACTCATTTATAGTCAGCTTTCCATTCTCAGAATAATCTGTGGACGTTGTAATGCCGATAGCTTCCAGCTGAGAGCGGATCTCCGAAGGAATGATGAACCTCAGCGCGTCCGCCATGGATCTGAGATCAGAATCCATGAAGAGAAGCCCTTCTTTCGCCTTCTCCTCCCAGAGTTTGATCTCATTCTCGCTCATCTCCGCCTTCTGGCTGGATGTAAGCGGAGCGTAATCATTGTTCGGCTTTGTGGACACCTGGTCGTTAATCAGCTCGAAGATCTCATTGTATTCATTGATCATCTCCGTGATTGTCTCAACAATCTTGTCCGTATCCGGCTTCGCCGTGAAGGTGACAGCCTCAGTACTCTCAACCCTTTGACCATTCTCATAGCCGAAGGTACCGTTTACCGTAATATTCAGCCCGTCTATGCTGACCGTGTTGGAGTCTCTGACGATCTCCGTCACCGTGTTGCTCCCCGCGTACTGTACAGCAATGATGGCGTCCTTACCCTCTGTTACCGTATAGCCGTTTCCATCTGTTCCAAACAGCGCCTCCGCAACATTTCCCTCTACCTTCACCTGGCCGCTGGCGCCGTTCTGGGTCGCCGTGATAATGAAGCGGTCCGTGTTCTTCTGATAGGAGATGGTCACTCCGGCTTCCGGATCATTGTTGACTGCGTTAATAATGTCCTGGATCGAGCTGTCCGCTGTAATTCCCTGAATCTCATGGCCGTTAATTTTCAGAGATAAAGCCTCGCCCTCTTTAATGGGCGCATCAGGTGACTCCATATTACTCAGCCCCGCGTCAAAAATGGATGCGGACAGATTCAGTCTGTTTGACGCTCCGTCCTGGACGCCGAACAGAGAGTCTTCCCCGGTCAGATAGCCCGTTGATGCTGTGATCGCAAGGGTGGAAGATTCATCGTCAGCCCCCGGAACCACCACGCCGCCCTTTGTCTCCGGGACAGTAGTCTTAAAGGACAACGAACCGGTATTTGCGTTCGTGTCTTTATCCAGGCTCACTTGAATTCTGCCTTTTCCAAAGGCGCTGTCAAGCTCCTTCTGGAGATACTCCTGCAGATCCTCCAGATCCTTAATGTTCTCATCATCTGCCGCAGGCATCTCAATCCATTTGATCGTGCCGTTATACTCAAAGCTGATGGACTGTCCCGCCAGCTGATCTTTGATCGTCTTCTTCTGGACTGCCTGATTCTCTGCTGTTGCCGTCACGGACTTGCTCGCCGCGATCTCTATCCCGCCGCTGCTCGGCATTGTAAATCCAAGCGTCTTGACGATGTCATTGCTTCCGCCTGTGATCGTGATCGTGTTTCCGGCCGCATCCTTGTTCTCAAAAACAAGTTTGTCACCGTCAACTGTTACATTCATCACATCCGCCAGCGTCTTTCCATCGCTTAACGTCACTTCTTTCAGTGACTTATTGATAGAATCCGCTACATCCTGAGCGCTGTCATAAGAGTAATCATCACCTCTGCCAAGCTTTACGGTGTAGGATGTATCTCCATATTTCAGGTAGATGGAAGAACCACCGGCCACGTTCACGTCTGTCTCCGTTGTCAGATCCATAGCGATACTTCCGAAGGAAAGTTCCCTGTTGGACGCATTCTCCGTAGTAGAAAGCGTCGCCTTCTGGGCCATCTGCTTCACGCCCAGTACCGTAAGAAGATCCGCTGACTGCGCGGTTCCGCTTACGGATATATACTTGCTGTTTTCTCCGTTGACCGTGATATCTGTCCGTCCAAAAAAGGAAGAGCTCAGCAGGTTCGTGGAGGAAGTATAAGACGTATATTTCTGCGTGAAATCATAGATCTTGTCCGTGATATCGCGGATCGCCTCCTGCTCCCACTCCAGCTTCGTCTTCTGCTGATTTAATTTATCAATTTTAGACTGTGTTCCAGATGTAAGCTGTTCGATCAACGTATCGCGGTCCAGGCCGCTTGCCAGGCCGCCGTAACCTCTGATGCTGCTTGTGCTCGCAGAGGTTGTTGATGTAAGACCTCCTATTGTCGCCATAACCACATCTCCTTTTCTTAAAACTTCTGAAAACTATAATGATTTCCTATTTGGATTATCGTCACTTTTTCATTTTTCTAAAGTTTCCCGGCAAAAATTCATTTTATTTGTCGTGATGTGGGTTTTTCTGAACCGCCATACATGCTTTTGTCACTTCCACTGTGATTCTTCCGGAGTATTTTGTCGTATAGAAGTTCATCAGCGGGGAGACCGCGCTCCGATTGATCACAACGTATTTCGCAGGGAGCTCCGTAAGGGCAAGAGCCGTCACGTCCGCAAGACATCTCCTGCATCCGCAGACATGGAACTGGCTGATATACTGGGGCGCCTTCTCCTTCACAAGGCGCTCCATCACATTGACGATAAAGAAATCATCCTCTTCCTCAGGCGCAGCGGAAGCGCTTTTCTGCGCAGGTTCCGAAGAGACTGTTCCCGGCTTCGCGGGAGGAGCGGCATCCGGATCCCGGGATTCCTTTTCCGGGACATCCTTGGCACGGTCCGCGGTTTCTTTCTGCTTCTGCTGGGCGGCCTTCTGCTGCTCGGCCTTCTGCTGAGCGGCTCTCTCCTGAATTGCTTTCTCCTGCTCTAAGGAAGTTTCAAGTTCTTTCTCCAGAGTCTCACGGATCTGTTCCGCCACACCGTCGTCGCCCCTGCGGACTACCGAGACATTAGAAGACTGTCCGGCCGCGGGAGCCCCCGCTGACGCCGCGGAAGCTCCCGCGGCCGGAGAAGCGGCTGACGCTGCGGAAGCCGCTTTCGCAACAGGCTCTTTCGGAGACGTTTCCGCGGCAGAAGCCTCTGTGGACGAAGCTTCTGCCGCAGCTGAGTCTGCGGTCTCTGAAGAGGCTTTCACTCCTGCTGCGAGAAGGTTTAACACGTGGTTTGTTTTATTCGTTTTCCTGCTCATAAGTTCACACCCTTCTCTGACGTCCGCTGCCAGGAGTTAATTCTGTTCACAACCTCATCCACGAACATCGAATAATCTTTTGCCGGATTTGACCTGGGAGAATAAGAGAAAATATCCTCCCCGTGAGCCGGCGCCTCAGCCGCAGCCACACCGGCGCGGATCTTTGCGTCAAAAAGAGCCGTGTTCGTCTGCTGAGCCACAGCTCCGGCCATCTCAAGCACATCCGCCGCAAGTCTGGTCCTGCGGTTATATTTTGTCAGGAGGATCCCGAGTACCTTCAGTCCCGGATTCACGGAGGCCTGTACCTCGCTGACCGTCTCCTGGAGCTGGATCAGTCCCACGAGACTCAGGATTTCAGAGGCCATGGGGATGATCAGATAATCAGAAGCCGCGTACGCGTTCAGCGTCAGGATGTTCAAGGAGGGCGGCGTATCAATGATCACAAAGTCGTAGTCATCTTTCACCGGGCGCAGGGAATCGCTTAGGAGCATGACCCTGTTCTGAGACTGGAACTCGATCTCCGCCTCGCTTAAGAGAATGTTGGACGGAATGACATGGTACCCGTCCTCTGTCTCATGGATGACCTCAGTTACCGGGGTTCTGTTCTTCATCATGTCATAGACGGTAAGCGCAGTGTCTATATCCAGCCCCAGACTGAACCCCAGGTTTCCCTGGGGATCCAGATCTACAGCGAGAACTTTCTTTCCTCTGCGGACCAGGCCGGCTGTGAGGGACGCGGCAGTCGTCGTTTTCCCCACCCCGCCTTTCTGGTTCGTCAATACTATTGTAACGGCCACTTTCTTCCTCCTTTACTGCAGCACATCCTCTATTTTTTCGCCGGTTTTCTCACGCGGCTTGAACATGCTCTCTTCTCCCGGGCGGGTGTACTCCCCTGTCAGGCTGTCCCAGACCGTGTTTACCTCTTCCACACAGTTGATGTAAATCTGAGACAGGAGGGACGGCTGTACGTCCAGTTCCGCCGCAAGAGCCTGGCACTGCTTCCAGTCCGCCTTTTCATAGCAGATCACCAGATCAAGCAGCTTGCCCGCATTCCCTTCCCGGCGGACCAGCGCATTCTTGATCTCGGAATCGATGGGAATTTCCCCTATGATCTCTTCCATGGGGGCGTCCACCATATATTCCAGTGTGGAAAACATCCCCATCATATATGCCTCTGAAGGAGTGATAAATTTCATGCCTGTATCCTGAATCAGCTCTTCCGCGAACTTCGCGCGCAGGAAGGACAGTTTCAGGATCTCGTCTGAACCTTCGCTCTCCTCGCTGCGCAGACTCAGCATGTAGATCCACTGTCTCAGCTGGCTGATTCCCATGGTCATGATCGCCTGCTGGATGGAGGCGGTTCTCCTGCGGAGCGCGAAATACGCGGAGTTGACCAGTTTCAGGAGGGAATAGCTCAGGCCGGCGTCACGGCTGATGATCTCCTCGATCTCAGAGATGTCAGGCTCGTCACGGGACACCGCGACCACGAGCTGGAAGAAGTTGCCCTGCAGGTAATCCACCTTCTCCGCCTTTACATACAGTGTCTCCGCCACATAATTGCCTTCCACATAGTCAGCTTTCATAGCGATGGCCTGTTCGTACTGTTCCTGTGTGTTCGCGTCTGTGACAATGCACTTCTTGCCGAATCCGTGAGTCATGTTAATGACATTTTCCATTGAGACCATCTCTTTTGAAGTCATGTCTTTCTTCATTCTCAGCCGGATAAACTCAGCATATTCCAACAGGCTGAAATATTTCGGCGAGAACTGGAAGTCATTGATGGCAAAGCGGTATCCCAGCTTGTGGAATTTCTCAATAATGGGCATTGCCAGAGGATGAATGATCAGGTTGTCCCCGATCTGGATTACAACCTTATCCTTCTGGAAGATCTGTGGCGTGTTCCGCAGAAGCAGGGACGGGGTAAAAGTCAGAAAGATCTGCTTATCGCGGAAGATCTTGTCACTGTTGTTCATCAGGAATCCAGCGATCGTGTCCGCGGCCGAGTTGTCATTCTCCCCATACAGGTTCTCGCCGCCCTGCTCAAACAGCAGCTCATATCCCAGGATGCTGTCTGACTGGGCGGATCTGATCGCGCGTTTAACTACGAACTGTTTCATCTTTCTTCCTCCTTTCAATGAGCTCGTCCATGATAGAGACAAGATGCCCGATCTCAGGCTTGGACAGCTGCTCATCAGCGCCGAGCTCTTTTCCTTTTCTTGCCATCTCCTCATTGATGAGTGAGGAGAATATAATCAGCGGTATGCTTTTTAATTTCTCATCGGTTTTCACCAGCTTGGTGAGATGATGACCGTCCATCTGAGGCATCTCAATATCTGTGATGATCAGAGACACTTTCTCGTACAGGTCGGAATCATTGCGGATAGACTGGAGGTAATCCCAGGCTTCCTGGCCGTTATTAAACTTTTTGATGTTGTAGTACCCCGCCTTATTCAGCGACTGCTCTACCATACGTGACAGGAGCAGGGAGTCCTCCGCGAAGATGATGGATTCGTTCTTTCTGTCTTCCTCTGATACAGCTTTCACCTCGTCTAACTGGATACTGGTCTCAGGCGCGATCTCAGCCACAATCTTTTCAAAGTCCAGAATTGTGACAAGATCCGTCCCGCACTGGGCGATTCCGGTGGCAATGCCCTCTTCTTTCCCGCTGTTGAGCGTCTTGTCAGGCTTGCGGATGTCAGCCCAGGAGATTCTGCGTATTCCCACTACAGTGTGTACGCGGAACGCAATGTTCATCTTGTTGAAATTTGTAATGATAAAAAGATCTTTCTCCTGGGGAGTGGTCATCTTTCCTGTCAGATAGAACGGAAGATCCACCACGGTCAGCATGATATCTCTGGGCTTAAATATACCTTCCACTGCGGAATCCGAGTGGGGGATCGGCTTTACGTGAGCCGACATCATAATCTCTTTGACTTTCGCCACATTAATCCCATACAATTCCCCGTAGATTGTAAATTCCATGATCTCAATTTCATTTGTCCCTGATTCAAGCAATATCGATGTTTCCGCCATTCTGATTTTCCTCCTTTTTCCCTGTCTTACAGTATGACCTCATTGCGGCCCATTGTCCGGATTTTCACTACTCCGGTACTGACGTCGATCAGCATCGTCCTGGCATAATTCTTCCCGACGTCCTCTCCCTGGATACGGATCTTCTCCTGAGCCAGTGTTTCCCGGACGCTGGCGATATTCCGTTCACCGATATTCCCAATCGGCCCTGTCATCTGGAACATCTGGGCGCCTCCGGCGATCTTGCATACATATCTGCTCTTTATTCCCCCGTAAGCCGCCATCTTGCGGATCATCTCCCGGATGCCGGAATCGGCGAATTTAAACGGGGTAGCCGCTGCCTGCGCCCCTGCCTGGGGAAGCATGATGTGCAGAAGCCCGCCCAGTTTAATAATCGGGTCATACAGGGTAATTCCAATACAGGAACCAAGGGCATATGTGATCAGAGTACCTTCCTGTCTGAGCACTTTCATATCCCCGATTCCTATCTTAACCTCGTTATTTCTCATAGACCTTCCCCAGTTCTGTCATCAGTACATTCAGGGAGTCGATATCCGGCATCATAAGAATTGTACTGTCGAGTTTTCTGTCGTCAACAACCAGGCTGCCGTCCATCATAAGAAGCTTGTCCGTCACGTAGCCGAATTCTGCCATCGGTACGGTTAAAATACCGCCGAGCATGTTGATCGATGTGGAAGGTACGCTGAGTTTTATCGTTATTCCTGAAAGAGAGGAAATTGCGTTGGCATAGGAGGAAATAATGATATTTCCAACCTCTGAGAGGACGGACATCTCCATATCCGTCATGTCGCTGTAGTTTTCCACGGTCTGGTTGAGCATCTTTTTGAGCACTTCATTGATGAAGTCAAGCCGCAGAAGGAACAGCATAATTCCCTGAATCTGCCCGGACATGCAGGTGAGGACCGCAGCGATCGCCTCCTCCGGGTCTCCGACTTTCTCGATTGTCTCTGTGTAGCCGAGAATACTGATCTCCGGTATCGTCATACGGACCTTGGTTCCGATCATGCTGGCCAGCGAAGTGGCGGCATATCCGGTTCCCATGCTCGCGATTTCCCGGAGAATATCCAGTTCTCTTTCTCCCATCTCATCATATCTGTTTATCTTCATAGTTCATTATCCCCGCAATCCGTTTATTGTCTGTTCTACTTCATCCGCTGTCTGTACCATGCGGAGCATGTAGGAGTATGCGCGCTGTGAAACGATGACCTTTGACATCTGATCCGCGAGATCCACGTTGGAGTTTTCCAGGGATCCCTGGACCAGCCTGGCGTTTCCGGCCTGCATTACCGCACCGTTCTTAGCGGACGGGATAAAGTAGTTATCCCCCACGCTGATCATGCCGTTTGTATGGGCAAAGTCAAACATTCCCGGTGTCGCGGTCAGCTGCCCGTTCACATAGCGGATCGGATTTTGCTGAGCGTCCAGGACGAGATTCCCCCTGGAGTCGGCCAGATACATGCCGTCCGCCCGCTCCGAGAGGGCAAAGCTCCCTGTCCTCGTGTATGTGATGCCCCCGTCCGCGGGATCCTGAATCATGAAAAATCCATTGCCTTCAATGGCATAGTCGAAGGTGTTCCCCGTGTTCATCAGCGCCGCTCCGGTAAAGTCCGTATCCGTCTGGCGGATCACCGACCCGGTTCCCGCCTGGGGATTCTCTTCGATCCCGCGCATGCCATAGTACATCAGGTCCTGAAAGGACGCATCCTTTGACTTATAACCGTAGGTGTTAATGTTTGCAATATTGTTGGAAAGAATATCCATGTGCGCCTGCTGGGTCATCGTGCCGCGGACTGCTGTGTAAAATGATGTATCCATCCCTGTCTCTCCTCCTTATATTACTGTGCCGGACCAAGGTTCGTCGTCATCTGACTGATCAGCTGGTCGTAGATTTTCATAATCTGGGCAGAACTCTGGAGCGCTCTCTGGCTCGACATCATACGGGTCATCTGCTCTACCGGGTCTGCGTTGGAATTCTCAAGAGTCTTCCAGTAAATCTGCGCGTCCGCCTGGGCGGCGTTCTCACCGGTCGTGAAGATGTTCCCCTCGCCTTTCACCAGCTGGCCGTAATCCTGGAAGTCGACCACCATCAGCTGTCCGAGGTAGGCACCTGTCTGGTCATTGTAAATGCGGCCTTCGCTGTCCGCGCTCACGCGGTCCGTCCCGAGATAGATCGGGCCTCCCGCTCCCAGCACCCGCCCGATCCCCGGGAGGCACAGATACCCCTGGTCGTCCAGGGAGAAACTTCCGTCTCTTGTATATACGGTTCCGTCATCTGTCTGCACCGGGAAAAATCCCTCGCCGCCGATGGCGAAATCAAGGGTGCTGTTTGTCGTGGAGAAGACTCCCTGTGAATAGTCCGTCACTGTCTCTGCTCCGGCAGTGAGCATAGATTTCTCACCGATCACGGAAGTACCTGCCTTGACTTTGTTTCCGGTTCTGAGAAGCAGTTCGTTCTGAAAATCAGATATAATAAACCTGTCTTCTTTATATCCCGGAGTTGTGGCGTTCGCGATATTGTTACTGATCACATTCAGGTTCCTGCTCTGTGTGAGCATCCCTGACGTCAGCCTGTAAAAACCCTGAAACATACTGTGTCATCCTTTCTTCTTTCCATTCATCTGCAGTTCCTGTTCTATATAATCCCGGAGTTTCCGGATCGCGCCGGAGTGCAGCTGGGAGATCCTCGGCTCACTCACATTCATCACCTGAGCAATCTCCCTCATATTTAATTCTTCGACATAATAAAGGGAAATAATAATCCTTTCTTTCTCTTTGAGCATTCCAATTCCTTTTTCAAGGATATCAGACAGCTCTTTTTTGAGATATGTCTCCTCCGGCTGCTGATTCTCATCCGCCGCCGGCAGCTGCGCCGCCCTCTGCTTCTCCTGCGCCTCCAGCATGATCATGTCGAGGGAGACAATGGAGAGAAGACTCTTCTTCCCGATGGTCTCCTGATATTTGGAATACGACATGTTCAGATACTCGGCAACGTCTTTCGAATCCGGCGTTTTCCCGTTTTTAATTGTGAGCTCAGATATGGCGTTGTCTATCAGTTTCATGTTTTTCCGCACATTCCGGGAACCCCATTCCTGTTTCCTGGCAATGTCTATAATCATTCCGCGGATCCTGCGGGAGAGATAAGTTTCAAACTTCGCGTTCTTTGTACTGTCATACTTGTCCAGAAGATTCATCAGTGTGATTACTCCCTCCTGAACGATATCTTCCACCTGTGTAAAACTCAGATATACATCTCTCATCTGGACAGCAATCATTTTGACAACATACATATATCTGGAAACCAGTTCCTGCTTAACCTCCAAGCTGTGTGTCCTCGCATACTCATCCAGCAGCTCTTCATTTGTCATATCTTTATACTTGCTGTCGTTATGATTCATCTTATGTCCTCTCTTCCTGATGCATACTCATTCTACGGCGTAACACTGCCGATAACCTGAATCTGGATATTATTGGTCACTTCCTGGAAGGACAAAACATTCAGGTCAGGGTAGATCGGCTCCAGGAGCTGATAAACATAAAAGCGCAGAACCTGGCTGGTAAGCAGTACCGGCTCCCTGGAAAGCTCGGAGAATTTTTTCATCTCGTTTCCAAGCTGCGTGATCATATTCTGCACGACGTCCGGCTTCAGGGAGATCTGTACTCCTGACTCTCCGCGAACCAGGTTTTCCACCATCATACGCTCCAGGTCTGCATCCAGGGTAATGACGCTCATCTGCCCTTCCCTGCAGAATTTTCTCGTAATCGTACGTGACAGCGCGCTTCTGACATTCTCGATCACCGCGTGGATATCTCCCGAGGATGGGGCGCTGTCCGCCGCTGCTTCCACAATGCTTTCCAGGTCTTTGATCGGAATATTCTCTTTCAGCAGGCTGACAAGGATCTTCTGAAGGACGCTGTATGACAGGACGCCCGGCACACTCTCCTGTACGAGTTCGGGAGCTGTTTTCTTCAGGCTTTCGATAAGCTGGACAGTCTCCTGCCTGCTGAGCAGTTCGTATGCATGCTTCCGGATCGTCTCCGACAGATGTGTGACCATAACGGAGAGCGGGTCGATCACGGTATATCCATAGATCTCAGCCATCTCCCTGTTCTCCGGAAGGATCCACTTGCTCGGGATTCCGTAGGCCGGCTCGATCGTCTCGATGCCGTCGATCTCACCCGAGGGCTCCGCAGGCTCCAGGGCAAGGTAATAGTCCACAAGGATCTCGCCTCTCGCCACTTCTTCCCCCTTGATCTTGATCCTGTACTGGTTCGTGTTCAGAGCCGAGCTGTCTCTCAGCCGGATCGACGGGATCACAAGGCCCATCTCCTGAGCGTACTGCCGCCGGAAGATAACGATCCGGTTCATCATCTTGCCGCCGCTCCCCTCATCCACCAGAGGGATCAGGCTGTACCCAAACTCCATCTCAATGGGCTCCACCCCGATCAGGGAGTAGACATGGTTGATATCCCTGTAATATTCGTCCGCGGAAGCCTCCTGCTGTTCGGCGGCCGCCTGCTGTGCTTTTGCCTGGATGGCCTGTTCTTCTCCGGCCGCCTCTTTGATCTTCTGTGAGAGACGGTATCCGGCCGCCACAAGCACAGCTCCGAGTACGAGAAGCTGCAGCCGCGGCATCCCCGGTATCAGCACAAGGATGAGAAGGACAGCGCCGGATATCATGATCGCCCTGGGCTGCGCCAGGAACTGTTTGGACACGTCCTCGTTCAGGCTTCCCTCAGAAACGGATCTGGTTACGATCATACCTGTAGCGGTGGAGATCAGCAGAGCCGGTATCTGTGAGACAAGGCCGTCACCGATTGTAGCGATTGAGTAAACCGTAAGGACTTCTGTGAATCCCATTCCGCCCTGAATCATTCCGATGGCGGATCCGCCCACCAGGTTGATCACTGTGATCAGCAGGGACATGATGGCGTCCCCTTTTACAATCTTGGTGGCACCGTCCATGGCTCCGTAGAAGTCAGCCTCTCTCTGGATATCAGAACGGCGTTTCCTCGCCTGCTCTTCCGTGATCAGGCCGGAACTTAAATCCGCGTCCACGGCCATCTGCTTTCCGGGCATCGCGTCCAGGGTGAATCTGGCCGCAACCTCCGCGACTCGCTCCGCTCCTTTGGTGATTACCAGGAACTGAACCAGAAGGATGATGATGAACACGATAAATCCGACCACAGCATTTCCCTGGAGCACGAAGTCTCCAAACGCCTGAATCACCTGTCCGGCATGGCCCTGGTTCGTGAGAATATTTCTCGTGGAAGAAACATTAATTCCCAGACGGAACAGGGTCGTCACCAGAAGCAGGGACGGAAAAATGGAAAATTCCAGCGGGGACTTGATATTCATGCTGATGAGCAGAATAATCAGGGATATGGAAATATTTATAATGATCATTACGTCCAGAAGAAACGGACTTAATGGTATAATCAGCAGTAAAACAATCATAATCACAAAAAGTGATACTGCATTGTTCAATAGTCTTTTCATAGTTTACTCCAATTTGTTTTTCAGACGGTATACATATACAAGAACCTCAGCCACAGCGCCGTAGAATTCTCTCGGGATCTCCCTGTCGATTTCGGCCGACGCGTAGAGCGCCCGCGCGAGAGGCTTATCCTCGATGACCGCCACATCGTTCTCTTCCGCCACATGAACGATTCTCAGGGCCAGCTCGTCCTGCCCTTTCGCCACTACCACAGGAGCCCCGTTTACATTCATGTCGTACTTAAGAGCCACAGCGTAGTGGGTAGGGTTCCTTATTACAACGTCCGCGCCCGGAACCGCCTGCATCATCCGGGACTGGGCTCTCTGTCTCTGCATGTTCCGGATCTTGCCTTTGATCTCCGGATTTCCCTCTGTCTGTTTGATCTCCTCTTTGATCTCCTGCTTGGACATCTTGATCTGTCTTTCGTACTCCCACCACTGGTACAGGTAGTCAAAGGCAGCGACTACGGCAAAGACCAGGACGACCTTCAGGACGATATCCATCGCCAGATTCAGCATAAACACGGATGACACGGCGATATTCATATCCATGGTCCTCACAACCGCCGTAAAGTCATCCCGCAGCGCCATGTAAAGGATGACGGCAAGGATGATGATCTTGATCAGGTTCTTGATCAGCTCCACCACGTTCCGGATGGAAAACATCTTCTTGATGCCCTGGATGGGGCTGATGTTCTGCAGCTTCGGCATGAACTTCTTCCCGGTGAAGAGAAATCTTGTCTGCGCGCCGGTAGCCACAATGGCGAGCAGCATACAGATCACCAGGATCGGCAGCGCGGAACTGACAAAAGCGTCCAGGAATTCTCTGACCAGCAGGTTAAGGCTCACGTCCGAAGTGTGGGCCAGGCCGCCGCTCATCGTGATCAGCTCTTTCATGAAACTGCTGACATTTTCATAGATGCCGGGGAAAAGCAGCTTGATCGAATAAAACGATCCCAGCACGCAGACCACTGTCACCACGTCAGAGCTGAAGAATATATTTCCTTCTTTTCTCTCGTCCTTCCGCTTTTTGGGAGTGGCTTTTTCTGTTTTTGAATCGTCTGCCAAAGTACCTCAACTCCTTCTCCGGACCTATATTGAATATACATCCTATCCGGCAATCAGACTGAGCATGCCCTGCATCTCGTGAAGCATCTGGGTAATCAGGCCTCCTATGTACTCCCCGACCGGGGAGATCAGAAGAAGCAGGGTCAGAATTCCGACGATCACCTTCAGTTCGATATTCAGAACAAAAAGGTTGATCTGAGGAATAATTTTAGTCAAAAGCCCCATTGCGATCTCTGTCAGGAATTCGATCGCGATGAGGGGAAACGCCAGTTTCATCGCGAGCACAACGCACTCGGTAAAAAGTGTGACAGCCGCGTCCGCCTGAAGCTGCCCGATGACGGCTCCCCCGTAGGGGACGATATCAGCGGAAGTCAGGAGAATCCGTATCATGGCCAAATGCCCGTTTACCGCAAAGAACAGAAGCATAAAGTAAATCTGGAGGATCTGCCCGGTCAGAGCGATCTGCACCCCGTTCTGAGGGTCATATACGGTGGACATGGACAGTCCCATCTGGAAGTCAATCACAGATCCCGCCCCTGTCACGACAAAATCAAAAAGCTGTACGATAAATCCGAGCAAATATCCGATCCCGAATTCCGTCAGCAGCATCAATCCGAATTGAACTGAATTCGCCGGCTCCGTTATCTGCGCGCCGGCCGCGTTCTCAGCCTGGAAAATAACGATGGCAAGAACGAGCGTAAGACCCGTGCGGAACTGCGCGGGAATATTTCCCCGGCCAAGAACCGGGTTCAGGAATACAAAGCCGGCCATGCGCATAAGGATCAGGCAGAAATAGATAAATTCCGGTGTCCCCGCAATAAGCATCGTACTCCTCCTATCCTGCGATCAGCGCGAATATCTGTTCTGTAAAGTCCTGCAGATGTTCCATCATGGTTCCCCCGGTCATGACCAGAATACATCCGATCACGATCAGTTTCGGCACGAAGGAGAGCGTCTGCTCGTGAATCTGTGTGGCAGCCTGCAGGATTGAGATAACCACGCCTACCGCCATACTGATGATCAGAATCGGCCCTCCGATCTGAACCGCCAGGATGAAGACCTGGTACATCAGAGTATTTATTTCGCCGGACGTAAGCATAAATGATCATTCCTCCCTTGAAGCGCAGCGCGCTAATAGTTAAAACTCGTGATAATGGAGGAGAACAGCAGTTCCCACCCGTTTACTGTGACAAACAGCAGCAGTTTAAACGGCAGTGAGATCGTCGCGGGCGGAAGCATAATCATTCCCATCGACATCAGTACACTCGATACGATAACATCGATCAAAAGGAACGGGATGAAAATCAAAAAGCCCGCCATAAACCCTCTCTCCAGCTCGCTGGTCATAAACGAGGGGATCACAACCGTCATCGGGATATCCTGGACATTCTCCGGCTGCTCTTCGATTCCTGCAAAGTCGAGGAACATATTCAGCGTGTCAACCTCGGTCTGGCGCAGCATAAAGTCTTTCATCGGAACCGACGCGGCGTCCAGAGCCTCTTCCTGGGTGATCGTACCCTCCACATAGGGCTGGTACGCGGTCTCATTGATATCTGAGATCACGGGATTCATAATGAACAGCGTCAGGAAGAGCGAGATCCCTATCAGAACCATATTCGGAGGAGTCTGCTGGATTCCCAGAGCGTTCCTTGTAAAAGAAAGGATGATCAGAATTCTTGTAAACGACGTCATCATGATCAGGATAGACGGAAGAAGCATAATGACTGTCATCAGAATCAAAATATCCAGCGTAGGCACTCCATTCCCGTTTATATTGATCAGCGGATTATTTTCCATTATTTCTCCTTCCTCGCACCTTCTGAAACAGCTCCCTGAAATTCACATCAGGAGCCGTCGTCAGCGGCTGTGCCTGAAGCATCTCCGGTTCCTTGTCCAGCTCCGCCAGAAGCGTGATCTGCGAAGCCGTAACCCCTGCCATATAAACCTTTTCCTCTACCTGCACAAGGACGATGAAGCGGTCCTGCGCAAGAGGGATCCGGTCTATGATCTTCATATAGCGGGACTGCGGCGATGAGAAGCTGCTTCCCGAGGCGACCTTTTTCGTAAACCACCATGCCGCGAAAAGGATCGCCACGATTACTGCCAGAGTGAATATAGCTGTAAAAATGCCTTCTAACATACCGCGCCTATTCCTCCGAATCTGACTCTTCCTCTAATATTTCCGTAATGCGGATTCCGAAATTATCATCCACTACAACCACGTCGCCCTTCGCGATGCACTCCCCGTTCACATACAGGTCTACAGGTTCGCCCGCGATCCGGTCCAGCACCACAAGGGATCCCTTGTTCAGTTCCAGGATATCCTTCACCAGCTTCTTCGTACGCCCGATCTCAACGGACAGCTCAAGCGGCACGCCCATGAGAAGATCCAGGTTCGCGTCCGGATCGGAAGCCGCGTCTGAGCTCTTAAGCGACGGCATCTGCGGATTGTTCACCGAGATCTGCCTTGGCGCCTGCGCGCTCTGCATCTGCATCATCTGCTGCTGCATCATCTGCATCGTCTGCATCATCTGCTCCATCATACCCGTGGAAGGCTGGGGAGCTGCCTGGCCGGGAGCTGCCTGCGGCTGTACCGGAGCCGAAGCTGCCTGCGCCGGCTGTGCGGCGGCCTGAACCGGAGTCTCCGTCTGCTGTGCGGCTGCCGGAGAAGCTTCCGGAGCCGGAGCTGCCTGCGCCGGCTGTTCCTCAGCTTTCGGGGCGGGCTCACTCTTCTCAGAGGCTGCGCTCTGTCCGTCGCCAAGGCCGTCCGGGAAGAATCCGGCCACAAGTTCTCTCGCGAGATCCAGCGTCATCAGGTTCATAAACTCACTCATCATCTTGTCCTCGATGCTGAGCGTGAATCCGATCACAACCATTGGATCTTCTTCTGCAAAGTACTTCTGCTTGAACGTGTCCTCGCCTTCCACTTCAAATGCCTGTGGAGTAGAGATGTTCACCGCGCGTCCGAACAATTCCGAAAGCGCTGTAGCGGAGGCACCCATCATCTGGTTCATAACCTCGCTTATGGCGCTGACATTCATTTCATTGAGTTCAAATTCCTCATCCGTGAAGCTCATCCCCATCAGCATCTCAACGATCACTTTCACATCGCTGCGCTTCAAGAGCATAACATTCTTTCCGGAAAGCCCTTCTATGTATGAAATTTCAACAGCAATGGCAGGTTTCAGGTTGGAAAAAGTAAAGTCTTCTTTTTTCACCACACGTACAACAGGCGTGGTGATATCCACCCTTGCGTTAAGCATTGTGGAGACGGCAGTCGCAGACGCGCCAAGACTGATATTCAGTATTTCGCCTATGGCATCAATTTCCATAGGGCTTAATTTCTTTTCATCCATTCTTATTCTCTCCTACATATCAAGTTAACGTCCAATCTCAAGGGCGCTCTGCGCCATCTGCCGCGTTGTATTAAACGCCGTGATATTTGCCTGGTAAGCGTGGGATGCAGCCATTGCATCCGAAGTTTCCTTCACCAGGTCAATGTTCGGCATCTGCACATAACCGTTCTCATCCGCATCCGGATGATCCGGATCATACACTGGCTTTAATTCTGTCTCATCATCTACAACAGCAGCCGCCCTCACGCCTGAACCGGCCGGGTTGATCTGCTGGCCGGCCGCAGCGCTTTCAAGGATCTGGGCAAATGTAGGCTCTTTCGCCTCAAGCACTACCATCTTTCTGCGGTATGGAGTCCCGTCCTCTGTCCGGGTCGTCTCAATATTCGCGATATTGTCCGCCGCCACGTCAAGACGGAGTCTCTGCGCGGTCATTCCGCTTCCACTAATATTCAGCGTGCTTAAAAAAGACATACTATCCTCTCCTTCCGCCTATCCGATAATATTTGATACTGTGCTCAGAATACGATCCGGTTTGAACGGTTTTACAATAAAGTCTTTCGCGCCGGACTTGATCGCGTCGATAACCATACTCTCCTGTCCCATCGCGGAACACATCACTACCTGGGCGTCAGGATCTTCCTGTTTGATTGCTTTTAAAGCTTCAAGCCCGTCCATATTCGGCATGGTAATATCCATGATCGTCAGATCCGGACGGATGGATTTAAACTTTTCGACAGCGTCCGCACCGTCAACCGCTTCCTCAACGTCCGTATACCCGCCCTTGGACAGAGCATCCTTTACCATCATCCTCATGAATGCCGCATCATCAACAATTAATATTTTAGCCATTTTAAAATCCTCTCTTTTTCTTAAAATTTATATAGACACAGCAGAATTATTCTGCCGGTGCTGCCTCAATATTTTCTTCCTCTGCTGCTTCTTCCTCTGCGCCGTCCGCGGTTTCTTCACTGTCCGGACGGCTTCTGACAAGCACGGCAGAATTCTTCTTAAATGTTCCAAGCGTTCCGGAAAACCACTGTTTCCCTCCGACTATAAGCTCGATTTCCGATCCTTTCGGTCTGCCCAGATCAATGATGTCACCAGGCTTTAAGCTCTTGATATCCCCGATGGATACCTCGCTTTTTCCCATGCTGGCCTTTACTGTCAGAGATGTCCTTGTTATTTTCGACAATATGGAGTTTCTGCTGTCTATCTCTTCCGTATCATTTATGTCAGCTCTGTGCTTGCTGGAATCAATAATTGCAAACATTTCAGAAAGCAGTGTCCTCGGAAAACAAACCGTAATCCTTCCCTCTGTCGCTCCTGTCACAATTTTAAGAATGATAATAGCGATTGTCTCATCCAGACTGATCTCCTGA
Organism: uncultured Mediterraneibacter sp.; assembly: GCA_944384505.1. Lineage (GTDB taxonomy): Bacteria > Bacillota > Clostridia > Lachnospirales > Lachnospiraceae > Mediterraneibacter. The sequence goes on from CALWTQ010000014.1 coordinate 38,721, forward strand.
AACAGGCTGGGATTCTCTTCCAGATCTATATTCTCCGATTCTATGTGTATGTAGTTCGCCCAGGCGTCCAGTGTGAAATCCAGGAAATATCCCATGATTTTCTGGTAGAGCGCAAGCTCAATGTCTGTATAGCTGTAGCTGCTGTCCACCCCTTCCAGGTCTGACCCGTCTCCTCCCAGAAGACGGTCGATCATGCTCAGCATCGGCGCCTGGCTCATATGGACCAGTACTGGCGGCTGCTTGCTGCTGTCGGGCAACTTCAATGTCTGGGTAATAAAAATATCATTATCGCTCAGCGCGTTGCTGAACTCGTAGAATCTCTGTTCCTCTACTGCCAGTACTTCCAGTTCACAGTTAATCCGCAGGATGCCGTTGAGGCGTGATGAAGCGATTCTGGAATAATTGTCGTAGATACCCTTCAGCAGTTTTATTTTATCTTTTGTTATCTTCTTCGGACTGTAGAAATCATATTTGCGGTATTTCTTTTCTTCCTTCTCGGTGTCTTTCTTCTTCTGAGTATTTCCTCCGCTCCGCATCTCTTTCATCAGAGCGTCAATCTGACTCTGTGACAATACTTCAGCCATGTTCATCCTCCTACGAATATGCGGTCCGCGCTACCGCAGTATTTGTTCTTAATCCGTCCCGCCGGAATTCTCTGACCCTGTATTCTGATAGAGATCTGCATCGGGCTGCATATTCGCCACATCCTGGCCGTATACCTCTGCATAATACTCTGTCAGGCTCTTCATTACAGCTTCATCATTCGTAATCAGAATTTCCACGCGCCGGTTTCGTTCTCTTCCCTCATCCGTATTAATATCCGCAATAGGGCGGAACTGTCCGAATCCAAGACTTACAAGCCTGGCCGGATCAATCAGATTCTTCTGCTGGATGTAGGCGGTCACCTGGGCGGCGCGCTCTGAGGACAGCATCCGGTCTTCCAGTACATTCATACGGTCAGGTACTTCCGTCGTATGACCAAGCACCTGGATCTCATGAATCTGCTCAGCAGCCGGCTCGATCGCCTGGCAGAATGCCTCCAGAACCGCCTGCCCGTTTTCAGTGATGTCATAGCTGTCTCCCTCAAAGAATATCTCGTCACTGAAAGAGATGAAGTTATATCCGTCCCCCTGCACAACATCTACATTCGCATCCAGGCCCATGGCCTCGAATGCGCCCTGGATATTCTCATACATGGTCTGAATCGCCGCATCCTGCGCCGCCTGCTCAGAAGCCTCGGCGCTGCGCATCTCTTCGAGCTGTTCCGCCATGGCGGGATTCACGCTGGCGACGAGGTTCTGGTATTTAGTCTGGTCAACAGAAGAGATGGCGTAGAGGAGGACAAAAAAGCACAGAAGCAGTGTAACCATATCTCCATAGGTGTCCATCCATGAACCGCCGTCTGCTCCCTTTCTTTCCTTTTTCATTGTCTGCCTCCTCTATTTCTTCTTTCTGCCCCGTCTGCCTTTCGTCTCTCCTGAGCCGCCTTCAGACTCAAGGAGGATCTGCTGGCGCTTCTGGGCCAGGGCTGAAGCAAGACGCTCTCTTAACATCTTCGGGTTGTCCCCTTCCTGAAGCCCGAGAACCCCCTCGACGATCATCTCTTTGTAAAGTCTCTCTTCATCATCCCTGATATTCAGCTTTGATGTGATCGGATGGAAAACAAGGTTGGCAAGCATACATCCGTAGAATGTCGTTACCAGAGCCACCGACATGTTCGCGCCGAGGCTGGCGGATGATCCCGAAGACAGGTCCATGTCTTTCAACATGTTAATCAGTCCGATCAGCGTTCCGATCATACCGAACGCAGGGGCGTAAGCAGATCCTCTGACATACATTTCCGTCTGCTGCGAATGGCGCTGGGAGGTGTTTTCAATATCCTGCTCCAGGGTGCTGCGGATCTTCTCCGGATCCATCGCGTCCACGACGTACATCACGCTCTTCTTCAGGAATGGTTCTTCCACTTCTGATACCCTTGACTCGAGCGCAAGAAGACCGTCCTTTCTCGCCACCTGCGCGAATTCTGTAAATATGTCGAGCAGTGGTTCCGGCTGATACCGCTTGGAACTGCAAATAATGATCATATGCTTTCCCACATTTTTCAATACGTTGAGGGGGAAACTGGCGATAATTGAGCTGAATGTACCGCCTACTACGATCAGCACACTAGGAATATCCACAAAATTCCAGATACTTCCGCTGCCCAGAATACCATATATACAAAAAGCGAATCCGGCTACTATACCAACAATACTTGTTATGTCCATCGTCTATACCTCCAAATCTGCTTTCCCGCAGATTGATCTCCTGTATTGAGTGATCCTCTGTATGATCTCATCCTCGTTTTCTTTCACGATGTGAAAGCGCCCGTTCATCATGATGATCTTGGACTCGGGGATCAGTTCCACATACTCGATCTGAAACGGATTAATCAGGATAATACTTCCGTTTAATTTGGTGAATTCAACCATAGAAAATCCTCCCGGATTATGCCGGAAGCGCTTTGATCCAAAGCGTTTCCGGCTGTCAGGAATCATCCTTATCTCTTCATATTAACGAGCTCTTCGAGCATCTCGTCGGAGACAGTGATCATTCTTGTGTTTGCCTGGTATCCTCTCTGTGTCGTGATCATGTAGGACATCTCTGTCGCCAGATCCACATTGGACATTTCCAGGTATCCGCTTAAGATGGCTCCGGTCGCTTCCCTTTGCATCATTACACTGACATTTCCGGCGTTCTGCCCGATCCCGTAGAGGAATCCGTTGTCCTGCTCCAGGCCTCCGGTGTTCTCCACCATCGCGACCGCGATCTTTCCAACAACGTGTGCGACGCTTTCATTGTCCACAACTGTAATGGTGCCGTCGTCCGCGATGCTCAGGGAGTTGTAGGTAATGTCTTTATGTCCATCTGCTGCCTCCGGATCGGTATCGCTCGCAATAGCCCGTGTCAGCCGAATTGGCTCAATCGTACCTCCTTCATCTACAGTCACCTCGCCGGTAGTATCATCGACATCACCATTTACATAGCCGTACACATAGTTTCCTTTGTCGTCCACCAGATATCCATTACTGTCAAGGGTAAAGGCACCGACCCTGCTGAGGCTTAAGCCACCCACGGAAAGCGCGTTCGCGTCATCGGCATTAGCAACGTTAACTCCATCCTCATTAAAATTTCCAACGATGAAGAAAGCCGGGCCCTTGATCATACAGTCAAAGCTTCTTCCCGTATAGGACTGGCTTCCTGTGGTCATGTTCGTCATAATGGAGCTTACGTTGGAACCGTACCCGATCTGTGAGGAGTTGACGCCGCCTGTATTCCCCTGCGCTGCGGTGCCGGCGCGCCCGTTCAGGTAGTTCTGATACATAGCGTCTGAGAAGTTCGCTGTCTTTGTCTTATATCCCCATGTGTTTACGTTCGCGATATTGTTACCGATTACGTCCATCTTTGTCTGATGTGTCTTTAATCCGGCTACTGCCGACTGCATTGATCTTATCATTGCTGCATTCTCTCCTTTTTATCTGTTGTTCTGAAAACGCTGCCTTGCCCGCCTGTCAGTCGCACAGGCAGGCTGAGCCTCCTCACGGAGGTCCGGCTCTACATAAAAACAGCGCTGTCAATGTTGGTAAATATGTTCTCTCTCATTTCCTGCTCTGTGATCGTTGTCACTACCACATTGTTGGTCACGTTCACAATAAACGCCCCCTGTTTCCCGATTACCACAGTGTCCTTCGAGCCTTTCTGCCTCGCCCGCTCCACTGCCTGGGTCAGATCCTGCAGGTTCTCTCCTGAAAGGCTGACTCCCCGCTGGAGCATGCGCTGTTCGGCATGTTTGGAAAACTGGACCTGCTCCTTCCCGGCCTGAAGCCCGGCAAGCTGCTGATTCTCCGCTTTCTCTCTCAGACGCGCGGCAAACTCTGTGTTCTCTCCGCCCCGTATTCCGGATTCATGCTGAATCCTGAGGGCCTGAGGGCTTACTACTTTTCCGACCTGTGTCAAATCATTTCACCTCACCCCTCTGCGTCAGTTCCGGCGTCCCGGCCGTCTCATGCCTGGACCGTCCCGTCATCTGTGCCGGATGTGCTGCCTTCTGTACCTGATGTGCCGTCTCCCGCGCCGGACGTGCCGTCTCCTGTGCCGGGTGTTCCCTCATCTTCCGGAACCTGACCCACGCTCATGATCTGCACAATGCTGTATTCCTTCCCGTTCACAACTACGGAAGGGGTTGTGCCGAGCGTTACTCCTGTCACGACTCCAGTGATTTCTGATCCAGTATATTTCCCGGATTTGTCCACTTCAGCGATTGTCACCTGTTTTCCCATCATGGAAGACGCGTAATTCATCAGGTTTACTGTCGTCAGGTCTGAGACAGCTGTCGTCATCTGCTGGATCATCTGGGACATCTGCGTCTGCACCAGCTGGCCCATCATCTCGGATGTGTCCATCGGGTTATCCGCGTCCTGATACTGAAGCTGTGTGGCCAGAAGCTGATAAAAGTCTGTCATGGTCACAGTCTGCGTCGCCTGCATGGAAAGTGAAGTCTGCGGGGAAGATACATTGGACGTATCGACCGTACCGCTTGCAGAGCTTGTGGTTCGCGCCGTACCTGCAGTGTTATACAGGCTGGTTGACGCCAAGGCTGATATGTCTGGCATATTTTTACCTCCTTTTGCCTGATTGTATATGGCAATTACATAATTCCCAGTCTGAGCTGATGGAGAAAATCTCCCTCCAGTTCTCTGGATCTGTCTTTCTGTCTGCGGCTCTGTTCTCCGCTGTCATCCTGCCGTTCCTCCCGGCCGGATCCCTGCCCGTACTGTTCGGTATAGCTGTCGGGCTGCCTGTCCACGATGATCTGGGTGGGCTGGCCCATGCGCTCCTGAAGAATGACTCCAAGATCCGCAGCGTACTGGGACAGCTTCTCCGCGCCGCCGGGATCACTGCATGTGATCAGGACAGATGCCGACCCGTTCTCGAATACCGCTTTGAGCGTGATCTTCCCGAGGTTTTCCGGCTCCAGCTGGATGCTGATCTCTTTTCCGTCGGAAGCGAACGCTTTCTCTGTCAGTTCCATCAGCCTCTCGATCTCTGCTGTCCGGTCAGCGCCGCTTAAATGCAGGGTCTCTGAAACCGGCTCGGATGTGGCCTGCGCTGCCGCATGCGACACACTTCCTGCTGCGGACATCCCGGCTGAACCGTCGGTTCCCGGCTGCTGAGCTTCATGTTCTGACGTTGTCCGCAGTTTCCCGCGTTCGCCCGGAACAGCTGTCTGCTGTCCGAAAGCCGCAGCCGTTTCTGCAGTCTTAGCGCTCCCTGCGGAGTCTGTCTGAATCATCCGCCCGGAAACCTCGCTTCCTTCCTCTGTACGGAAGGTTTCTGTCTGCTGAATACCTCCCTCAGCCAGTGCTGTTCTGCCCTCGCTGACCGTTTCCGCGATCTCCCGGGAAGCCGCATCCTGCATCGCGGCGCCGGAACTGTGATCCGGATCTGCCTGCTGTACGGGTTCTGTCTGCGCTGGAACACTCTGCTGTACTGCTTCTGCCTGCCCTGGAACATTCTGCTGTACTGCTTCTGCCTGGGCCGGAACATTCTGCTGTACCGCTTCTGCCTGGGCTGGAACATTCTGCTGTACTACTTCTGCCTGCATTGGAACATCCTGCTGTACCGGGACGCCGGTGGAAAGAACCGGTGCTTCTGATAGCAGACTGCCCTCATAAGGAATCTGCCCGTCCGTGCCCTGCGGTGTCTGCATCCATGCGGATCCTGGCGTTGTCACAGCTCCCGGCTGATCCACCACCGGCACATTTCCCGGGGCTATCCCCTCTGCCGGTACCGGAATGACCGGAACGGCCGGAATAACCGGATTCATAAGCGGACTGCCCATCAGGGAAGCCATCTGCACCGCCTGCGCATTCCCGGTCTCAGGTGATGATTCCTCATCCCCCGGACGTCTTCCGGATGCTGCGGCCTGAACCGTTCCCCGGGGATACGACGATGCTGCCTGCATCTCTTTTATCATGCCTGAGAACAGATTTCCGCCCTGATCCGCGGCGCTTCCCGCCTGCGTGCCTGAGCCGGCTGAACCGGGAGTCATATAGGATCCCGAACTGATCATTGCCTGCATGGCCATGTTCTGCATACCTGTGTTCATCTCTCTCACTCACCTCCTTTGTCCTAAAGTATCTATGGCAACCTGTTCCAGAAATAGAACAGAATTACCAGCTTAGTGTTTCTTTCTGGAAATCATGCGGTTTGAAACAAATTCTTCGATTTCCAGTTCTCTGGCTTTCGCCTCAGCAATGTCATATTCTAACTTCTTCTTATCCCGGAGCATCTGGATGGAGGACGTCTCCTGTTTCGCACGGATAACCTCTTCCCTTTTCTGCTCCTCCTCTTTCTGGAGTTCAGAAAGCCTTGCCTTTTCACTTCCGATCCGGCCGATCAGCGCATTCAGGTAAGCTGATTCGCCCCGCATCCTGGCGGGTGAAGTCCGGAAAGCTTCTTTCTGGCCGGTCTCTTCGCGGTACTGTACGAAATCATCTTCCAGGCCCCGGATCTCCTCTTCCTTGTCCTTTACTTTTTTTACCGCCTGTCCGTGCTCGTTTCTCAGGCTTTGTTCCACCTGTTCTTTGTAATTGAGCACCCGCTCCAGGGAAAATGAAAATTTCTTCATAACTGTCCCCTCTGCCTATGTGCGTCAACGGCGGTTTCCGAGGATCTTCCTCATAATATCCACCGACTCCTTTATGGTAAAGTTCTCATCGGTTTTCTGCATGAGGAAATCATTAATCTGCTGAATCTTAGAGATCGCGTAATCAAGCCTTGGGTTCGTACCCGCTTTGTATGCGCCGATGGAGATCAGATCCTCATTCTGCGCGTAAAGGCTCAGGATATCCCGCATCTGGGACGCCAGGCCCTTGTGCTCGTCATCCACAATCTCCGCCATAAGCCTCGATATGCTGGCGTTGACATCGATCGCAGGGAAGTGGTTGGAATTGGCCAGCTTCCTGGACAGTACAATATGTCCGTCCAGAATACCGCGGACGGTATCTGCCACCGGCTCATTCGTATCATCCCCCTCTACCAGCACGGTATAGACTCCGGTGATGGAGCCTTTTTCGAAATTCCCGCTGCGCTCCAGCAGCTTCGGAAACTCGGCATAGATTGAAGGGGTATATCCTCTTGCCACCGGCGGCTCTCCGGTGGCAAGCCCGATCTCTCTCTGCGCCATGGCAAACCGGGTAAGAGAATCCATCATAAGCATGACGTCTTTCCCCTGATCTTTGAAATATTCCGCAATGGTTGTAGCCACGAGGGGGCATTTCATGCGGAGCATGGCCGGCTGATCCGACGTCGCCACCACAAGAACGGATCTCTTCATTCCCTCCGGCCCCAGATCCTTCTCCACGAATTCAAGGACCTCTCTTCCACGCTCTCCCACCAGGGCGATGACGTTGATATCTGAATGGACATTCCTTGCGATCATACCCATCAGCGTACTTTTCCCCACGCCGCTCCCGGCAAAGATTCCGATACGCTGTCCCTTCCCGATGGTGTTAAGTCCGTCAATCGCCTTGATCCCGAAGTTGAGAGGTTCTGAAATCCTGGGCCTGCTCAAAGGATTGATCCTGGGATTCTCAACATAATAATACCGGGGGGAAGTAAAACTGCCTTTGTCGTCCATCGGACGCCCCAGCGCGTCTATAATCCGGCCTCTAAGGAACTCCCCCACCGGTATTTTCAATCTTTTCTTCGTATTTCTCACAAAACTGTTTGAACCGATTCCGCTTATGCTCTCATAGGCCATAAGCTGCACGCGGTCATCGCGGAATCCTACTACTTCCGCCTGAATCTGCCTGTGCTGTTCCTCGTCGTAGATCATTACGATATCGCCGATATTGGCGCTTCCGCCAGACGCTTCCATGGACATGCCGGTGACATTCTCAATCCTTCCAGTATGGTTGATTGTCTCTGCCTGCATTATTAACTTCGGTATTTCTTTCAGCATTCTTAATCCACCTCAATTAAGATCAGACTCTCGCGTTATTCAGGATTTCACGGATATTCTCCAGCTGGGTTCCCACGCTGATGTCCATCACCTCGTCCGGAAGTTCCACCAGGCAGGTTCCCGGCGCGGCGTCGTCCATAACAATTATTTTAACATTATCTGATATTTTTGACAATTCATTTAGCAGTTCTTCATCGCCCTGGATCTCTGCTTCTCCGCGTTCCGGATCCTCGGCTATGTAGATCTTTGCCCATGCTGTCTTTTTTAATTTTTCCACCGCGGCCAGAATCATGTTTTTCACTACCGCGCCGCTTGATTTCAGGCTTGTCTGGATGATCTTTTCCCCGATCGCCAGGGAGATGTCCTTCAGATCGTCCAGGTACTCTTCCATCACTCGCTCTTTGGCGTGCTCCATCTCCAGAACATAGTCGCTGATCTTCTTCTCCAGCGCCCTGCACTCGGATGCCAGCTCTTCTTTATGCTCCTCGTAAGCCTTCTGACGGCCTTCGTCGCACCCCTGCTTCATGCCCCGGAGATAGCCGGCCTCATAGGCGTCCTTCTTAATCTTTGAGGCCTCTTCTCTCGCTCTCGCCAGAATCTCCTGGGATTTCCGTATGCTTTCTTCCTGGACGGCGATGCTCTCGCGCATCCGGCGCTCAGCTTCCTCTGTGTACGCGGACGCCTCGGAATCCTCCTGCTGCTCATCGGGATATACGACAGTGTTCATCAGGTCCGGAAAGCTGGCTTCGTGCCATGACGTATGCTCCGGATTATTCACTATGCTTCTAGACAATGATCTCATCCTTTCCGCCCTTGCTGATTACAAGTTCTCCCTCTTCATCAAGCCGCCTGATGATATTTACAATGCGCTGCTGTGCCTCTTCCACGTCTCTCAGACGTACATTGACTGTAATCTCCAGGTCGGATTTGATCGTGTCCGCCATACGGGTGGACATATTCGAGTAGAACAGAGACGCGATGGAATCGTCCGCTCCCTTGAGGGCGTAGACAATATCCTTCATATCGCACTCCCTGATAAAACGCTGGATCGAGCGGTTGTCCATAGAAGCGATATCTTCGAATACAAACATCTTCTTCCGGATTGTATCCGCGAGTTCCGGCTCTGTCTTGTTCATCTCGTCGAAGATGTACTTCTCGTTGGAACGATCCATATTGTTCATAACGTCTGCGATGTAATCTACGCCGCCGATCGTTGTGAAGTCTGTTGTAAGGATACTGTTGAACTTTTCTCTGAGTTCTTTCTCCACGATTTTGATCGCTTCCGGAGATGCGCTCTCCATCTTGGCGATCGCTTCAACAACCTTGATCCTTTTCTCCTCAGGAAGCTCTGTGATCACTTCCGCGGCCTGCTGGGCGTCTGAGTAAGAGAGGACCATGGCGATTGTCTGGGGCCGTTCGAACTGGAGTACGGCGAACAGGTTCTTACTGTCCATTTTATGCAGGAATTCAAAAGAACGGTTCTTCAGATACTTGGCAACCTTCTGCAGCAGCTCCCTCGCTGTAGACTCACCGTATGCTTTCTCAAGAACTGTTCTTGCATATTCCATGCCGCCGTCTGTGACCACTTTCCGGGTCAGGCAGGTCTTGTAGAAATCATCCAGAACCTCTTCGGTTTTCCCTGATTCCACATGACCGAGCTTGGCGACTTCCAGTGTGAGCTTTTCCACTTCCTCGGCACTCAGATATTTATATACTTTTGACGCTTTGTCCGCCCCGAGGGCGACAACTACGGTCGCCGCCTTTTGTTCGGGGGTAAGATCCTGCGGATTAGATTGGGTCTGAGCCATCGTCTTTTCCTCCATTCAGCCATGACCTCAGCATCTGCGCCGATATCTCAGGATTCGTCTCAGCGAAATCCCTGATATTTTCGCGCAGTTCACGGCTTCGTTCATTCTGTACGCTGAGAAGATCTCTGTCGTCCTCAGTCTGTTCAGGCACGATAACAGGCTCTGTCTCAGAGGCTTCCAGCGCGAGACGCTTCTTCCTGCGCCTGCTCCGGATGATTACTACAATGATCAGAATCACTATCAGAAGAGCGACAAGAATTGCCGCACCGATGATGATGCGCAGCGGCATGTCGTCGAGGAGACTCCGCACGTCCGCGCCTGCTGTCTGCGTGTCTTCTTCTGTGTAGAACGGGGCAGCTACAGCAGTAATCTTCTGGTCGATCTCATCCATTGCGATTCCGGTCGCGTTTGCAACCAGCTGACGCACTTCATCGTAGGTCAGGTTCCCGAAATTGGTGCCGTTAATTGACACTGAAATCGTCAGATCATCCATTACGCCGGGGTCAATCTCCGTCTGCTCTTTCACCTGGTTGACCAGATAGTCCCGGTCGTATGTCTCGCTGCTGTAGGTGTCGTTCGCGGTTCCGTCCTGCTGGTTGTACTGCGTGATGTCGGCGTTTTCCTCCGTTCCGGCCACGCCGGCCGCGGCGTTTGTACCGGTTCCCTGGGTATTGGATCCGGATTCGCTCGAGATGATGCCCGTCTTATCGTTCTCATCGATCTTGTCCGGCGTCGTATATGTAGTAGTCTCCCGGATAATCCGGTCCATGTTGATTCTTCCGTTGGCCGATACTCTCACGTTTCCATCCCCGTAGAACGGTATGAGAACGTTGATCGCCTTCTGCTCGATCTTCTGCTCGACTATCTGGGCCAGCTCCGCCTCCGTCGATCCTGACGCGGCGTCCCCGCCCGCCTCGGACAGCTCAACTCCGTTCTGATCAAAAACGGAAACATTCTCCATCTCCATATTCGGCACACTGCGGGCCACCAGACGCTGGATAGCCGACGCCTGTTTGCTGCTCAGCTCCGCGCCGTTCTCCATCGTGACAACGACAGACGCGCTCGCGCCGTTTCCGGATGTATCCTCCAGAACATACTGCTGTTCCTGGCCGAGGGCAATGGTCACCTTAGCGTCCCTTACCCCGTCGAAAAGTCCGATCGTAGCTCCGATCCGGTTCTGAAGTTCATAGAGCTTGTATGTCTGCTGCTCGGAGTCCGTCGCCATGCCGCCGGCATTCTCTGTGAAGACGTCATAAGTAAAGCCGCTGCTCGGGTAACCCTCATACACAAGGCTGGCCCTTGTGCTGTCCGCCTGCGACTGTTCGACGAGGATTGTCCCATCCCCTTCATAGCGGTAATCCACTCCGTCTTCCTGAAGTTTCCCGACGATCTCCGCCGCCTCGTCCTGAGACAGTTCCGAAAAGAGCGGGACATAGTCCTTCTGGTTCAGAGCCACGGCTATAACGATAGCCCCGATGATGACGGCAGCCGCGACAATCGCGGATATGATCTTGACTTTCTTGTCAAGACGTCCCACAAACTCCTTAAGCTCCGTAAGTTTCTTTTTTATATCAGGCTTCATCTCACGTACCTTCCTTTGTCACGTCTACAAGCTGATCCGCATCAGCTCATTGTAGGCATCCAGCGCCTTGTTGCGGAGCTGAACCAGCATATTCGTCGCGAGCTGAGCCTCGGATGCAGCGATCTGCACTGTATGCGGATCGTTGATCTGGCCGGTTGACAAAAGGTACTGCTGTGACTGAAGATTGCTCTCCGTGTTTCTTACATCCTGTACTGCACTTTCAAAAATGCTCTGGAACATATTGCCGTTGGCTGCAGATTCACCATATACCGCGGAATCTCCGCCGATCTCGCCGATCGATCTCCACGGCTGAATGGGAGTGATAAAACTAGTTTCCATAATATATACTGACTTCCTTTCTGCTTTGACAGGATTTTCTATAAAAGTCTGTCATTTTTTCCGGACACGCATAACCTCTCGCTGCCGCTACTGTCCGGTGATTACTGTATTCAGACGGCTGATGTCACTGCTCACACTGCGCAGCAGGTACTGATACTGCAGTGAAGTTCTCGTGAGCTCCATCATCTCGCTATCCGCGTTCACATTGTTTCCGTCCGCCCGTGCAGTCTCATTTCTTGATGTATGGACTGTATATCTGCTGGCCCCGACCGCATCTCTGACCGCAGCTCCGCTGGGATCAGCAGAAGCAGCTTTGAGCCTGTTCTGAAACTCTTCCTCAAATGTTACATATTGCGCTTTGTATCCGGGTGTTTCTACATTCGCCAGATTGTTCGATATGACTGACTCTTTCTCCCAGAGGAAATCAAGAGCTTTCGACATCATTCCGATAGAATTGCCATAAAGACCGCTAACTGCCATAAAATCGCCCCCTTTCAAACGAAATATGGTTAAACAGATGCCCGTTCTGCCTTTTTTAGACACAATTCGACCTCTGCTATTCTGTTAGTTTATTTCACTCCCCCCCAAATGTCAATACATTTTTTTATTTTTAACATTTTTCTAACCCTTATCTTTTTCAATTTAATGTCGAAATATAAATGGATTGAGAGCTGCATTTCTCTCAATCCATACACTTTACTTAAGAGAGGAGCACACAAAATGAATCAAAAAACAGCATTAAAGCGGCAGATCTGCACCGCGTGTTTTCTACTTGCACTGATAGCCTGCGCCGCAGCGGTAATCGCAATTGCCGCGACTCTACAGAATGGTTCTTTCTCAGTCCTGACGCTGATTGCGGTCATTCTTCTGGCGGCTTCCCTGATTCTGCCTTTCCTTTTTATTTATATGGCAAAATCAATTCTGTTCCGGCCCCTTGAGGAATGTGCGGACCGTCTGCACGCGCTCGCTGAGGGTGATCTGGACAGTCCCGTCTCCGCTCACAGAGGTACAGGTGAGATCGGCTATATTATGGAGAGCACAGCGACGATCGTTCGCAATCTTCACCGGATCATTACGGATGAAAGCCGTATTCTGACGCATATGAGCACAGGAGATTTTACGGTTGCGTCCGACTGCAAAGAGCTGTATGTCAACGGTTATGAGCCGATTCTGAAGGCTATGCGGAGTATCTGTTTCCGCCTGAACTCTTCTCTGCATCAGATTCAGGAGTCCGCTGTCCAGGTAGACGCTGGAGCGGACCAGGTGTCCACAGGCGCACAGGCGCTTTCGCAGGGCGCTACGGAACAGGCAAGTTCCGTTCAGGAACTGGCTGCTACGATCAACGATATTTCTTCCCAGGTAACAGAGTCCGCCAAGAATGCCGAATCCGCGAGCAGCCTTGCCCACAGTGTGGGGGATGATATGATGGACAGCAATCTCCATATGAGCGAGATGACAAACGCGATGGCCGAAATCAAGGAGACTTCGAACCAGATTCATAAGATCATCAAGACAATAGAGGATATCGCTTTCCAGACAAACATCCTCGCGCTGAACGCGGCCGTTGAGGCGGCAAGAGCCGGCTCCGCGGGGAAAGGCTTCGCGGTTGTGGCTGAAGAGGTGCGCAACCTCGCGGGCAAAAGCCAGGATGCCGCTCAGGATACTACGGTCATGATTCAGAACGCGATCGCGGCTGTAGAAAAGGGAATCCGTATCGCGGACGAGACCGCGGAGTCTATGAACAAAGTTGTGGCCAACGCGCAGCTTGTCGTTGACCAGATCTCTTCGATTTCTGACACTACCCGCGCTCAGGCTGACGCGATCACACAGGTAACAACCGGAATCGACCAGATCTCCAGTGTTGTTCAGACCAATTCCGCTACAGCTGAGGAAAGCGCCGCGGCCAGTGAAGAGCTGTCCGGCCAGGCTGCTCTGCTGAAAGATATTCTTTCCGGATTTAAGTTCCGCCAGGACGGGGAATGCGGTGAGGTTTCTTCCGAACCGGCGCCCGCTCCTGCTAAAGAGCCTTCTTTTATGCAGACCAGCTCTTACACACCCGCTCCTGCTCCGGAGCCAGCTCCGTCGTTTGTAGGAAACAACGATAAATATTAATCCGGCTTCAGGAGCCTTCACCGGTTCCTGAGCCGCAGATAAAAAAACACCCGGCCTCATATGTGCGTGGCCGGGTGTTTTTTTACTTCTGTTCCAGCTGTGAGGGCTGCTCTTCTTCCCCTCCGGTTTCTGTTCTGTTTTCTGTTTCTACTGCTTTGGTCTGTTTTCTGTTTCTTCCATAATTAAGGAAATACACATAGATATCAACGACTGCGGCGTAAAGTTCCTCCGGGATTTCGCTTCCGAGATCCAGCTGGGTCAGGACTGTGGCAAGTGAATTGTCCTCATATATGGGAACGCCGCTCTCCTTCGCCGTGTCTATAATCTTCCGGGCCAGATACCCCATGCCCGAAGCTACAATAACAGGGGCCGCGTTTCCTTCCTCATCGTAAGAAAGCGCAACCGCTTTCTGGTTCAGCACATCATCAAACACTGACATTGATCGAATTCTTCCTTTCTTTCAATTTTGGGAATGCTTCTGTCAGCGGAATGGATATGGAGTTCTTTCCAAGCACCAGCTCTTCCGCTTCTATAGAGTGTTCACTCAGGATCCGGCGGATGTCGTCCTGGATCTTCCGGCTGTCTCCTTCCAGCTCATCCGGAATATTGATCTGCATGGAGACCCGGTCTCTTCCATAAGAAAAGAACAGGTCGAAAAAGCCGAGGTCTTCTATATCAAATTTAACCAGTCCGCGGATATTCCTCTGTCCGCCGTCCTCGTCGCTATAAGCCTCAGAGCCGCCGTCCCCGGCGTCCGGATCCACCCACATTTCTGAAAACATCATCCTTCCGTCCACGCATACAGGAAGCATAATATGCAGAACCGGCATATAGACGCTCTCATTGAGTACAATCGCTTCCATGAGCCGTACAAACGCCTGCCGGTTCTCGGTTCCCGCTTCCCCTGAGACGCCTTTCTTTATGATTTCGGCCAGCGTCCCCATCTCGCGGTTCTGCTGAACTGCCTTCTCAAACTCTGTCCCTGCGAGCACTTCAAACAGTTTCCCGCTGTCAAATCCCTGGAAATACTGCTGCATCGTCTGGTAATCAAACAGCTTTTCAAACGCCTTCAGCACCCCTTCCATCTGGCCGTTCTCATATCTCCCGGTCAGTTCGGCGATGTGGGCCGTCGTATCCCTGAGCACGCCCCGGTCATGGGTCTGGGAGATGTAGCTGTTCAGATACGGCAGGATATCCGACTTCAGGGTGCGCAGGTTCTCGGCCGTCTGTTCCGGCGAGCCTGTATTGTTATAGATCATCCTCTGTTCCATCTGAGCGGTCTGTTCACGGGCTTTGGGAAGCATCCTCTGCATGACTTCACTCAGATCTCTCCTGATGTCTTTCAGAACACTGCCGCTCTCTGCCATATCCGTATATTTTTTCAGGAAAGTCAGAATACTGTTTTTCAGCTCCACAGACTTTGTCTCTGAGAGCACCTTCCTCAGAAGTGAGAAAAACGCGCCTGTGTACCGCACGGAGGACTGAATCTGCGTTTTCATAACCTCCCCCATATTCTCAGGATTTACACTGATCATATTGAGAAATTCAGCGATCTCCGCCGCAATGCCTCCCCCCATCCCGGACTCTACGGACATTCCCGCGAATTCATTGAACAGCCTGGGGAGCTCCTCTGCCAGCACCGGCATGTTTTTGAGCTGCTGCACAAATGTATCAAAATTTGTCTCGAAC
This sequence comes from uncultured Mediterraneibacter sp., assembly GCA_944384505.1. Taxonomy (GTDB): domain Bacteria; phylum Bacillota; class Clostridia; order Lachnospirales; family Lachnospiraceae; genus Mediterraneibacter. The sequence goes on from CALWTQ010000014.1 coordinate 54,256, forward strand.
TGATATTTGAGCTCAGGTGCTTCGCCTGAGGCGTCGCTTCTGGCGTCAGGCTTGACGACTTTCGCCGGATTTACCGGCCCTTGTACATGCACAGGATTCTGCATCTCAGGGTTTGATTTTACGTTGTTCATATTGTCATATCCTGCAGCCGGGGTCGTAACTTTTAAAATATTTGGCATTTTTTCACCTCTTGGCAATTATTTTTTTTCTGTTTCTGTCGAAATATAGAACGACAGAGGTGTCTGAGACATCTGTATCTGCAGAGTGCAGATGCCTGTCTGTCGACACAAACTATCAAATCAAAGGCGGTGCAAAACATGGATAACGGAACTGACAGCTTACTCGATACATATCTATTTGAAACCAATTCACTGTTGGAACGGCTTGATGAACTTCTTATCGAGGCTGAACAGAACAAAGACTTCACGGAGGACGAAGTCAATGAAATTTTCCGAAGCATGCATACAATTAAGGGTTCCTCCGCCATGCTGGAATTTAATTCTCTGATGGAGATCGCTCATCATATTGAGGATCTGTTTTTCTACATCAGGGAAAACGGGATGTCTGCCCTTGACTCACAGCAAAAGGCCGAACTGTTCAATCTTATGTTCAAATCTGTCGACCGGCTTCGTGAAGAAGTTGAGAAGGTAGAAAACAACGAACCTCTCAGTACTAATATCGACAGTTTTATTGATGAGATAAACGATTTTTTGTCTAAAATAAGCAACCAGTCTCCGGGGTCAGAGAGCGGTTCCAACGTCTCTTCGAAACCGGCGGAAGTATCGTCAGGAGTTCCTGCTTCAGTCCTTCCCGACTCTCCGTACTGCATCCGTGTCTTCTTCGAAGAAGGATGCGGAATGGAAAATCTGAGGGCTTTTATGCTTATTACGGCTCTGACAGAGACGGGGTATGACTTTTCTTTCTATCCTTCTGATGTGGAGACAAACAGCGCTTCTTCAAAGCAGATTGTTGAAAATGGGTTCTACATCGGATTCAGTGATGAAGAACAGGCGAAGAAAGCTGCCGTAATCGTGGCGGGAAGCAACAATATCCATTCCTATGAGATCATTGAAAACGCAGCTGCTTCCGCTGAGGAAAAGAAAGAGCCCGCTTCAGCTGAGAAGAAGGAGGCTCCCGCAAAGGCTCCCGAGACGAGAAATCAGTCTGCCCCCGTGCATCACGCGCCGGTTAAGCAGAATCTGATCAGCGTGAACCTCTCTAAGCTGGACAGCCTTATGGCGCTTGTGGGCGAGATTGTAATCACAGAGTCTATGGTGACATCCTCCCCGGATCTTAAAGGGCTTAAGCTTGACAACTTTATGAAGTCCGCCAGGCAGCTGCGCAAGCTGACCGATGATCTGCAGGATATCTCGATGTCTCTCCGGATGGTTTCTGTCTCAGGTGTGTTCCAGAAGATGAACCGTATCGTGCGGGATATGAGGAAGACTCTGAATAAGGATGTCAGGCTCACCCTTGTCGGTGAAGATACAGAGCTTGACAAGTCTATTGTGGACAATATCAGCGATCCTATCATGCATATTGTCCGGAATTCTATGGACCACGGGATCGAGGAGACGAAAGAGGAGCGGATTGCGGCCGGCAAGGATCCTCAGGGTGAGATTATCCTTTCCGCTGTCCATACGGGAAATGAGGTTATCATCTCCGTCCAGGACGACGGCTACGGCGTCGATACGGACAAGGTTCTTGCCAAGGCGAGGAACAATGGTTTCCTGACAAAGCCGGAGGAGGAGTATTCAAAGAAGGAGATTCTTGCCCTTCTGATGGAACCCGGCTTCTCTACCAACTCGGAAGTGACAGAGTATTCCGGCCGCGGCGTCGGAATGGACGTTGTGAAGAAGAATATTGAGTCTCTGGGCGGCACTGTGACGATGACCAGTGAGAAAGGCCAGGGATCCTGTACAACTTTGAAGATCCCTCTCACACTCGCGATTGTGGACGGCATGGAACTGTCTGTGGGGAATTCTGTATTTACAGTCCCGATTTCCAATATCAGACAGTCCTTTAAGGTCTCTTCTGAGGATATTATATTTGATGCGGCCGGCAATGAACTGATCAAGTGCATGGATGAGTTCTATCCTGTAATACGGCTCCATCAGCTGTATGGCATATATGATGATGTATGCACGAATATTGAGGACGGAATCCTGATGTGGGTGGAAGCGAACGACAGATCCTACTGTCTCTTTGTGGACAGTCTTCTCGGTGAGCAGCAGGTTGTTGTAAAGCCTGTCCCCACCTACCTGAATAATTTCGGAATTAAGAATTACGGCCTCAGCGGATTAACGATTCTCGGGGACGGCAATATCAGCATTATCCTCGATATTGCCGCGATCCACTCAGCAGTAATGAATACTTATTAATCAGCAAACGTTTAGGAGGAAATCTATTATGTCAAATGTTAACGAAGAGGCAGCAGTACTTGATGCGCCCGATATGGAGAATGAATTTGCTTCTTCCGATGGCCAGAGTTCTATAAAAGGGTTTCTGACTTTCGTTTCAGACGGGCTTACATATGCTGTTCCCACGGAACAGGTGATTGAGATTATCACGAATCACAGTATTCGTTCCCTGCCGCTTGTGCCGGATTATGTCAGGGGCATCATCAATCTCAGAGGGCAGATTATCCCGATTATTGATATACGGCTGCGTCTCGGGAAGCCTTTCCTGGAGTATACTCCGACTACGTGCATCATAATACTTGATATCGGGTCAGACCGGATCGGCATCTGTGTGGATTCCGTATCTCAGGTTCTGACTGTGGATACATCTGAGGCTTCTCCGGTGCCGATTGAGAACAGACAGAAATTCGCTTCTTATATGGCGTCGGTTGAGGATGGTAAAGTGGTTCTTTTCCTGGACTGCTCTGCTCTCATACAGCCTTAAAATGATGAAAGGAGCTCTCGTACCATGATGACACTGAGCAATGAAGATTTTAAGAGGCTTGTTGACTTTATCAAAAGTAATTACGGAATTGATCTGAGCAAAAAGAAGCAGCTGATCGTAGGACGCCTCACAAACACGATTCACTCGCTCGGCATGAGTTCATTTAAAGAGTATATTGACAAAATCATACAGCAGAAAAATCCGAAGGATATTGAAACGCTCCTGAATCATCTCACTACCAATTATACTTTTTTTATGAGGGAGGAAGCCCATTTCAAATTCTTTTCGGACACAATTCTCCCCTGGCTTGAACAGGTGAAGAAGGACCGGGTATTAAGTATCTGGAGCGCCGGATGTTCCACGGGTGAAGAGCCCTATACGCTCTCCATCCTTCTGAAGGAGTATTTCGGCGCAAAGTCAGCGAGCTGGGACACCCGTGTCCTTGCCACTGACATTTCGCAGAATGTCCTCAGCGCCGCGCAGTCGGCGGTTTATGACAAGGAATCCCTGAGCAGGCTCCCGGCTTCCTGGATCCGGAAATATTTCCGGCCAGCCGGGGAGCCCGGGGTATATACCGTAACTCCGGCTTTGAAGAATAATGTGATCTTCCGTACATTTAATCTTATGGATCCGATTAAATTTAAACTGAAATTTGACGTGATCTTCTGCCGGAATGTTATGATTTATTTTGATCAGCCCACAAAGGCCGCTCTTATTCAGCGTTTCTATGACGCGATGGTGCCGGGGGCATATCTGCTGATCGGACATTCCGAATCGCTGGAACGCTCTGGCATGAAGTTTCAATATGTTCAGCCGTCTGTTTACAGAAAACCGCTGAAATAGAAAGGGGAACACTGATTCCATGAATAAAGATAATCCAATCAGACTTCTTATTGTAGACGACTCTCTTGTCTTCTGCCGTTTTTTGAGCGCTCAGCTCCCGAAGGTTAATTCGAGAATCACGGTTATTGGACATGCAATGAATGCCTTTGACGCAATGAAAAAAGTGGCTTCCCTCAAACCCGATGTTGTTTCTCTGGATGTGGAAATGCCCGGGATGAACGGGATTGATTTTCTGAAAAAACTGATTCCTGAACATCCGGTTCCTGTCGTACTTGTTTCTTCTCTGAATGTAAGTGTGTTTGACGCGCTCTCTTATGGGGCCGTGGACTTTGTCAGGAAACCTGATATGACGAAGGACAATACAACGGAGATCTTTATCCGCAGCCTTGCCACGAAGATTGTTATGGCTTCGAAAGCCACGGTGAAAGTCCCGCGTACTGCAGCCATCGCCCCTCATTCAGGAAGCGAGGCCTCCAGGTCTGCTTCTGATTCCGCGGCCTCCTCTGCAGACAGGACGATCCCCCGCCTTCACATCAATCTCCCTCAGCTCTCCGCAGGCCAGCTGAAGCTCACAAATCCTGCTTCTCTGAAGCTGAAAAATACTGTAATCGCTCTTGGAGCGTCTACCGGAGGAACGGAGGCAACTCTGGAAGTGTTAAAAGATCTTCCCGCAAATACTCCGGGAATCGTTGTGACGCAGCACATGCCGGAGGGATTTACAAAGATGTACGCGGAACGCCTGAACCGTCTGTGCGCCATGGATGTAAAGGAGGCGGAAAACGGGGATATCATCCGGCAGGGACTGGTACTGATCGCTCCCGGGGGGAGCTGCCATATGAAGGTTGAGAAGCAGGGAGTCAATTACATCGTCTCCTGCCGTCCGGGCAAAAAGGTCAATGGCCACCGCCCGTCTGTGGACGTTCTATTTCAGTCTGTCGCCCAGACTGTAAAAAGTGACGCGATCGGAATAATACTGACCGGCATGGGCGCCGATGGAGCCGAAGGGCTTCTCGCCATGCGCAAAAACGGCGCGTATACAATCGGTCAGGACAAGGAATCCTGCGTCGTATACGGAATGCCTATGGTCGCGGAAAGATTAGGCGCCGTATGTTCTCAGGCTCCCTGTTCTAAAATCGCGACGCTCCTTGTCAATCATCTGAACACACTATAATCCTGTAAATATAAACAGTTCAACCCTCTCTGTTTCTGATGGCTGAACTGATGCAATGAATAAACTGATGGATGGCATATATTATGGTTTTTCTTAAGAAAAAAATATTCCGACGGCTGAAACTCTTTTCTCTCGGCCTGGTTTGTGGCATTCTGGGATGCGGCGGTTTTTTCCTCCTCCCAGAATTTTTCAGTGATTCATCCGGAAAGGGAACGGAATTAGCGCCCCTCTCCGGCGCCGCCGCAGCGGATCTGCCCCTGACCTCCCCGGAGGATGAAGACAACAGCCATATACTCGCAGACAGCGAGAACTGGTTTCTCGCACTTATTAACCGGAATCATCCGCTTGATCCGTCCTATGTCCCCGCTGAACTTGCGCCCATTGATTCTGAGCATTCTGTGGATGCCCGTATTGTCCAGGATCTGCAGCGGATGATGGAAGATGGAGCCGCACAGGGGCTTAGAATGTATGTAACGTCCGCGTATCGATCTTATGACCAGCAGATAGACCTCTTTAATACTGATACAGAGAAATACATATCTGACGGTCTTTCTCCTTTTGACGCATACAATGAGGCGGCAAGATCTGTGGCGGTTCCCGGTACGAGCGAACATGCCTCGGGCCTTGCCGTAGATATTATTGCTGACGGGTATACAGAACTCGATGAGAGGCAGGCCGATACTCCGGAGCAGCAGTGGCTTTTTGCCCATTGTCATGAATATGGTTTTATTCTCCGTTATCCCGAGGGCAGGGAAGAGATCACCGGAATTGTCTACGAGCCCTGGCATTACCGTTATGTCGGAACCGAAGCCGCGGCAGTGATTATGGAAGAAGGCATTACTCTGGAGGAATACCTGGAGCGCTCTTCTTCCTGAGCCTCTTCCGAAGCCTCTTACTAAGCCTCGTCCTGAACCTCTTCCGGCACGTCCTCTGTCTTACGGGGAAACCGGACTGAATACTTCTTTTATCTCCTCCACATCCAGATCCTTCTCAATCTGGCTGACGATGGCGGCGCTGTCCACTTCCGCCACGCTCACCTTGCTCTGATCCATATAGACAAAGCAGATAAAGCAGAGAATCCCAATCACAAGACGTATGTAGAAGCTTCCGGAGCTCTGCTCCGCGGTCTCTTCCCCGCCATCGTACAGACTATGGTATATCCGGCCGTATCTGGGATGGACAGCCGGGATCTCCTGCCCTTCATGATAAAGTCTGCGTGTCTGCCGCAGAAGTTCTCTGCGGCGCGCTTCCGAATCGTTCATGTAATTCCTTCTGTCTGTTTATGCTTATGCTATTATATGTCATAGCCGGAGGGCTTTATGCCGTTTTTTCGGGACGCTGTAACAATTCTCTCCGCCTGAGAGTCATTCTCTCCCGGCACGATCAGGGTAGTCAGCTCCGCTCAATTTTCTAAAGACTTTAACTTGTTGACAGTATCATACATGACGGAAAGACATTTTTGAAATTCATCCTCAGATACTATCATAAAATCATCTCCCGGATATCTCGCGTCAAAATAAAAATCTGTAAGATACGCAAGCCCTACTGTATCCAGCTTTAATTCAGGATAAATTTCATTCAGCTTTGAAGCGATTCTCTTCATATTGTGCCGTCTTAATAAATCTGAAATATCCTCATCTGTCAGCAGTTTATCAAGGTATCCCTTCAGATATTTCTCTGTCACCTGCTGGCACTGTACCGCAAGCTGATTATAAAACCGGCTGCCAGTTTCCAGAACTGATTCCAGATATTCCAGGTCGTTCTGTGCAATGTCAATGTACGAATTTTTGATCATCACATTACCTCCAATATCAATTTTTTATCCCGGTCTACTGCGTTTTGAAATGCAGATGGTCCTTTCTCTGATTGTGTATTCGTGTATACAATATCTGTGCGAACCCCTTCCCTCTTCTCGTCAAGGGTCCAGCGGATATCCGCAGCCAGAACACGATCCCGTATTTTGCTGTCAGTAACGATCAGAAGATCTATATCACTGGTACTTCGAACCTCGCCTCTCGCACAGCTCCCAAAAAGATAGATTTGCCTGAGGCCGGGGATTTTTCTCTCCTGTATATAGTTAAGATCATATTCTATCTTCCGAACAAATCTTTCGGGAAGAAATGAATAGTTTTCACGGTATATCTTAACAGACTGCTCCAAATTTACACATCCTTTTTAAAATACAAGCTAATAATCAGGTGTTCAGCTATTTAGCGCACTAACATTTTCTGTGACTCACGTCCGGAAGCGGAGCGGATGGTTTGCGATACGTATTCTGTGAAAGGGGACAGCCGTGCGATGTTCCGTTCCAGAATCCGGAAAATCTAGCAGGCCGGAGAGATGTTTAAGGGCAAATCGGCGCTCCGGGCAACTCGCTTTGCTCAGACAATCCCTGCGCGCCGATTAACAACATCTCTCCGCCCTTCAAGATTTTCAGCGGATTCCTCCAAAGTCAC